>JAJPZH010000080.1 GCA_021204515.1 Alistipes sp. | reverse complement strand
GTCGCTATGCGGTCGAGGGCTTCCGCGTGCACGCGGTCGATTACCTGCTCAAACCGATCAGCTACGCCGATTTTCTGGCCGCGGCGAACAAGGCGCTCGACTGGTTCGAGCTGAAACACCGGGCGGAAGCCGGCGGACAAACCTCCGCCGAAGAGGCCCGGAGCATCTTCGTCAAGACCGAATACCGCCTGCAGCAGATCGAACTGGATAAAATCCTCTACATCAAAGGACTGAAAGACTACGTGAAAATCCACATCGAGGGCCAAACGCATCCGGTACTGTCGCTGATGAGTCTCAAATCGCTGGAGGAGCAGCTGCCCGCCGAGCGTTTCATCCGCGTTCACCGTTCCTACATCGTACAGCCGGCGAAGATCCGTACCATCGAACGCAACCGCATCGTCTTCGGCAAAACGTACATTCCCGTTTCGGAAAGCTACCGCCAAGCGTTTTTCGACTTCCTCGCCCGGCATTCGCTGCTGATTTGACACACGATACGGGTTCCCGCCCGGACAGGTCGCCCGACAGCGGCCTTTTTCGTTTCCGGCCAAAGCCTGAGAGACGGCCGCAGAGAAGGCCGCAGCAGAGGACGGCGTAGCAAAGAAGACCGCAGCAGAGAAGGCCGCAACGCGCAAAAACAGGCCGCATTCCGCCCGGAATTACACCCCGGACGCCGGACGACAAAAGCTGCGGCAGAGAAATATCTGCGAATAATCGCTAAAATTCAAATTATAATACCTACCTTTGCAAACCCGGACAATCGAGTTCATATTGTAACTTTCTTGGCAATGCACTGTCCCGCTAATCTTTAGCAGGTTTTCCCATCGCCGATTCAGCCTTCAAAACCGACTTATTTTGTTCGAATACCGGTCCTCTGCGGGTGTGTTTCACAAACCGGAGAGCAGGTCGGGAGACGAAATCCGTTTGCGGAACAAAAGTTACAACGAACGGCACATGGCTCGAATTAAGGTTCTCAGGTTTGGCTCAATAATACTTCGTGCGGGCGCGCCGTCCCGACTCCTCCCACGTTTTTTGTTGAATTTAGTAAAAACCCGACAATAAGTCGGATAAAATAGTTACATTTAGGAACTTAAAACAACGGGACGGCACGGAAGGTTTCCGCAAACAGCACCGGAAACAGCAGACAAAAGCTCGGAAAAACACATTTTAATAAAATAATTAATGGCGATTTCATTCAACAAAAGAGAATTAGAGAAGAAAAAACAAAGCAAGAAGTTAGAGAAGCAACAACGCAAAGAGGAACGCAAGGCCAACAAGGGCGGCAGTTCGCTCGACGACATGATCGCATACGTCGATGCCGACGGCATGATCATCGACACGCCGCCCGACGTGAGCAGCAAACCGAAAGTCGATGCAGAGACGATTGCGGTTTCCGTTCCGAAAAAAGAGGAGCAGGAGCCGGTCGCACTGCGGGGACGCGTGGAACATTTCAACACAGACAAAGGCTACGGCTTCATCAAGGACCTCGACAGCACGGAGAAATATTTCTTCCACATCAGCAACGCTCCGGCCGACATCGCCGAAGGCGCACTGGTGACTTTCGAGACGGAGCGCGGTCAGCGGGGACTCAATGCGGTCAACATAGCATACGCAAAATAAACAGCATCATTTCACATAATTAAAAAACAGATGAACATTTACGTTTCAAAACTGAACTTCCGCACGACAAGCGAGAGTTTGCAGGCACTTTTCGCACAGTACGGAGAAGTATCTTCGGCTAACATCATTACAGACCGCGAGACCGGACGTTCGCGCGGCTTCGGCTTTGTCGAAATGCCCGACGAGGGTCAGGGCCAGAGCGCAATCGACGCCCTGAACGGCACCGATTTCGAAGGTATGACGATCGTCGTAAACGTCGCCCGTCCCAAGACCGAACACGGCAACGGCGGCGGTTACGGCGGCAACCGCGGAGGCGGCGGTTACAACCGCGACGGATACAGCAAAAGAAGATTCTAAGCAGAATCACGTTCCGATAAACGGCCGCAGGCAGCGATGCTTGCGGCCGTTTCGTTTGCGCCGGAAGAACGCCGGGCGAACCGCTATTGAAATCGCCCCGGAAATCGCTCCGGAAACCATGCATGAAACTGCTCCGGGCGAAGAGTTACCCGAAAACAGGGCAGACAAGCCGCCCGGACAAAAAGAAATAACGCAAAAAGCGGAATACGCAGGTTCATCCCCCGTATTCCGCTTTTCATCTGCGGAACGGCATTTCCGAAAGCAAGCTATTCCGTCCAGCCGCCGCCCAACGCCTTGTAGAGTTGCACCAAAGCCAGATGCTCGTCGCGCACGGAGTTGCTCAGACCGATCTGGGCATCGAAATAGCGGCGCTGGGCGTCCAGCACGTCGATATAATTGGTGCTTCCGGCACGGTATTGCAGGTGCGCCAGTTCGACGTATTTGCGGGCCGCGTCGCGCAGGTTCAGCTTCAGAGCCGCCGTTTGGCGGGCGCTGCGGTAAGTGACAACGGCGTCGTTGGCCTCCTTGAAGACCGTCAGGACTTTCTGCTCGTAAGCCAGACGCGCTTCGTCGTAAGCCGCCAGCGCAGCACGGTATTTGGCCTGCTTGCGCCCGAAGCCGAAGATCGGCGAAGCGAGCGTCCCGGCGACATACGAGAAGGGCGAACGGAAAAATCCGCTCAGGTCGTCGTTTTCGAGACCGCCCGTCAGGTTGAACGTCAGGCGCGGAAAACGGTCGGCGTAGGCCATACCGGCCGAAGCCATCGCCGAGCGAAGCTGCTGTTCGGAAGAACGGACGTCGGGCCGCCGCTGCAACAGCCCGGAGGGCAGTCCGACGGGCAGACTGTCGGCGAATTCGGCATCGGTGTCCATCCTGCCGCGTACTACCCGCCGGTCGGGATTTTCACCCATGAGCAGCAGGATGCCGTTCTCCATAATCTTGATTTTGCGTTCGAGGTCCGGAATCAGCGCCGCCGTCGAGGCGTACTCCACCTTCGCCTGCTGATAGACCATTTCGGAGGTGAGACCTCCCTCGAAGCGCAGCTGTACCTGATAAAGCCCCTCGCTGCGCGTAATGAGCGTACGCCGCACGATGGACAGTTCGTTATCCAGTGCGATCAGGTTGAAATAAGCCGCGGCGACGGTCGAAACGAGCGTCATGCGCATCGCCCGCCGGTCCTCGACCGAAGCGAGGTATTCGGCGCCCCCTTTGCGTTTGGCCCAGCGCAGGTTACCCCACAAATCCAGCTCCCAGCCGAGCGTGACTTTGGCCCCGAATTCGGGATCGCGGCTCGGCTCCTCGCCGGCATAGTCGTTGGTCTCGTAGTCGCCGTATGCGGTTCCCGAGACCGACGGCAGCCGTTCGGCTTTGCTCACCCGGTACAGCTCCCGCATACGTTCCACACGCGCGGCGGCGGCCAGCATATCCTTGTTGTTGTCCAGCGTGCGTTCGATGATCCGGCAGAGGGTCGAATCGCCGTAGAACCGCCACCACTGCACATCGGCAATGGTCAGGGAATCGGAATCCCCCTCGGCAATGCGCTCCGGCAGATCGACGTCGGGCGCCTTGCAGTGCCGCACCGCCGAGCAGGAGGCCAGTCCGGTCGCTGCGGCCAGCAGGATGATTATCGTAAGTCGTTTCATCGTTTCAGTTTAGCTTTGATCTTATAAATCCACACGAAGAAGAAGGGCACGAAGACAATGCCGACGGTGATGGCGACCAGCATGCCGAAGAAGACACCCGTGCCGATGCCCTGACGGCTGGCCGAACCCGGTCCCGACGCGAAGACCAGCGGCAGCAGGCCGAGGATAAAGGCCAGCGAGGTCATCACGATCGGGCGGAAACGCAGATGCGCCGCGGTAAGGGCCGCAGAGACGGCGTCGCGCCCCTTCTCGATCTCCTCCTTGGCGAACTCCACGATCAGGATGGCGTTTTTGGCCACCAGTCCCACGAGCATCACCAGTCCGATCTGGAAATAGATGTTGTTCTCCAGTCCGCAGATCCAGATGCCCAGATAGGCGCCGATGCCGGCCACGGGAAGCGACAGAATGACGGCCACGGGGACCGACCAGCTTTCGTACTGTGCGGCGAGGAACAGGAAGACGAAGAGGAACGCCAGCGCCAGCACCAGCCCGGTCTGTCCGCCCACGTGCTTCTCCTGATAGGAGAGTCCGCTCCACTCGACGCCGACCGATGCCGGAAGGTGCTTGCGGACGACGCTCTCCAGCACGCTCATCGCCTGTCCCGAACTGTAGCCGTGGGCCGCTTCGCCCGAAATGGTCGCCGAGTTGAACATGTTGAAGCGTTTGATGTTGCCCGCACCCGTCGTATAATGCGTCGTTCCGAGCGCCGTAATGGGGATCATCACCCCGCCCGCTCCGCGCACGAAGAAGAGGTTCAGGTTGTCGCGCTGGGCGCGGTAGGGAGCCTCGGCCTGAATATAGACGCGGTAGATGCGGTTGAACATATTGAAGTCGTTGACGTAGATCGACCCCGTAAAGGCCTTCATCGTCGAGAAAATGTCCGACATCGAGACGCCCAGCAGCTGCGCCTTGTCGCGGTCCACGTCGAAATAGAGCTGCGGAATATCGCCCTGCATCGACGAGGCGAGCCGCGTGAGTTCGGGCCGCTGCTCGGCGTAGTACATCAGCGTATCGACCGCACGCTGCAACTCGGCGTAGGTCGTATTGCCGCGGGCTTCGAGCACCATCTCGAAACCGCCCGAATTGCCCAGACCGGGAATCACGGCCGGACGCGAAAGGTAGACCTTGCTTTCGGGATAACGCGACATTTCGTCGCGAACGCGCTGCATCACCTCGCTCAGGCCGTCCGAATCGCGGTCGCCCCACGGTTTGAGGATCACGGTCAGCTGGCTGCGCGCCTGATTGGTTCCCACGCGGGGACTCGAACCCGTCACGTTGAGCACATATTCCACGTCGGGATCGTTCATCAGGAATTCGACAGCCCGGTCGGTCACTTCGCGCGTACGTTCGATAGTCGCCCCCTCGGGCAGCTCCAGCTCCACGGTGAAATAGCCTTGGTCCTCCTGCGGCATGAAGCTCTGGGGCACCAGCCGGTTCATCAGCCAAATGCCGATCAGCACGATACCGAAGACGGCGAACATGCGCCGCGAGTGCTTCAGCGCCCCCTGAATCATCCGTCCGTAAAACTTGTTGCCCGTCGCCAGAGAGAGGTTGATGCGGCGGAAAATCCGGTTTTTCTTCTCTCCGCTTTCGGGTTTCAGGAAAAGCGAACACATCACGGGGCTGAGCGTCAGCGCCACGACCGTCGAAATGATCACCGACACGGCGATCGTAATGGTGAACTGGCGGTAGAGCTGGCCCGTGATGCCCGAAAGGAAGCTCACCGGCACGAACACGGCGCACAGCACGAGCGACATGGCAATCAGCGCGCCGCTCAGGCTGCCCATCGCCTTCTTGGTGGCTTCGTACGGCGAAAGGTGCTCTTCGTTCATGATGCGGTCCACGTTCTCGACCACCACGATAGCGTCGTCCACCACGATACCGATGGCGAGGATCAGTCCCAGCAGCGTCAGCATATTGAGCGAGAAACCGAAGATCATCATCACGCCGAAAGTGCCGATCAGCGAGATCGGTACGGCCACGATCGGGATGAGCGTCGCGCGCCAGCTCTGCAGCGAGAGGAAGACCACGAGGATCACCAGCAGCAGCGCTTCGAAAAGCGTCTGGTAGACGTGGTGGATCGACTCCGAAATATAGGTGGTCATGTCGAACGGAATCTCGTAGCTGATTCCCTCGGGGAAATTCGCGCGGATCTCCTCCATGACCTTTTTGACCGAAGCGGCGACCTCCATGGCGTTGGCGCCGGGGAGCATGTTGATATTCAGGACGGCGGCGTTTCCGCCGTTGATACCGCTCTCGGTGCTGTAGGACGAAGCTTCGAGCGAAATGCGCGCCACATCCTTCAGGCGGATGATCGAGCCGTCGGGATTGGCCCGCACGACGATATCCTCGAATTCGCTGACCGACGACAGACGACCCTGCGCCGTAATCGGAATCGTCACGTCGATGCCGTTCATGGAAGCCTGTCCCAGCACACCGGCCGCCGATTCGCGGTTCTGGTCTTTGAGCGCGGCCTGCAGGTCCTTGACCGTCAGGCCGAGGTCGGCCAGCTTGTCGGGCATGACCCATATCTGCATGGCGTAATAGCGGCTGCCGACGTTCGAGACGCTGCCCACGCCGGGCACGCGGCGGAGCATGTCCAGCACGTTGAGCGTAGCGTAGTTGCTCAGGTAGATTTCGTCGAATTTGGGGTCGGACGACAGCAGCGTAATGGTCATCAGCTTGCTGGAAGCCTGCTTCTCGACCGAGATGCCGTTCTGCACGACCTCGGCCGGAAGACGCGCCTCGGCCTTCTTCAGGCGGTTCTGGATGTCCACGGCCGCCAGATCGGGATCGGTCGATATGTCGAAGGTCACCGTGGCGGAAAAACCGCCCGAATTGGAGCTGGAAGATTCCATGTAAATCATGCCGGGCGTACCGTTCAGCTCCTGCTCGATGGGCGTGGCCACGGCCTGCGTCACGGTCTGCGCGTCGGCGCCCGGATAGGAGGCCGAGATGCGGACCACGGGCGGCACGATCTGGGGGTACTGATCGACGGGCAGCAGGGCCAAGCCGATGCCGCCGACGATCACGATGATGATGGACAGCACCGTCGAAAAGACGGGCCTGTCGATAAAAAAGTCCGCTTTCATAGGTTACTGCTGATTTTCGGTCTCCTCCTCGCGCCGCGCGACGACCGGTTCGACTTTCATACCGTGCTGGAGTTTATGGTACCCCTCCACGACGATATCTTCGCCCGACGCCAGTCCCCGCTCGACGACGATGTTCCGCCCGATTTCGGGTCCCGTTTCGATGAAACGCTTCTCGACGATGCTGTCGGGACGCACCACGAAGATATAGGCGCCGCCCTTCTCGATCACCACGGCTTTCGAAGGCACGACGACGGCGTCCTCACGCACGTCGAGCAGCAGCCGCACCTTGGTAAACTGGCCCGGCAGCAGGATATGATCGGGATTGGACATCTCGGCGCGGACGGAGAAGGTACCCGTCTGGGGATCGACCTGCGGATCGGCGAAATCGACCAGTCCCCGGTAGGGATATTCGGAGCCGTCGGCCAGCGTCACGGTGATATAGGGGTCCCATTTACGGGCCGTATCGCGGTGTCCGAGATTGACGTTGCGGGCTTTGCTGCGCAGGTAGTCCAGCGCCGTCATGCTGAAATCGACGCGCACCGTGTCGCTCTTCACCACGGTCGCCAGCAGCGATTTGCCGCTCGGCCCCACGAGCGTTCCGATGTCGGCGTTGCGCTCGGAGATATACCCCGCGATAGGCGATTTCACATTGGTATAGCCCAGCGTCATTTCGGCCTGCGTGAGGTCGGCCTCGCCCACCACGACATCGGCCGCGGCGCTTTCGTACGAAGCGATGGCGTTGTCCAGTTCGAGCTGACTGGCCGCGCTCTGCTGGTAGAGCGGACGGATACGGTCGAGGTCGCGCTTGGCTTTGAGGGCCTGTGCGCGCGCCTTGTTTAGCTGCGCCTTGGCCTTATCGACACGCGCCCGGTAGACGAGCGGGTCGATCACGAAAAGCGTCTGTCCCTTCTTGATATAGGTACCTTCGGCGAAAAGCATCTTTTCGAGATAGCCCTCGACGCGGGCACGGATTTCGACGAACTGCTGGGCACGGATGCGGCCCACGTAATCGCCGTAAATATTGACGTCTTCCGTCATGACGGGTTCGACGGCCACGACCGGAAGCGTGACCGACGCCGGACGCGGCCGGAGCAGCACCGCAAGCACTACGCCCGCGACGATCACGGCGCAGATCAGCGCAATCCATTGTCTGCGGCTCAGTTTCACACGGACGCGGGCCGCACGCGAAACCGCCTTCTTCACGCCGTCCAGATTCAGGTTTTGCAAATCGGGTTTCAACTTATCAAATTTCATAGAGTGTATATAAAATGAGGGTACAAAGCAATCTTCCAATCCTTGCGCCAAGATGTACCCGTATGTTTAAAACATTTATTAACAGCAAAATACTATCCAAATGCGGTCCAAAGATATGCAAAATTATGTAGAATAATTCCACAGCCTTGTGGAATTATTCTACAGCGTCCGGTCCGAAGAACGCCCCTGAAATCCCTCCGCAGAAGCACTGCAGGGCACATTCCGACCGTGCCGAAACTCCGGCTGCGAGCCCCGCGACAGGAAAAGGACCCGTAACGGGTCCTTTCAGATTACATTTCGGGCGGAAGCGACAAGCGCTACGGCCTTTTTCGAAGCCTACCGACGTTCCGCACGAGACGGCCGTCGTCGGCTACTCGGAGGGGTTTGGCGTGTCCCGAAGGCTCAAATCCCCCCCCCTCACGGTGCTCCCGATCCTCAGGAAGTTCGATCCCGATCGGATGGGCGAAGATAAAGCGGGCGCCGCCGGTATAGGTCGGATCGACCCAGATGCGGCCGCCGAAGATCAGGGCGATCTGACGGCAGATAGCCAGTCCCAGTCCGGTACCCTTCTTCTTGTTGCCGTCGAGTTTCTCGAACCGGTTGAAGACCATCTCCTGCTTGTCGAGCGGAATGCCGGGTCCGGTATCGGTCACCGAGAAGAGGACCTCGTTCTGCTCGGAACAGATTTCCACGCCGAGCGTGATGCTGCCTTCGGAGGTGAACTTGGCCGCATTGGTCAGCAGGTTGATCAGGATCTGCGACAGGCGGTGGACGTCGGTGGTGAGCATATACGAGCCGACGGCGCATTCGAGACGGCCCTCGACCCCTTCCTGACGGGTGTGGGCCGTGGTCATCAGGATATGCTGACAAATCTGCACGATCTCCTCCGAAGAGTAGTTGAACTTGATCTTGCCGCATTCGAGCGACGAAATGTCGAGAATGTCGTTCAGCAGCGTCAGCAGCATTTCGGAATTGTTGACCACGATGGCGCAGTATTCGGCGCGCTCCTCCTGCGAGAGTTCCTCGCCCTGCATGAGCGACGAGAAGCCGACGATGGCGTTCAGCGGCGTGCGTATCTCGTGGCTCATATTGGCCAGAAACGCCGATTTGAGCATATCGGACTCCTCGGCTTTCTCGCGGGCGATCACCAGCTGGCCTTCGCGCTCTTCGAGCGTGCGCTTGAGACGCCGCGTACGCAGGAACAGGAAGGCCACGAAGATCAGCAGCAGCACCAGCGACACGATTCCGCCCACAAGCAACTCGATGTAGTGCGAATACTTCGAGAGTTTGGCGGCGACCGTATCCTCGATGACGCTGCCCTTCGGCAGGGCGTATTCGGCGATCTTCAGCTCCTTGAGTTTGCGCGAATCGAAGACGTATTCGCCGTCCGAAAGGCGGAAATGCGCACCGCCCATACTGCCGGTCTTATAGTATTCCTTGATCTGGGCGGCGATGACGTTGGCGCCGTTCTCATAGTTGGGCACGAACCCGCCCACGGCCACGTCGCCGATGCCCGTACGGGTGATCGAGAAGACCGGGAGCCGGGGATTGAGCTGCATCAGATCGTTGAGCGAACGCTGCATGAGGTATTCGCCGTCGCTGCCCACGCGCCATGTGCCGAGCATCACGGCCGACCGCGGAGAGAGCGACGCATAGGCCTCATGCGAAGCCTCGTCGCCGTCGCGGCTGTCCACCAGCACCAGATTCAGGTCGGGATAATTCTCCATCTCCTCACGCACGAGCGCCTGCAGCGAGATACCGCCGTAGGTGTTGTCCGAGATGAAAGCGAGGTTCTCGACTTCGGGATAGAGCGTGCGGATCAGTTCGATGTTGCGGCGCACGTCGTATTTATTGAGCAGACCGCCCACGTTGTGCAGGCTGTCCACCATATTCATATAGTTGATCGACCGGGGCATCCAAGAGCCGGTGCTGTCGCCGGCCGCCGGCGGCGGCAGCACGATGCCGTTCGAGCTGACGAAGCAGCTGAAGCACATCACGTCTTTGGGAATCCGGCCCAGCGAGACGAACGACGCCCACGCCTCCTGCCCCAGCAGAACGACGGCCCGCAGCCCTTTGGACTCGTAACGGGTTATCAGGTTGTCGGTCTGCGAAATCCAGAGGGGCGCGTCGTTGATGCTCTTGCATTCGAGCGTCTCGATATAAATATCGCACGGCACGCCCGACGCCACGACCTGACGTTCAAATTCCGTGATGAAACTCGACATGCGGCGCGTGTCGGGATTATAGGACGAAATAATCAGGATGCTCTCCCGCCCGCGGGACTCTTCGGCCCGAAGCAGCGAGGGAAGCAGGACACAGCAACTCAGGAGCAGCAGCGTCCAGTGTTTTATCGCACGATTAGCGGTCATAGTTTTTTCTTATTACTGCGAAAGCAGCGAAGCGATACGGCTGCGAAGCTCGTCCGCGCGCAGCGGCTTGGCCAAGCATTCGTTGAATCCGGCCTGAAACATACGCTGACGATCGGTTTCGAAAGCATAGGCCGTAAGTGCGATAACGGGAATGTCGAGATCGGTCTCACGGATAAGCCGCAGAGCCTCATAACCGTCCATGACGGGCATGTTGATATCCATCAACACCAGATCGGGGTGTACGTCGGCGAACATATCGACAGCCTGCCGGCCGTCCCATGCATGCGCCAGTTCGTAATCACGCCGCAGCAGCACCTCCACCAGTTTGAAATTACTCGGGTTATCCTCGGCTACGAGTAACCGGGGACGGCCGCTGTCGAAATTTACGCATTCGTTACACTCCATCGCTTCATCGGTTTAACAAAACCGTCCGGCTGCGGAAAGCCCGGACAATTGTACAAAATTACCATTTTTTTTGATTAACACCACACTATTTCCGGAAAAAATTAATACCACCGCAGTTCCGGAGCATGAAAATCCGGACGTTTTTGCGTTATAAATTACCTTAAAAGTTCGTAATGACAAATATTTTTCCGATATTTGCAACGGGGGAAAGTGACTCACAGCAAATATTCACTACAATTACGTTAAAGTTCAGGCCAAATCTTCCGGAACCGGCCTACATACCTCTTGCGGCACGCTCCGGAGCCGGTCACAACTGCAACGCCCCCACGGTAACGAACGAACTGACATGGATAAGAAAAAAATACTGATCGTAGACGATAAGGAACAGATAGCCAAAATTCTCTATGCATACCTCCAAGCGGATTACGCCTGCTATTACGTGCAGAATCCGCTGCACGCCATCAAACGGCTGCACGGCGGCAACATGCCGGACCTGATAATCTCGGATATCCGCATGCCCGAAATGCGCGGCGACGAATTTCTGGAATATCTGAAACACAACGAATTGTTCAAGCAGATCCCGGTCGTGATGCTTTCGAGCGAAGACAGCACCTCGGAACGCATCCGCCTGCTGGAAGAGGGTGCGGAAGACTACATCGTCAAACCGTTCAACCCGCAGGAGCTCAAAATACGCATTAAAAAGATTCTCGATTGAAATACCCCGTCATCTACATCAAAGGCAAAGGCAACCGCACGGCCCGCTTCTCGGAAATGGTCGAAGGCAGGATGTACGTCGCGGGGGACATCGGCTCGGCGATGCGCACGCTGACGTCGCTCAGGACGGAACACGCTTTCATCCTCTACGAACAGCACGACCCGGCCGCCGACCTTTCCGACATCCGGCTCCTCAATTCGTGGCCGGGCGGGGGCATCGTGCTCATCACTTCAGGGGAACTGACCGACACGGAACGCCGCGAGTATTTGCGGGCGGGCGTAAACAGCGCCGTTTCGGGAGACATACAGCAAAAGGATTTCCTGCGCACGCTGCAATTCATGGGCGACTACGCCTTTACGCACAAACCCGCGGCGCAGAACAGCCCCGAAGTGCAGATTTTCCGCATGCCGCTCTGGAAACGGGCGTTCGACATCGCGGCCTCGTTCTCGGCGATTCTCCTGCTCTCGCCGCTGCTGATCGTCGTGGCGGCGGCCATCAAACTCGACAGCCGGGGACCGGTCGTCTACAAATCGAAGCGCGTGGGCAGCAACTACCGGATTTTCGACTTCCTGAAATTCCGCTCGATGCGCACCGACGCCGACCGGCGGCTCAAAGAGCTGGGCGAACTGAACCAGTACGCCGCCCGGCCGCAGGAGGCCGATTCGGGGAAAATGGTCCTCGACGAGGAAGAGATGCGCAAACTGCTGGAAGACACCGGAACCGGAATGCTTTATGCGGATGATTTCGTGATTGCCGAGGAGGTTCACCACCAGCACGTGGAAACCGAGCAGGAAAACGCCTTCGTGAAGATCGAGAACGATCCCCGCATCACACGGCTGGGGCGCTTCCTGCGCAAATACAGCATCGACGAGCTGCCGCAGCTCTTCAACATCCTGCGGGGCGACATGTCGGTCGTGGGCAACCGCCCGCTGCCGCTCTACGAAGCGGAACGCCTGACAAGCGACGAATATATCGAACGTTTCATGTGTCCTTCGGGCCTCACGGGCCTGTGGCAGGTCGAGAAACGCGGACAGGCGGGCAAACTGTCTCCCGAGCAGCGCAAGCAGCTCGACATCGAATACGCCCGCAAAATGTCGCCGTGGTTCGACCTGAAAATAATCCTGCGCACATTCACGGCGTTCATACAGAAAGAAAACGTATAAAAACAGCTACTATGAAAAGAGCGGTCTTCACACTATGGCTGCTGCTGGCTGCCGCCGCGGCGACGGCACAGAGCAACTCCCCCGATTTCGAATTCGAATACAGCGACCTGCAACGGCTTTCGCCCGACGACTACATCGGTCTGCAGCTCCCGCCGCTGCACCTGCTGCTCGAAAACGCGCGCAATACCCCGCAGGTGGAGTATTACGACAAAGCCGTCGAGATACAGGAGCGCGAACTGAAGAACGTGCGCCGCAACTGGCAGCACTACTTCAAGCTCAACGCCAACTACAACTACGGTTCGTCGGACATCTACAACCAGAACTACCAAGACAACAGCAACCAGATCTGGACCACGACCACCACGGGCCGCGAGCAGAGCTGGTGGAACGTCGGAGCGTCGTTCTCGCTGCCGATCGACGAGATATTCAACCGCCGCAACAGGATCAAACAGCAGAAACGGCGCATCGAACAGGTCGAGCTGGACACGGAACGCTGGCTCGAAGAGCAGCGTATCAAGATCATCCAGCAATACACGCTGGCCGTCCAGCAGCTTTCGGTCCTGCGGAGCGCCGCCGAAGCCATGGTGACGGCGCAGGCGCAGTACCGCATGAGCGAAGCCGACTTCATCAACGGCAAACTCGACGCCCAGACGCTGAGCCGCCAGAAGAACATCGAGAACGTCTCCATCCGCGAATACGAACAGGTTCGCAGCAGCCTGAACAACGCCCTGCTGACGCTCGAAGTGCTCACCCGAACCCCCATCATCAGCAAACCGGCCCCCGCAACCGACGCCGAAGCCCCCAAAACCGAATAGTCCATGAATTACATCGCTTATACCGCCCGGTTTCTCTACCGCATCAAGTGGTGGCTGATCCTCGCCCCGACGCTCGTAGCGCTGGCCGTCTTCTTCAAAATGGGCACCCAGCCCCGCAACTACAAGTCGATGACGACCGTCTACACGGGTATCGTTTCGGGCTACGACATCACCACCACCGAAGGCACGCGTCAGGATTGGAACATCATCAACAACGCGATGGACAACCTGATCAACATCATTCTGTCGCAGACCACGCTCAAGAACGTCTCGATGCGTCTTTACGCGCAGGGGCTTACGCACCTCGATCCGGACGCGGACAACCAGTACCTGACGGCCCGCACGTCCCGGTACCTGCTGAACCGGACCCCGAAGGAGGTCATGGACCTCGTGGACCATACCTCCGAGGAGAAGACGCTCGAAAACCTGCGCAGATTCGAAGAGGCCGACCACGACAACCACGTATACGGCATGTTCCACTGGAACCCGCCCTACTACAGCTATCAGGCGCTGAGCCAGATCAAGGTCAAGCGCGTCACCAGCAGCGACATGCTCGAAATCAGCTACGAGAACGACGATCCGTACATCGTCTACAATACGCTGGTGATCCTCAACGACGAATTCGTCAAGCAGTACCGGGACCTGCGGTTCGGCGAAACAAACAACGTGATCGCCTACTTCGAGTCCGAACTGGCCCGCGTGGGCAAGAACCTGCGCGAGCTGGAAGATTCGCTGCGCGACTACAACGTCGAGCACAAGGTGATCAACTACGACGAACAGACCAAACATATCGCCGCCCTGTCGCGCGACTACGAACTGCGCTACGAAGAGATCCTGCTCAACTTCGAGAGCGCCGAGAAACTGCGCAAGTCGATCGAAGAGCAACTCGAAGGGTTGCAGACCTTCCACAACAACGCGCAGTTCATCGAGAAACTCCATACGATCGGCAGTCTCTATTCGCGTCTTTCGGCGGCCGAGGCTTTCCAGCCGACGCCCACCGAGAGCGGCGAGACGCTCTCCGACCGTCCGAGCATCCCCGCCAGCCGCAGCAATACGGGCGACCTGCGCAAAAAACTGGCCGAGGAGACCCGCAACCTGCAGGAGATTACGACCAACATCGCCAGCCAGCAGTACACCAAAGAGGGCATTTCGACCAACTCGATCGTGGCGGAGTGGCTCGCCGCCGTACTGCTCGCCGAGAAGTCGCGGGCCGAACTGGCGGTCATGAAACTGCGCAAGACCGAGCTGGACGACAAATACACCCACTTCTCGCCCGTGGGTTCGACGCTCAAGCGCAAAGGCCGCGAAATCAACTTCTCGGAGCAGTCCTACCTCTCGATCCTCACGGCCCTCAACACGGCACGTCTGCGTCAGAAAAACCTGCAGATGACCTCGGCGACGCTCAAGATCATCAACCCGCCGGTGCTCCCGATCAACGCCGAGCCGAACAAGCGCCGTCTGGTCGTGGCCGCGGCGTTCCTCGCCACGTTCCTCTTCGTGCTGGGATTCTTCATCCTGCTGGAACTGCTCGACCGCACGCTGCGCGACAAGGTCCGCGCCGAGCGCATCACCGGCGGCAGGGTCATCGGAGCCTTCCCCGGAAAGGGGCGTTTCGGGCAGCGGCGCTACGCCAAGCAGTACCGCGAAATCGCGGCGCGCTATATCGGCAACGCGGCGGTCAACTATTTCGAACCGTCGCGCAAGCCCAACATACTCAACATACTGAGCACCGAAACCGGCGACGGCAAGAGCCTGATTTGCGAACAGCTGGCCGCCTATCTGCGCGAAGCCGACATGCAAGTCCGCGTGATTTCGTGGAACAAGGACTTCGACGTCGAGCAGAAATCCTACCTGCTCGCCGAAAAACTCGAAGATTTCGTACAGGACAAGCCGGGCGACCTTCCGCTCTGCGAGGCCGACGTCGTGCTGGTGGAATACCCGCCCTTCTCCAACAAGTCGGTGCCCAAGGAGCTGCTGCGGAACGCCGCGCTCAACATCGTCATCGCACCGGCCAACCGCACGTGGAAGGATACGGACCAGCTGCTCTTCGAGAAGACCGAGAAACTCGCGGGCCGGACGCCCGTGACCCTCTGTCTGAACTGCGCGCGACGCGACGTGGTGCAGTCCTTCACGGGCCTGATGCCGCCTTATACCCGCATGCGCAGACTGGGATACCAGATCAGCCAGTTCGGATTCACGGCCGTCAAATAACAACCCGCATCGAAAAAAGTACAGTATGGAACGCTACGGCAGCATAACCACACCCGTCAGCATCCCCCGGTTCATCCTCGGGGGCATGCTCGTCGGCGGCGTGGCCGTGGTCGCCATGGCCTTCCTGAAATACGGACTGATCGCCGGAACCGTCATCGCCGCCATTCCCGCCGCATTGTGCATCCTGTGGGTCACGCTGCGCAATCCGGCGCTGGCGATGCTCGGGCTGTTCGCGGTCAATTATTTCATCATGGGGCTGACCCGCTACGCCCACGACCTGCCGTTCGGCATGATCCTCGACGCGCTGATATTCTACAACATCCTGATAATAAGCCTGCAGGCCATGATGCACCGCATCGAATGGAAGCGCGCCAGTTCGGGACTGACCGTCGTCGCGGCGATCTGGGTGGCGTACTGCGTGCTCGAAGTGGTGAATCCCGAATCGGTCTCGGTTTCGGGATGGTTTTCGTCCGTGAGGTCCGTAGCGTTCTACTTCTTCTTTATCGTGGTGCTCACCCAGCTCACGATGAACGAATACAAGTACCTGAAATACATGCTCGTCATCTGGTCCGCCCTGACGCTGATCGCCGTGGGCAAAGCCTGCATCCAGAAGTTCTTCGGCTTCAACGCCGCCGAAAACTACTGGCTATTCGTTCTCGGCGGGCGTTCGACGCACATCATCCACAGCGGAGTCCGGTATTTCTCGTTCTTCAGCGACGCCGCCAACTTCGGCGGCTCGATGGGCCTTTCGATGGTCGTCTTTTCGATCTCGGCGCTCTATTACCGCAATCCGTGGATGAAGATATACCTGCTGCTGGTCGCCGCCGCGGCATGCTACGGCATGCTGATTTCGGGTACGCGCAGTGCGCTGGCCGTACCGTTCGTCGGCTACACGGCTTTCATCCTGATGTCGCGCAACATCAAAGTCATCGTGCTGGGCGTCCTGCTCGTCATCGCGGCGTTCGTCTTTCTGAAATTCACTTCGATCGGACAGAGCAACGCCTTGGTCCGGCGTGCGCGAAGCGCCTTCAACTCGGAAGACCCGTCGTTCAAGGTCCGTCTTGAGAATCAGGCCAAGCTGCGCGAAATAATGGCCGACAAGCCCTTCGGCGCAGGTTTGGGACACGGCGGCGGCAAGGCCAAGACTTTCGCCCCGACCGCGGCGCTGTCGCAGATTCCGACCGATTCGTGGTTCGTGATGATCTGGGTCGAAACGGGTATCGTAGGCATCCTGCTGCACATCGGCATCCTGCTCTACATACTGGCGCGGGGCGCCTATCTGGTGGTCTTCAAACTGCGGAACACGCAGCTGAGGGGATTCACGGCAGCGCTCACGGCCGGAATCTCCGGCATCGTCGTCATGGCCTACGCCAACGAGATTCTGGGCCAGATACCCACGGGCGCCATTCTCTATATGAGCATGGGCTTCATCTTCCTCGCGCCGCGCTTCGACCGTGAACTGTCGCGCAGGGAGATTCTGAACAAGGCGACGGCGGCACAGCGCCCTCCGCTCCGGGAAAATTACGAATGATGAACAGGCGAATATCCGTCATATCGGTCAATTACAACGGCTACGCCCTCACCTGCGCGATGATCGACTCGCTGCGGCGGCATGTCACGACTCCGCTGGAGATCGTCGTCGTGGACAACGGCTCCGCGCGCGACGAAGCGGCCCCGCTGCGCGAACGCTATCCCGACGTCAAGGTACTGCGCAGCGAACGCAACTTAGGGTTCGCCGGCGGCAACAACCTCGGATTCGCGGCGGCCACGGGCGATTATCTGCTCCTGCTCAACAACGACACCGAAGTCACCGACGACACCCTGCACTGCCTTTGCGAAACCCTCGACGGCGACAGCTCAATAGGTGCGGTCTGTCCGAAAATCCGGTTCTTCGCACCGCCGCAGCACATTCAGTTCGCGGGTTACACGCCCCTGACGCGCATCACGCTGCGCAACGCCCTGATCGGCTTCGGGGAACCCGACGACGGGCGATACGACACCCCGCACGACACGCCCTATGCGCACGGCGCGGCGATGATGGTGCGGCGCGAAACGCTCGAAAAAGCCGGGCCGATGCCGGAAATCTATTTCCTTTACTACGAAGAACTGGACTGGTCGGTGCGTATCCGCGAACAGGGCCGGCGCATCGCATACGATCCCCGCTGCACGGTATTCCACAAGGAGAGTGCGACCACGGGGCAGCAAAGTCCCCTGCGGAGCTACTGCCTGACCCGCAACCGGCTGCTCTTCGCATGGCGCAACCTCCGGGGCGGCGCACGGCTGCTTTCGGTCGCCTACCAGCTCTGCATAGCGGCGCCCAAAAGCGCCGTCTCGGCGCTCGCACACCGGCGCGGCGACCTCGCAAAAGCCGTATGCCGGGGCGTAGGCGACTTCTTCACCCTGAAAAACAAGCAGTCATGACGACTCTTCTGAACATAGCCGACTGGATTTTCATCTTCGCACTGGGACTTCCGGTACTCTACCTTTTCGTCTTCGCGCTCTTCTCGACGCGCAAAAACATGGACGACTACCCGCAGGCCCGGCGTCAGCGGAAATTCGTGACGCTGATTCCCGCCTACGAAAGCGACGCGGTGATCGTCCGCACGGCGCAGGCGGCCCTGCGGCAGGAGTATCCCGCGCAGCTGCACGAGGTGGTCGTGATCGCCGACCGGCTGAAACCCGAAACGCTCGCCGAACTGCGCACGCTGCCGATCCGCGTGCTGGAGGTCTCCTTCGAAAACAGCTCCAAGGCCAAGGCCCTGAATTTCGCGGTCGAACAACTGGGCCCCGGCGCCGCCGAAGCCGTCACGATCCTCGACGCCGACAATCTGGCCGGCGAAGACTTTATCGTTCGTCTCAACGACGTCTTCGACAGCGGCATACAGGCCGTGCAGGCCCACCGCACGGCCAAGAACCGCGACACCGACACCGCCGTACTGGATGCGGCGAGCGAAGAGATCAACAACGCCATATTCCGCCGCGGGCACGTGGCGCTGGGACTCTCCTCGGCGCTCATCGGCTCGGGCATGGCCTTCGAATACGAATGGTTCCGCAACAACATCGCCCGCTGCACCACTTCGGGCGAAGACAAGGAACTCGAAGCGCTGCTGCTCAGGCAGGGCATCTACATCGACTACATCGACGGCCTGCGCGTACTGGACGAAAAGGTGCAGGGCGAAGGCGCCTACTACAACCAGCGGCGCAGATGGATCGCCGCGCAGTTCTATGCGCTGGGATCGGCCGTACGGCGGCTTCCGGGCGCAATCGCCGCAGGCAACCTCGACTACTGCGACAAGCTCCTGCAATGGTGCCTGCCGCCGCGCATCCTGCTGATGGGGCTGGTGCCGTTATGGACGGTCGTGATGACCGTATTCGATCCCCTCGGCTCGATAAAATGGTGGATCGTACTGCTCCTGCTGCTCTTCGCGCTGGCGCTGGCGCTCCCTGACGAGCAGACCGACCGGCAGTTGGGCCGCGCCCTGCGCCGCATGCCCGTACTGTTCCTGCTGACCGCAGCCAACCTTTTCCGCCTGCGGGGCACCAAAGACAAATTCATCCACACCGAACACACCGGAGCCGGCGGCAACGCTCCCGGTGCCAACACCCGGACCGAACCATGAAAATAGCAATCGAAGCACAGCGCATCTTCCGCCCCAACAAACACGGCATGGACTTCGTGGCGCTCGAAACCATCCGCTGCCTGCAGAAGATCGACACGAAAAACGAATACTTCGTCTTCACGGGCGAGGGCGGGGACCGCTGTCTGGAAGAGACGCCCAACATGCACATCGAGACGCTCCGCTGCCCGACCTATCCGCTCTGGGAGCAGTGGGCGCTGCCGCGCGCCGTGGCGCGGGTCAAACCCGACCTGCTGCACTGCACGAGCAACACGGCGCCCGTATGGGGCCGGACCCCGCTGGTGCTGACGCTGCACGACATCATCTTCCTCGAAAAGCAGGCTTCGCGCAACAAATCGTCCTACCAGTCGCTGGGACGCCTCTACCGCCGGCTGGTCGTGCCGCGCATCCTGCCCAAGTGCCGGAAGATCGTCACCGTCTCGCAATTCGAATGCGACCGCATCCGCACGGCCCTCGGTCTCGGTCCCGAACGGATCACGGCCATCTACAACGGCTACAACGAACGGTTCCGGCCGCTGGACGATGCGGCGCAGACCGTCGGCAAATACCTATCCGACCCCGGCTACATCTTCTTTCTGGGCAACACCGACCCCAAGAAGAACACGCCCGGCACGCTGCGCGCCTACGCCGAGTACGTACGCCGTTCGGCAAACCCGCTGCCGCTGCTGGTCGCCGACCTGAGGGAGCAGGCCGCGGAGGAGATTCTGCGCGAGATCGGCGCGCCCGAACTGCGCGGAATGCTCCGCCTGCCGGGGTATATTCCCAACGGCGACCTCCCGGCCGTCTACAACGGCGCGTCGGCATTCCTCTACACGTCGCTGCGCGAGAGTTTCGGCATTCCGCAGCTCGAAGCGATGGCCTGCGGTACGCCCGTCGTGACGTCGAACACCTCGGCGATCCCCGAAGTGGCCGGACCGGGAGCGATCCTCGTCGATCCGACTTCGCCGACGGCGATCGCCGACGCCCTGCTGCGGCTCGAAACCGACCCGGCGTTTCGCGCCGAACAGGTGGCCTACGGACTCGAACGGGTCAAACTCTTCTCATGGGAACAGACGGCCCGGCAGTTGCTGGCGCTTTACGAATCATTCGGCTGACGGCCCCGGCAGACGGACCATATTCCGTTTCGGCGCAGCCGGAAGAATAATATGACAAAAGTTTGTTACCTTTGAGAACCATGATCGACAAAATCAAAAACAATCCCCGGCTGAAGAAGTTCGTCATCGGATTGATTTCGCCTCACAAACACCCGCGTCCGCGTCTCTGGGTGCGCTGGTTGGTAAATCCTTTTGTTCACAAGAAAGGACGCGGAGCAGTGATTCGCCGCCATGCGCGGCTCGACGTCTTTCCGTGGCGGCGGTTCGAAGTGGGGCGCGACGCCCTGATCGAAGATTATGCGGTCGTCAACAACGGCGCAGGAGACGTCCTGATCGGCGACGCGGCCCGTATCGGCATCGGGTCGGTGGTCATCGGTCCCGTGCGCATGGGCGACCGCGCCGGACTGGGACAGCACGTCTTCATATCGGGCTTCAACCACGGCTACGCCGACGGCACGCGCGACTCGAACGAGCAGGAACTCGTCCGCAAGGAGGTGGTGATCGGCCGCGAATCGCACATCGGAGCCAATTCGGTGGTCGTGGCGGGCGTTGAGATCGGCGAACGATGCCAGATCGGCGCAGGGAGCGTCGTGACGAAGAATATCCCTCCGTACAGCGTCGCCGTGGGCAACCCGGCGCGCGTCATCAAACGCTACGATCCCGAAAAACAGGCATGGGTGAAAATCTAACCGGCGCATGAAGATTCTGATCGCATATACGGCTTCCGGCACTTCGGACAACCCTTTCGTGCGGCTGCTCGCCGACGGCATCCGCGCCTGCGGATACGAGGTCGTATGCTCTGCCGAAGAGTTCCGCGGCAACGCCGCGGCCTACGACATCGTACACCTCCAATGGCCCGAAGAGCTGTTCCGCTGGAAGGCTCCGGCTCCGGCGGACATCGAGGCCCTCGAACAGCAGCTCCAGACGCTGAAAGACAAGGGAATACCGCTGATATACACCCGCCACAACACCCTGCCGCACCACGGCAATCCGCTCGTGACCGAGGCTTACGGACTGGTGGAAAGATATGCCGACGCCATCGTGCATCTGGGCGACTGCAGCCTCCGGGAATTCACGGCGGCGCATCCGGATTCGGAGCAGCTGCAGGTCGTGATCCCGCACCACATCTACGAAGGGCTGTACGACATGGACATTACGCGCGACGCAGGCCGCCGCGCGCTCGGCATCCCGGCCGACCGGCTGGTGGTGCTGGCCTTCGGGGCGTTCCGCCACGCGGAGGAACGCAGGCTGGTATGGGGCGCGTTCCGCCGACTGCACTACCCGGCCAAATTCCTGCTCGCGCCGCGTCTGTGGCCCTACACCCGGCACGGATCGCGGTTCAAAGGGCTGAAACGGCTCGCCGGACGCCTGCTTTACGCCGCGGCGCACAGCGCCGAAGGCTTCTTCGACAGCCGCATCACCTCCCCGGAACCGCTGATTCCCGACGAGCAACTACCCTGCTACCTCGCCGCCGCCGATGTGGTTTTCATCCAGCGGACGGACATCCTCAATTCGGGCAACGTGCCGCTGGCGCTGAGCTTCGGGCGCGTGGTGACGGGTCCCGACCGCGGCAACATCGGAGGACTGCTGACCGAGACGGGCAACCCGGCATTCGATCCCGCCGACCCGCGGTCGGTGGACATCGCGCTGGAACGGGCCGCACGCCTCGCGGCGACAGACCAAGGCGCCCGCAACCGCGCCTATGCGCAGGAACACTTCGGCATCGCGCGCATCGCCGCGATGTACGGCGAGCTTTACGAACGGCTTTATGACGGAAAACGACAATAAACAACCCCATACGGTAGGGCGTCAGCTGGCTTCGGGCGTCTTCTACACCTCGATCGCGAAATACGCCGGCATCGTGGTGACGCTCGTGGTATCGGGCGTGCTGGCACGTCTGTTCACCCCCGAAGAGTTCGGCGTGGTGAACATCGCCACGGTGGTCATCGCCTTCTTCGCCATTTTCAGCGATCTGGGCATCGGTCCGGCGGTCATCCAGCACAAGAATCTCGACAAACGCGATCTGGGCGGCATCTTCTCGCTCACGTTGTGGTCCGGAGCCGTCATGGCACTGCTCTTCTTCGCCGCATCGGGGCTGATCGCCTCGTTTTACGACGATTCGGCCGAACTGCGCAACATCCTGCGCATACTCTCCGCAAATCTCTTTTTCGCCGCGGCGAACATCGTCCCCAACGGACTCATACTCAAAGAGAAGCGATTCAGGTTCGCCGCCGTGCGGTCGCTCTCTGTGCAGGTCGTCGGCGGCACGGCGGCCATCGCCGCCGCCTATGCCGGCGCAGGGATTTACGCGCTGACGATCAATCCGGTCTTTTCGAGCCTGATGCTCTTCGTGATAAACTACCGTCAGAATCCGCTTTCGGTGCACCTCAAACCCGGGAGGGCGGCCATCGGCAAGGTGTTCTCGTTCTCGGCCTACCAGTTTTCGTTCCAGCTGCTCAACTATTTCAGCCGCAACCTCGACAAACTGCTGATGGGGCGTTACATGAGCCTTTCGCAGCTGGGGTACTACGACAAATCGTACCGGCTGATGATGCTGCCGCTGCAAAATATCGCCTACGTCGTATCGCCCGTCATGCACCCGATCTTCTCGGAGATGCAGAACGACCTGCGCAAACTGGCCGACTCGTACCGCAAAGTCGTCCGCCTGCTGGCGCTGATCGGCCTGCCCCTCTCGGTGGTGCTGTGGTTCACGGCGCAGGAGCTGGTGCTCATCATCTTCGGCGACCAGTGGCAGCCTTCGGTCCCGGTGTTCCGGATTCTGGCACTCTCGGTGGGCATCCAGATCGTCATGTCCACCTCGGGTTCGATTTTCCAAGCGGCCAACGCCACGCGGATGCTCTTCTTCTGCGGCCTCTTCTCGGCGGCGCTCAACACGGCGGCCATCTGCACCGGCATCTTCGCCTTCGGCACGACCCAAGCCGTGGCGTGGTGCATCTGCATCTCGTTCGCAATCAATTTCATCCAGTGCTACCACGCGCTGTTCTGCCTGACGCTGCGCACGGGGTGGGGCGCCTTCTGGCGCAGTTTCCTCTCGCCCCTGCTGCTCTCGGCGCTCGTCTGCCTGCCGCTGGCCACCGTCGAATGGCTGCTGCCGCCGATGCCGATGCTCGTGTCGCTGGCTGCGAAAGGCGCCGCGGCGCTGGCCGTGTGGCTGCTCTACGTCCAGCTGAGCGGCGAATACGACCTGAAAGGAACCGCCCTCCGTCTGCTCTTCCGCAAAAACCGATAACTCTATGAAAGGATTATTCGTCGTCTTCCACGGCTTCTCGGCCCACAGCGGCATCAGCAAGAAGATCTTCTCCCAATGCGAAGCCCTGCGCCGAAGCGGCGCCGACGTCGAGCTGTGCCACCTCGAAATCGCGGCCGACGGCACGCAGCGCCGTATGGTCGGCGGGCGTGCGATCCGCACGTTCGGGCAGGGACTGCGGGCCAAGGTCGCCAAACGGGTGTCGCTGGGCGACATCACGCGCCACATCCGCGACGAGGGCGTGGAGTTCCTCTACATCCGCCACGACCACAACGCCAGCCCGGTGCTGACCCATTGGCTGCGCAAAGTCAAAAAACTCGGCGTGCGCATCGCGCTCGAAATACCGACCTACCCCTACGACGCAGAATTCGCGCAATCACCCTTCGTGCGCAGGCTGAAACTGCGCATCGACCGCACCTTCCGCCGCCGGATGGCCCGCTGGGTGGACCGCATCGTGACCTTCTCCGACGACCCCGAAATCTTCGGCCGGCCGACAATCCGCATCTCCAACGGCATCGACTTCCGGAGCATCCCGCTCAAGACGCAGCGGCACGGCAGCCCCCACGAAATCAGGCTGCTGGCCGTGGCGAACATTCACTTCTGGCACGGTCTGGACCGCGTGATCGAGGGCCTGAAAGTCTATTACGCCGGTCCCCACCAGTGCATCGTCCGCCTGCGCATCGCGGGCGACGGCATCGAGTCGCTCATCGACGGCTACCGCCGCACGATCGAGGAGTACGGGCTGAGCGAATACGCCGAAGTGATCGGACCCCGTTCGGGTGCGGAACTCGACGCCGAATTCGAGTGGTGCGACGCGGGCATAGCCAGTCTGGGGCGCCACCGCAACGGCATCACCCGCATCAAGACCCTCAAAAACCGCGAATACGCCGCGCGCGGCATCCCGTTCGTCTACTCCGAGAACGACAGCGACTTCGACGGCATGCCCTACGTGATGAAGGCCCCGGCCGACGACACGCCGCTCGACATCGCGGCCCTCGTCCGCTTCTGCGACGGCGTGAACCTCACTCCGGCGCAGATCCGCGCGTCGATCGAAGGCACCCTCTCGTGGGACAGGCAGATGAAACAGGTATTAACCGAACTTTTCGAAGCATGACGACCATAGCCATACTCTTCTGGGCGGGGGTTTTCCTCGTCTTCTACACCTACCTCGGCTACGGCATCCTGCTGTGGACGCTGGTGAAAATCCGCGAAGCCCTGCGCCCTGCGCGCCGGTACGAAGTTCCGGCCGTAGCGCCCGAAGTAACGCTGCTGATCGCCGCCTACAACGAACAGGAGATCGTGGCCGAAAAGATGGCCAACTGCCGCGCGCTGGAGTATCCCGCCGGCAGACTCCGCATAACGTGGATCACCGACGGCTCGACCGACCGGACGGGCGAACTGCTGACGGCCTATCCCGAAGCGACCGTTCTGCACGACGCACGGCGCGGCGGCAAGACCGCGGCGCTGAACCGCGCGCTGGAACACATCCGCACGCCGCTCGTGGTCTTTACCGACGCCAACACGATGCTCAACCCCGAAGCCGTGACGGAGATCGTCCGCTGTTTCGAGGACCCGCAGGTCGGATGCGTGGCGGGCGAGAAGCGCGTGGCCGACGCCGACGGAGCGGGAGCCGCCGCCACCGAAGGCGTCTACTGGAAATACGAATCGAAACTCAAGGAGCTGGACTACCGGCTCCATTCGGCCGTCGGGGCTGCGGGCGAGCTGTTCGCCGTACGGCGCGAACTGTGGCAGACGCTGCCCGAAGACACCCTGCTCGACGATTTCGTCTGCTCGATGCTGATTGCGGCGCAGGGTTACAAAATCGCCTACTGCAAAGAGGCGTATGCGCTGGAAACGCCCTCGGCCGACATGGGTGAAGAGGGCAAGCGCAAGAAACGCATCGCGGCCGGCGGCCTGCAGTCGGTCTGGCGGCTGCGCAAACTGCTCAACCCGTTCCGTTACGGCGTGCTCTGGTTCCAGTACGTCTCGCACCGGGTGCTGCGCTGGACGCTGACGCCCGTGGCGCTGGTCGCTCTGCTGCCGCTCAACGTCGCCCTGCTGTGGTCGGGGCATCCGACGCTTTACGCCGTGACGCTGGCCCTGCAGTGCGCGTTCTACCTCGCGGCGCTCGCGGGCCGGGCGCTCGAACGCGGCGGACGCCGCAGCCGCCTGCTGTTCATCCCCTACTATTTTCTCTTCATGAATCTCAACGTGTTCCGCGGCACGGCCTACCTCGCAACCCACCGGGGACGGGGAGCATGGGAGAAAGCCAAAAGGGCCTGAAGTTTTTTGACAACGAGCGAAATAATGTTAAATTTGTAATTGTAAAAGCCGTTCCCCATGAAAAACATCGCCATAAAACCCGAGGATTATACGATCCTCGCCGTCGATGACATCGCGACCAACATCATGCTGCTGAAAGCCGTGCTGAGCCGCGCCAAATATAAAATCGTCACGGCGTCGGGCGGTTACGAGGCGATAGAGAAAGCCTCGAAAGAGACTCCGGACCTGATCCTGCTCGACATCATGATGCCCGATCTGGACGGTTACGAGGTGATCAAGCACCTCAAGGCCGACCCCGCTACGCAGGACATTCCGGTCATCTTCCTCACGGCGCTCCACAACCCCGAAGACATCGTCAAGGGATTCAAGCTGGGCGCCAGCGACTACGTCTCCAAGCCGTTCAACCACGAAGAACTGATCACCCGCGTAACCCACCATATCTATCTGGCCGCGGCGCAGCGGACCATCATGCAGCAGCGCGACGAACTGCAGGCCACGGTCGATGCGCGCGACAAGATGTATTCGGTCATCGCCCACGACCTGCGTTCGCCCATCGGCACGCTCAAGATGGTCTTCAACATGCTCCTGATGAACCTCACTCCGGAGCAGATCGGCGAGGAGAACCTCGAAATGGTGACCATGGGCAACAACATCACCGAAAGTACCTTCATGCTGCTGGACAACCTCCTGAAATGGACCAAGAGCCAGACGGGCCGCATGAATTCGGTTTTTCAGGAAGTGGACATCTCCGAAGTGGTGGTCTTCGCCAGCAAAATGTCGGACCTCGTGGCGCAGGTCAAAAACATCTCCGTCGAATACGATATTTCCGGTCCGATTTCGGTAAACTGCGACGTGGACATGGTCAAGACGATCATGCGCAATCTGATGTCCAACGCCATCAAATACAGCAACGAAGGCGGACGCATCGTCATCTCGGTACGCGAGACGCCGACGCACGCCCTGATCAGCGTCCGCGACTTCGGCACGGGTATCAAGGAAGAGGACATTCCCAAACTGCTCAACCCCGAAATCCACTACACGACTTACGGCACGAAGAACGAGGAAGGGTCGGGTCTGGGCCTGCAGCTGGTGCAGGATCTCACACGGCGCAACGGCGGCGAACTGACCATCGAATCGGCGGAGGGAGAGGGTTCGACCTTCACCTTCTCGATCGCCAAGGAACAGCCCGAAGCCGAAACCGTAGAGGACACCAGCGGCGGCATCGCCCGGCCGTAACGCGCCCGGGGCGCACTCCGCGCATGAAACCGATACGGAAGCGGGGAAAGCCGCGAAAGCCGAAGTCTATTTGAACCGGAGTTCGGCGATCACGACCCTGTGGTCGCTGACCGCTTCGGAAGGCATATAATAACGGACGCACTCGAAGGCATCGTCATAGAAGATATAGTCGATCCGCAGCAATCCGCCCAGATAGCGGAACGTGCCGCCGTAACCGTTTCCGCCGGTGCGGAAACCGTCGGTCAGAGTGCCTTTCATCTTACGGTAGGTATACGAAGAGGGCGTATCGTTGAAGTCGCCCACCAGAATCACCGGATAAGGCGACGCATCCGTCTCGGCGCGGATTTCACGCACCTGCGCGGCACGGATCCTGCTGTTGCGGTCCACGACGCCGAGCATCGAATCGACGGGGGCTTCCCGGTCGTAGTCTTTCTGGAAGCGGCGGCGCAGTTGGGCGATGCCCGAAGTCTGGAGGTGAACCGAGAAAATGCGCACCGTATCTCCGCCCACGAGCAGGTCGGCACGCAGATAGTCGTTGCTGGTATCGGGAAACCGAACGTATTTACAGCCGAGAATCGGGTAACGGCTGACGACGGCCCCGTTGCCTTCGGCGGCGAAATAGGGCATCCGGCGGGAAAAGAGCGCGCCGATGCTGTCGGCCGAAAACTCCTTGTCGTCGAGAAATTCCTGCAAACAGAGCACATCGACCTTCTCGTGCCGCATCATCTCGGCCACGGCGGCCGCAGTAATGGATTTAGGTCCCAGCTGGCGGAATCCGTTCACATTGAGCGTGGCGATGCGGATGTCGTGCGATTCGCCGGGCGTGCCGAAATCAGGCAGCTGGATCATGGACGAGACATAGCCCAGATTCAGAAGCAAAGCCGCCAGCGGCATCAGCGCGACGGCCCACCTGCGGCGGATCAGCCACCAGACCAATGCGGCCAGATTGGCCAGCAGGATGACCGGCATCAGCAGGGCGATCGTCGCCCAGAACCCGCCCTGTTCCGGCGAAACGAACGATGCGCGCCAGCTCAGTACGGCGGCGGCAAGCAGCAATCCGGTAAAGACGACGGACAGAAAACAGAGCAGACAAAAGACGGCTTTTCGACCCATTTTGTGTTATATTGTAACGATTTATGCCTGCAAATATAACTTTTTCAAAATAAAAATAGTACATTTACACGCTTTAATCAAAACTATTTCGTGCCAATGAAGCGAATACTCATCTCCGGTGGTGCCGGATTCATCGGTTCCCACCTGTGTGAACGCCTGCTTAGAGAGGGCAACGACGTCATCTGCATCGACAATTACTTCACGGGACACAAAAGCAACATCCGCCACTTGCTAAAACACCCGAACTTCGAAGTCATCCGCCACGACATCATTTACCCCTACATGGCCGAAGTCGAAGAGATCTACAACCTCGCCTGCCCGGCATCGCCGATCTACTACCAGCACGACCCGATCAAGACGACGCAGACCTCGGTCATTGGCGCTATGAACATGCTCGCCATCGCCAACCGCAACCACGCCAAAATCCTGCAGGCTTCGACCTCCGAGGTATACGGCGACCCGCTGATCCATCCTCAGCCGGAGGATTACTGGGGACACGTAAACCCGCTGGGGCTGCGTTCGTGCTACGACGAAGGCAAACGCTGCGCCGAGTCGCTTTTCATGAGCTACTACCGCGAACACGGCGTTCCGGTGAAAATCGTCCGCATATTCAACACCTACGGCCCGAAGATGGACATCAACGACGGCCGCGTGGTTTCGAATTTCATCGTGCAGGCGCTGCGCGGCGAACAGATCACCATCTACGGCAACGGAGAGCAGACCCGCAGTTTCCAGTATATCGACGATCTGGTCGAAGGAATGCTCCGCATGATGACCATTACGCCCGACGACTTCACGGGGCCGGTCAATATCGGCAACCCGAACGAATTCACGATCTCCGAGCTGGCGGAGATCGTCATCGAACTCACCGGCTCCAAATCGAAAATTATCCATATGCCCCTGCCGTCGGACGACCCGCAGCAGCGCAAACCCGACATCACTCTCGCCCACAAAATGCTCAACGACTGGGAACCGACGATCCAGCTGCGCGACGGACTGCTGAAGACGATCGCCTACTTCGAAGAGGTCCTGTCGCGGGGAGGCGTCAGGCGCTGACGCCGGTCCGCCGCTTCCGCCGCGCCCTTCCCGACGTTCCCGACATTCCCGGTACTCCCGGTGTTCCCGACGGGCCTCCGGGTATGCCCGGGCATCCGAATCTGCCGGGCCGTTATTTCCTCAGACAATCGCGGAGCGTCGCTCCGGCCAGCCGCACCAGCGTCCGCGTCGGATGCAGTCCGGCAAATCCGTTGAGCATGCCCCAATCGTGTATCACGCCGTTGAAACGCACGGTCGTCACCTCGACGTCCGCTTCGTCCAGCAGGCGTCCCATCTTCTCGCCCTCATCGCGCAGAATATCGTTCTCCGCAACGGCGATCAGCGTAGGCGGCAGGCCCCGCAGGCGTTCCGCCGAAGCCCGCACGGGCGACATCAGGTCGCTGCCGCGCTGCGCCGGGTCCGAGACATACTGTCCGAACATCCACTTCATCAGAGGCGCTGTCAGAAACCGCTGACGCCCGTACTCCGTATAGGAATCCCAATCATACCCGGCATCGGTCACCGGCCACATCAGCACCAGCGTACGGATCTGCGGCCCGCCGTGATCCTTGGCCAGAAGAGCCGCCGCCAGCGACATATTGCCGCCGACGCTGTTGCCGGCCAAAGCCATCCGACTGCCGTCCACTCCGATTTCACGGCCGTTTTCGGCCACCCACTTCACGGCGATATAAATCTCTTCGACGGCCTGCGGAAACCGTGCTTCGGGCGAAGGCGTGTAATTGACGAAAACCGCCGCGCAACCCGACTCCACAACCAGATCGCGCACCAGCCTGCGATGAGTCGGATAGTCGCCCAGTACCCAGCCGCCGCCGTGGACGAAGACGAAAACCGGCAGCCGCTCACGGCCTGTCCCCTCCGGGCGCATAAGGTTCAGACACAGGGTGCGCCCTTCGCTTTCGATGGTCCGTTCGGACTCTTCGACGCCCGACAGATCGACCGGAACGGCCGCCTGCAAATCGGCCAGCACGCGGCGCGCATCGGGTACGGGCAGCGACTCGACGGGGCGGCCGCCGCCGTTCAGCACTTTCAGATAGGCTTTGGTCCCCTGCGACAGATGTTCGTCGTGCAGGTAATCGGGAGCTTCCTTTACAGCATTCATAACAGATCGTTTTTAAAGTTTCACGATCCGCTGCAAAGGTATTGCCAGAAAGGAAAACCGAAAAAATTATCTACGCTCTTTGCACAGAAAACTCCGCCCCGACATTTCAACCCCGACAATCCGAACAACCTACATGGACACAGAATTTCCGAAGACCGCAATTATAGTTGCGCCGCTTTACAACAATACAAATTTCAGGCTATGTCAATAAAACAGCAATACACGAATCAGCCGGATTGAATATCAAAAACCAGATTATAAATATATTATAGAAAAACAGATTCAATAAAAATCAAAAAAATATTTTCAACAAAGTCAAAAAAAAGATTATATTTGCCAATACAAAAGACTATTTAGCGTATTGCACAGGTCACCGCCCCGCAATATCGATTTGCATATATACGGTGCAACATTCTGCAACCCCTTTTTTTATTAACATATTAAAATTTTTATCACCATGAAAAATTCTACATTGATGAAGTTTTTCCTGCTGTGGGGGGGGGTATTCGTGTTATTGCTCTCGACAACAGCTTGTTCCGATGACTTCGACGACTCCGAACTCCAAAAGAAAATCGCAGATCTGACCGAACGGATTCTCGAACTGGAAAAACAGGCAAAAACCACAAACACGGATCTGGCAACATTACAGTCCCTCGTCCAAACGCTTCAGGGCAATCTATTCATCGCCAAAGTCGAACAGACCTCCAACGGGTACATCATTCACTTCACCAACGGCGACAGTGCCGAAATAACAAACGGAGAAAAGGGCGACGACGCTCCGGTGATCGGGATAAAAGCCGATACCGACGAAATATATTACTGGACGATCACTTCCGGCGGAAAAACGGAATGGCTCACCGACAGCAAGGGCGAAAAACTCCGCGCGGATGCCGTGAAACCCAAACTGGGAATAGACAAGGACGGATACTGGACAATCAGCTACGACGAAGGAAAGACCTCCGAGCGGATTCTCGATGCAGACGGGAACCCCGTGGCCGCCATGAGCGGAATCTTCAGCGCAATAGAACAGAAAGACGGGAACCTCGTCGTAACGCTCAACGACGGATCGACGATAATAATTCCCATCCGCAGTGATTTCTACCTGCTCATAAAGGATGCGCCTGCGGTCGCCGGATTCGAGTTCGGCGAAACGAAGACCTTCACCACAGAAAGCGCAGGCGTCGAACGGGTCGTGCTGAACAAGCCCGACGAATGGAAAGTCGCCTACGACAACAATACACTGACGATAACGGCACCCGCCCAAGAACACGCAGCCTGCGCCGACCTGTCGGGTGAGGTGACGATCATATACTTCAGCAAAAGCTTCCTAAGCACATCCGTCTCTCTCAAGGTTATGATCGGAGAAGCGCCCGTCGAAGCTACCGACCTTTCCCTGAACGGAACTGCGAACTGCTACATCGTGTCGTCGCCCGGCACCTATGCCTTCGATGCGACCGTCATCGGAAACGGCGCCGCAGGAATCATCACAGGCGCAGGCTTCCACACCGAAAATCCGGCTATCGCGCCCGAATCCGTCAAGCTGATGTGGCAGGACTATTTCGCCGACGGACGCGGACTGATTCAGTCGGTGTCGCTCAACGATGCGAAAACCCAAGTACTCTTCACCGTTCCCGACCCGCTGGTCGCAGGCAACGCGGTAATCGCCGTAAGCGATGCCGCCGGAAAAATCATCTGGAGCTGGCATATCTGGCTGAGTCCCGTGGATTTCACACAGGCGGAGAACGTTCACCACTATCAGTGCGAGTTGTATGCACCCGGGTTCGACGTGATGGATCGGAATTTGGGCGCGACTTCCGTCACTCCGAAGGATTGGCATGCTACCGGCCTGCATTATCAGTGGGGGCGCAAGGACCCGTTCATTACTACGAACCAAATCGACTACATGACCGAATACAAGTTGGAAGGACCGTTCTGTGCAAGCGTGCAGACCTACGACATCGAAGGCAATCCGATCGTTCCGATCAGCATCAAAAACGGAGGCACGGAGTTCGTTCCCGACACGTGGGCGGCGGTCAAGTCTGGTACGACGGCCGGAACGATCGCCAATACCATCGCATACCCTATGAATTTTCTGACTTCCTCGAAGTCCTTGTGGCTTGTTCCTGACCCGGAACAGGGTGGTGCATTGTGGGGCAATCCCAACGCCTCGGCCGAGTGGCCCAATGCCGACCACGGCAAGAAATCGATCTACGATCCCTGCCCTGTCGGGTGGCGGGTGGCGCCGCACGAAGCGTTCCGCATCTTCTCTTACACGCCCGTCACGATGATTCCGTGGTATAAATCGGGATCGGTCTACGGGTACGAGTTCTACTACGATTCGGCGGGACATACGGCATGGTATCCGACGAATGCTTACCGGTTGGCCAATACGGGGTGTATCTCGGTGAGTCGCAGCGGCGGCTCATGGACGAGCAGTTTCTATACGGCGACCAATTACATGCCGAGTTATTTCAGTTTCTATCATCCTGAACCCGACGATTCGGAGTCTCTGAAGGAGGCCGTATACAACGCTTCGACGAAGGGGACTATGGGCGAAGGAGTCCGCTGTGTGAAAGAACTGTAAATACGGGATTCCGACACCCGCAGCCACAAAACAACCCGCGGCCATTCCGGTCGCGGGCTGTTTCTTATACCGATATTTCCGGAGCAGGAATGCACCCGCGCCTGAACATGCTGCGGACTACTGCGCCATGGCGTGGCGATAACCGTCGATTTTGGCCCAGTCGCCGCGGGTGAAATCAGGAACGGCGACGGGCGCGTTGTTATGTTCGAGCGAAGCCGCCGTCAGCGCGCCGATGCAGGACCATTCGGCCGCGTCGTAAACGTCCTGATCGAGCGGAAGGCCGTGCTGCAGGCAGTAAACCAGCCGGTAGTCCATGATGAAGTCCATGCCTCCGTGGCCGCCCACCTGACGGGCCTTGTCCTCGATGTCGCGGACGATCGGGTGTTTGTAGCGCTCCATAAGCATCTTTCGGGCCTCGTCGGGAATGAACGAATGTCCGCTCAGGTTCTCGTGGTCGGGAAGCTCGCCGGCAAGCTGTTCGGGGCGGAAAGCATAGCCCTGAACCGGATATTTGTTGGCGAATCCTTCGGTGCCGGTAAGCTGGTACATGCAGCTGTAGGGACGGGGCGTATAGACGTTGTGTTCCAAAAGGATCGTGCGCCCTTTCTCGGTCTTGATAAGCGTCAGCGTCTGATCGCCGTTGGCGAAGGTTTCGGCGCCCATCTTCTCCTTGGCGATCTTGAGTCCGTTGATCGACTCGGTGTCCATCGACACCAGACGGGTCATCCTGTCGCCGCGGTGGATGTCCAGCAGCTGGCAGGCAGGGCCGAGTCCGTGCGTGGCATAGACGTCGCCGCGGTGCGACTGGTTGAAATCGAGACGCCAGTTGCCCTGATAATACTCCCAGAACGGATCGAGGTCGTGGATATACGAACCTTCGGTGTGAATGATCTCGCCGAACAGCCCGTGCTGGGCCATGTTGAGTGTCGTCAGTTCGAAAAAGTCGTAAACGCAGTTTTCGAGCATCATGCAGTGACGCTGGGTCTTCTCGGCGGTATCGACCAGCTGCCAGCACTCGTCGAGCGACATGGCGGCGGGAACCTCCACGGCCACATGCTTGCCGTGTTCCATGGCGTAAACCGCCATCGGCACATGCAGCTGCCACGGGGTGCAGATATAGACGAGGTCGATGTCGTCGCGCCGGCAAAGCTCCTTCCAGCCCTCCTCGCCGCTGTAAGCCGCGGCTGCGGGGAAGTCCCGGCCGGCAAGTATCTCCTGAGACTTCTCGACCCGGTCGGGATAGAGGTCGCAGAGCGCCTTGATCTCGACGCCGTCGAGGTAGGTGAAACGCTCCACGGCGCCCGGACCGCGCATGCCCAGCCCGATGAATCCGACCCGCACGACGGGCATCGGATCGGTCGTCAGCCGCAGCACCGAATGCTGGCCCTCGGCCCGGGCCGGAGTATCGAAAACAATCACGCCGTCCACGACGCTGTAACCCTTCGGCGAGGAGCCGCAGGCCGCCAAGAAGAGCGCCGCGAGGGCCGCACACAATAAAAAGGCAAATTTCTTCATTTATCCCGTAGTTTTTAGATGTTCTTACAAAAATATGAAATATTTTGAAATATGCGGTCATTTGACTACTTTTGCCCACGTAAAAATCACACACCATGTTTCGTAAACTGACGGCGGTAATCCTATCGGTCATTCTGCTCTCTCCGGGATGGCTCGGCGCAACGGGACTTACGCTGCCGTTCGCCCTGATTCCGCTGTTGTGGATCAGCGCGTCGTACGACGCTTCGCGCCGTTCGTGGCGGCGCATGTTCGGCTGGGCCGCGCTGACCTTCGCGCTGTGGAACATCGCTACGGTGTGGTGGATATGGAACGCGACTCCCGTGGGTCCCGTCGCCGCGACGCTGGCTTCGACGTTCTTCAACATGATCGCCTTCATGTTGTTTCACACGGTCTCGAAAAAAGGTCCCAAGGCACTGGCTTACACCCTGCTCGTCGCAGGCTGGATCGCCACGGAATACTGGTACACGGTCGGCGACTTTTCGTGGCCGTGGCTGATTCTGGGCAACGGGTTTTCGCACGAGGTATGGCTCGTGCAGTGGTACGAATATACGGGCGTCTTCGGCGGTTCGCTGTGGGTGCTGCTCTGCAATATCCTCTTCTTCGAGGCGATCCGCGCACGGCGCAATACGGCCCGCTGGGCCGCGGCCGCCGGCGTGCTGCTCGTCCCGGCCGCCGTATCGCTGGGCATCTGGTGGAGCTGGCAGCAGCCCGCCGAAGGGACGGCCGAGGTGAGCGTCGTCCAGCCCAACGTGGATTGTTACGACAAATTCAACGGCCGCGCGGAGTGGCAGGAGCGCAACATCGTCGACCTGCTGACAAAAGTTCCCGCCGGAGCGCAGTTCATCCTGCTGCCCGAAACGGCCGCACCGAGACATTACTGGGAGCCGGGACTCACCGAGACCCGGCTGGGCAGCGAGCCGGGACCATTCTGGCAGGAACTGGCCGACACGCTCCGCAGCAGCCATCCGCAGGCGCTGCTCGTCACCGGAGCCTTCACCAACCGCTATTATGCGGCGGGGCTGCAGCCCCGTACTGCCGTGGGTAATCCTTACGGCGACGGGGGATATTACGACGACTTCAATACGGCCGTGGGGCTGGACTCCGCAGGCCGCACGCAACTGCACCACAAAGGCAAACTGGTGATCGGCGTGGAAAACACTCCGACGGTCATCTTCGACCTCATGCAGTTTCTGGTCATCGATCTGGGCGGCGTCGTAGGGCAGATCGGCATGGGCCAGCACGGCACGGCGTTCACGCACGACGGTATGCGCATGGGTCCGGCCATCTGTTACGAAGGACTCTACGGCGACTTTTTCGGCGATTTCGTGCGCCGGGGAGCGCAGTTCATGGCCATCATCTCGAACGACGGATGGTGGGGCGACACGCCGGGTTACAAGCACCTGTTCACCATCTCGCGCCTGCGGGCCGTCGAGCACCGCCGCGCCATCGCCCGTTCGGCCAATACGGGCATGTCGGGCTTCATATCGGCCCGCGGCGACATCGGGGAGACCCTCGGCTGGGAAAAGCGGGGCGTGATCTCCGCCGCCGTTCCCCTCAACTCCGAACTTACTTTCTACACCCGATACGGCGACTATCTGGGCCGCATTTCCGAGTATCTGATGCTGCTCTGCGTGCTTTACTACATCGCCTACCGGGTCAAAAAGAAAAACCACCTCGTCAAATAAAATCCGAAACCCGATATGAATTACACCCAGACCCTCGAATTCCTCTTCTCGTCGCTGCCGGCCTTCGAAACCAAAGGCGCGACGGCCTACAAGCCGGGATTGGAGCGTATCACCGCGTTCTGCCGCCACATAGGCAATCCCCAGCGTAACTTTTTCACGATTCACGTGGCGGGGACCAACGGCAAAGGTTCCGTGTCGCATATCATCGCATCGGTGCTTCAGCAGGCGGGCTACCGCACGGGGCTTTTCACCTCGCCGCACCTGAAGGATTTCCGCGAACGCATCCGGGTGGACGGGGAGATGATTCCCAAACAGAAAGTCGTGAATTTCGTGGACAAGCACCACGACAAAATGGTGGAACTGGAACTGTCGTTCTTCGAAATGACCGCCGCACTGGCATTCGACTACTTCGCACAGAGCGACGTCGAGGTGGCCGTGATCGAAACGGGACTCGGAGGACGCCTCGACGCGACGAACATCATCGTACCGGTGGTGAGCGTCATCACCAACATCGGACTGGACCACACGGCGCTGCTGGGCGACACACTCCCGAAAATCGCCGCCGAGAAGGCCGGCATCATCAAAAAGAGCATTCCGGTAGTCATCGGCGAGGGCGATCCCCGCTACAACGACGTCATCGAGCAGGTCGCCGCCGCCAATAAATCAAAAGTCATCTACGCCGAGAAGGAATTCTCGTGCGAACCCTGCCCCTGCGGAAACGACCGCCAGCACTTCTGCATGCACCGCACCCGCGACAACCGCAATTTCGAAGTAGACCTCGATCTGGGGGGCAACTACCAGCGCCGCAACATGGTCACGGCGGCCGCCACGGTCGATTTCCTGCACGAGGAGACGCCGCTGACCATCTCCCGCCGCGCCTTCCTCGAGGGTGCGCGCGACACCGCGGCCAACACCTCGCTCATGGGCCGCTGGCAGCAACTGAGCGAACAGCCGCTTACGGTCTGCGACACCGGCCACAATCCCCACGGGATCGCCTATGTCGCCCAACAGCTGAAAACCACCCCCCACAAGCAGCTCTACTGCGTGATCGGCTTCGTCCGCGACAAAGACCTCGCCCATATCCTCCCCCT
>JAJPZH010000218.1 GCA_021204515.1 Alistipes sp. | reverse complement strand
CCGACAAACTCTGCCTTACGGCCATCCTTACGACCAAGATGAACTACATGCGCAACGTCGTTACGGAGCTGAGCAAAGCCGGCCTTCGCGACAAAGTGAAGGTCATGGTAGGCGGTGCGCCCGTCAATGCGGCGTTCGCCGCGCAGATCGGCGCCGACCTCTACACCTCGAATGCCAACGCAGCCGTCACCGGCGCGAAACAACTGCTCGACATCGCCTGAACCCAACGACGCACCCCATGCGAACCCGGCAAATAGACATCGACTACAAGGACCTCGCAATCGACCGGCAGGAGATTTACCGCGCCATGGGCTACGGCGACGGAACGCCCGAATCCGAGATACTCGCCATGCTCGACGAAGTACTCGCCAAAACGCAGCATGTCTGCAAACCCCGCCTCCTCTACCGGATATGCAACGGGCAGATACTTACGCCGCTGCATATCGAAGTCGGCGGCGTGAATTTCCGGCCCGGCAAGATCATCACCGACAGTCTGGCGGGTGCGGAGCTGTTCTGCCTGTTCGTGGCCACGGCCGGACGCGAATTCGAGGAGTTCCGCCACACCTACAAGGAGTCGGGCGACTGCGTCCGGGAATTCATCGCCGACTCCGTGGGCAGCGTACTGGCCGAGGCCTGCGTCGCCGAACTCGAACGGCGTCTGGACTGCGACCTGACCGTACCCCATACGCTCCCCTACAGTCCGGGCTACTGCGGCTGGAGAATCACCGAGCAGCACCTGCTGTTCGGCATGCTCCCCGACCGGCCGTGCGGCATCGAGCTGACCGAAAGTTCGCTGATGTATCCGATCAAATCGGTCAGCGGCATCATCGGTATCGGCAGCCGGGTCGAACGCAAACCGTACGGCTGTGCGATCTGCCGCAATACGGCATGTTACAAACGCAGGATTTCCTGACAAACCTAAAAATACGATCCGAATATGAAAACACTCGATATGAAAACTTGGGCCGAACAGGCCCGAAGCGGCAGACGTCGGCTGGCGATTCCGATCATGACCCATCCGGGCATCGAACTGTGCGGTTACACGGTGCGCGACGCCGTCACCGACGGCGAAGTGCACGCCCGCGCCATTCTGGCCCTCAACGACCGCTATCCGGCCGACGCCTGCTCAGTCATCATGGACCTGACGGTAGAGGCGGAAGCCTTCGGCGCGCACATCGTCTTTCCGGAGAATGAAGTTCCGAGCGTCACCGACGCTCTGGTGCACGACCTCACGGAGATCGAGGCGCTGGAAATCCCGACACTCGAAGCCGGCCGCGTCCCGCAGTATCTCAAGGCCAACCGCATCGTCGCCGAAGCCCTCGGCGACAAGCCTCTGTTCGCAGGCTGCATCGGGCCGTTCTCGCTGGCCGGAAGGCTTTTCGGCATGACAGAACTGATGATGGCCATCTTCACCGAACCCGAAACAGTACAGCTGCTGCTGGAAAAATGCACGCATTTCATCGGCGATTACTGTCTGGCGCTCAAAGAGGCCGGTGCGCAGGGCGTCGTGATTGCGGAACCCGCCGCCGGACTCGTTTCCAACGAGGATTGCAGCCTTTACTCTTCGCATTACGTACGCCGGATCGTAGATCTGGTACAGGACGATCATTTTCTTGTCGTGCTGCACAACTGCGGCAACACGGGCCACTGCACCGAAGCCATGGTCGAGACCGAAGCGGCCGGCTACCACTTCGGCAATCAGGCCGGGATGGTCGCGGCGCTGGAAGCATGCCCCGCCGATGCGCTGGTCATGGGCAACATAGACCCCGTAGGGCTGTTCAAGCAGGCGTCCGCCGACGAAATGTACCGTGCGACGCAGGAGTTGCTGAACGCCACGGCGGCATATCCGAACTTCGTCCTTTCGTCGGGATGCGACGTGCCGCCCGAAACGCCCCATGCCAATATCGACGCTTTCTACAAAGCACTGACCGAATATAATAAAACTTCAAACCGATAACGATGAAAAAGACTACTTTCCTATTTGCGGCCGTACTGGCAGCTCTGACGATTTACGCGACCGGCGCAAACGCTTCGGAACGCTGGACCCAAGCGCAGGCGCAGGCATGGGGCGAAGCCAACCCTTGGTTCTGCGGTTTCAACTACATCCCCGCCAATGCCATTAACTATACGGCCATGTGGGACAAGACGAATTTCTCGCCCGAAGTGATGGACTGCGAACTCGCACTGGCCGAAGAGACGGGACTGAACTGCGCCCGCGTCGTGCTCCAGTACGCCGTCTATGCCGAGAATCCGAAGCACTTCATCAAGGCGTTCGACAAATTCTTGGAAATCTGCGACAAACACCATATCAAGGCGATGCCGATCTTCTTCGACGACTGTGTTTTCGGCGCCAACACCGATCCCGTGACCGGGCCGCAGCCCGAACCGCTCAAAGGCTGGTATGCGTGGGCATGGTCGCCCTCGCCCGGCCATACGATGGTCATCGACGAGCGCACGCATCCGCTGCTCGAAACCTATGTCAAGGACATCATGACCCGTTTCGGTCAGGACGACCGCATCTTCGTCTGGGACCTCTACAACGAACCCACCAACGCCGGATTGGGCGACCGCAGCCTGCCGCTGCTGAAAAGCGTCGTGAAGTGGGCGCGCGAGGTCGATGTCAAACAGCCGATCACCGTCGGCGTATGGTGCGGCAACGAAGGACTGAACCGCTTCTGTCTCGACAACTCGGACATCGTCAGCTTCCACTGCTACGCCGATGCGAACCATACGCGCAACACGTGCCGCGACCTGAAAAAGGAGGGACGTCCGGTAATCTGCACCGAATGGATGAACCGTCCCGCCGCATCGACGATCCTGACCGTGCTGCCGGTCTTCGCCGAAGAGGAAGTAGGCTGCATGATGTGGGGATTGGTGAACGGCAAGACGCAGACCGACCTGCCGTGGGGCCACCGTCCCGAACACGGCGAGTACAAAGGGCCGTGGCAGCACGACATTTACCACAGCGACTTCACGCCCTACGATCAGGCCGAAATAGACCTGCTGAAAAAATACTGCAAATAAAATTCAGACCCGCATGACAACGAAAACAAAACTTTTGGCGCTGCTTTCCTTGGGAGCAGCGGGCCTTGCCCCGGTCGCGACGGCGCAGGAAATACCCCTGACGCGCATCGACATCGACCTATCGCAGGAGAAAGCCGAAATCGCCCCGACGATGTACGGCGTATTCTTCGAAGACATCAACCGCTCGGCCGACGGCGGCATCTACGCCGAACTGATCTTCAACCGCGGTTTCGAGGAGGCGAATCTTCCGTCGGGCTGCACCTACAATCCCGCAGACAAGCGCGTTTATGCACCCCACAAGTCGGTCTACTCCTCGCCCGAACACCTGCGGAGCTGGAGCATTCCATGGAACATAGAGGACAAACACCCGGGCTGGACGGTCGAATGTCCGGCCGGCGGCAAATATTCGGTCCGCATCGGCGACACAGATCATCTGAGCGTCGAAGCATCGAAGGCCATGTACCTGACCATCGACCGCCATGCGGCTCCGTTCCGGCTGGTGAACAGCGGCTTCTACGGACTGGCCGTCGAAGCGGGCAAGAAATACGACCTGCGTTTCTACATCAAGGCCGCACCCGGCTACAAGGGCGGCGTGACGGCGGAAATCCTCACGGCGCAAAACGAGATCATCGCCTCGAAGCGTTTCACGCTCAAAGGCGACGGCGAGTGGAAATACTTCGAAGCCGTCATGAAGCCTTCGCAGACCATGAACGACGGCCGGTTCGCCCTGCGCTTCGATTCGGCGGGCGCGCTGGAAATCGACTATGTGTCGCTCTTCCCGCAGGAGACTTTCCACAACAGGCCCAACGGTCTGCGCAGAGACGTCGCCCAGTTCGTCGCCGATCTCAAACCGGCTTTCATGCGCTGGCCCGGCGGCTGTATCGTCGAAGGCCTGACGATGGAGAACCGCGTGAACTGGAAAAACACCATCGGCAAACCCGAACTCCGCAAGGGCGAATACAACCTCTGGGGCTACCACTCGACCAACGGCTTCGGCTACCACGAATTCCTGCAGTACTGCGAAGACATGGGGGCGAAAGCGATGTTCGTCTGCAACGCGGGCATGTCGTGCGACGGCCGCAACGGCGACTATTACGACGACGAGGAAGTCGAGGTGCTGATACAGGATGCGCTCGATGCCATCGAGTACGCCACGGGCGACGCCGAGACCACCAAATGGGGCGCCGAACGCGCAAAGAACGGACATCCCGCGCCCTTTACGCTCGACTATATCGAAGTGGGCAACGAGAACCACAGCGCCATGTACGCCAAATATTACAACCGCTTCTACAAGCGTATCCGCGAGGCGTACCCCGACATCACGATCATCACCTGCCTGCCGATGAGCGACCAGCTCTCGTGGATCGACGGTTACGACATGAACGATCCCCACTTCTACAACTTCCCCAGCTGGTTCTACTCCAACACCGACTACTTCGACAACTTCCCGCGCGAAGAGGGACATAAAACCTATGTCGGCGAATATGCCTGCAACATGGGCGTCGGGTCGGGCAACATGGAGGGCGCGCTGAGCGAGGGAGCGTTCATGATGGGCATGGAACGCAATTCGGATCTGGTGACGATGACCTCCTACGCTCCGCTGATGGAGAACACCAAATGCCGTATGGGCGTCAATCTGATTCTGGTGCGGAACGACGATGTAATCGGCCGCAGCTCCTACTGGGTCGAACGCATGTTCACCGACAACCGTCCGGATGTGAATCTGGCCATTGACACGCAGCTGGGCATACTGCCCGACAAGACCACCCCGGTCGGCGGCATCGGTCTGGGAACCTATCAGACGGCGGCAGAGTACTCCAATATCCGCATTTCGGTAGACGGGGAACAGGTTTACGCATCGGATCCGGAGAATAATCCCGGCGAATGGGTTGCCGCTTCGGGCGACTGGAAAATCGAAGGCGGCAGGCTGATCCAGCCCGACGAGAACGGCACCGGTTCGATCATGCTCCGCGACCAATGGCTCGACGCCGTCAAGTCGAAGATCGTATCCGTGGAATTCGACGCCAAAAAGCTGGGCGGCAAAGAGGGGTTCGTCCTCAAGTTCGGCGCCAAGGACCCGGCGAACTGCTACCAACTGACGCTGGGCAGCTTCGGCAACGCATGGACGATATTCCAGAGCGTCGCCGACGACAACGCCTTCGTACTGAACACCGACCGTCCGACGACACGCATCGAAACGGGGCGCACCTACCACGTGAAACTCGTCATCAAGGACAAGGATATCTTGGAGTGCTGGATCGACGGCCGAAAGGACCTGACGTACGACAACAGTTACGTACAACGTCAGTACGCCATCGCGGGGCTGGACCGGACAAACGGCGAAGTGATCGTCAAGGTAATCAACGCCGAAGACGTCCCGATGCGCACGAAACTCAATTTCCGCAACGCCGAATTCGAGCCGCAGGGCAAACGCATCTCGCTCTGGGCGAACTCCAAGCACGAGGAAAACACCTTCGAGGACCGGAACAGAATCGTTCCGGTGGAGGATGTCTTCAACAACGTAAGTTCCTCGATGGACGTCACGTTCCGCCCCCAGTCGATGACCGTACTGCGACTCAAACTCAAAAAATAGTCCTCGCCGCCCGTCTGCCGCCGCATCGAACCGAACCGGCGGCAGACAGGGCCGCAGGCCGCAAACCCGAACGAACATGAAAATCATCAGACACCGCATATTTCCTCTCCTGACGGCAGCCGCAATGCTTATCGGCTGCAAGGCTTCGGCTGCGCCGCAGTCGGGGCAGTTCTACAAAACCAAAATGCACAAAGGCACGGTCACCGTCGCCGACATCCGCCGGGATCACGGCCCTGCGCGCATGATCTCCACGGCCTTTCAGGGACTCATAAATCAAGAGACGGCCGAGTGCTACCTCTATCTGGCCGACCACCATGTCCGCCAGCTCGACGACACAAAACGACCTTTCGAGGTTCTGCCCCTCGGCGAAGGCCGCGATCCGGGTCTGCGGTCGCTGTTCAAAGCCTATGCGGACCGCGTACAGAACATCTACATCTGGAGTCCTGAGGAAGACTGGTCGTGGAACATGGCCGTCATGCTCTCGGCCCAGCACCAAGGGCTGCCGCTGACCGAGGAACTCTATGCCCTCCTGACGGCAGAAACCCCGTGGAAAGGCAACGTCGAGCGTCTGTACGGCCGCTGGGCGTCCAAACGCGACGCATACGAATGGGCCATGGAGACCATTCAGCCCAAATGCCACCCGAACATACTCTTCACGCTGGGACTGCGCAGCGACTGGATGGGCAATCCGTGGACGCTCTACGACTATGCCGTGGCGTCGCGCGGCTTCGCATTCTGGCTCGACGACGCCGATCCCGAAGAGCGTTCGATCATCGAGGAGATCTGCCGCAAAGGCGACTTCAAGCCGGGAGCAATCGTCATGGGCTATGCCAAGAGCGGCGACGATCTGCTGTACGTCACCAACCGCTACAACATCGGTTACGTCGTGAGCGACTACTATGCCAACGGCAGTTTCTGGTGCAGTTACCCCAACAAATCGTTCAAACAGCGGCCGGGCAAGGCCGTCAAGGCCGAAAACGGCAAAATCTACGTCAGCGTCGTATTCAGCGACGGCGACAACGTACAGTTCGACCAGAATGCGCTTTACGCCATCTGGACCGAAGACACCGACCGCGGAGCCTTTCCCGTCGGCACGACCCTCTGCGCCGGAATGCAGGAACTGAACCCGTTCCTGCTGGAGTGGTATTACAAACACATGAGTCCCAACGACGAACTGATGGCCGGTCCTTCGGGCTACCAGTTCATCTACGGCCGCGACTACAGCGAGGAAGGCTATGAAAAATGGCTCGAACTCAACCGCCAATGGCTCGCGTCGGCCGGATTCAAGACGGCCTGCTTCTGGCACACCTCCTACGGCACGGACCGCTTCTACCGCTATGCGGAAACCGCGGGACTGGAAGGCGTCTTCAACGGCGACGACGACGTTGTACTGGACTACCACGACGGAGTAATCATCATGAATCAGGGCGACCATCTGGTCGCCGAAGGCGATCTTTACAACAACCTCGCACACCGGCAGGGGCAGCTCGATCCTTCGCGTCCGCACTTTCTGAACGTCTACCCCACGGCGGCCACTTACGGCTACCACGGCGTGGCCCGCCTGAAACGCGAAGCCGAACGGCTGGAAAAGGATTTCCCCGGACGCTTCGTATTCCTGATGCCCAAGGACAACGTCGCCACGGCCCGCAAGTATTACGAGGCTCACCCCGAACATATTCCGTGGAAAAACAAGTCTCAGAACAAATAATCCGGCCATGCTCAGACACACGATTATCCCGCTGCTGGTCCTCGCCGGCACAGCCGCCGCACAGGCCCGGACTCCCGATCCGTCGCTCGCACGGCAGGAAGGCGTCCTGCAATGGGTGGACACGCGGATAGGCACGTCGGGCCACGGCCATACCTTCATGGGCGCCGCCGCACCGTTCGGAGCCGTACAGCTCGGTCCCAACAACTTCAACAAGGGCTGGGACTGGTGTTCCGGCTACCACGATTCGGATTCGATCTGCGTCGGATTCGCACACCTGCATCTCAACGGCACGGGATGCAGCGACACGGGCGACCTGCTCTTCATGCCCACCACGGGCGAAATACGTGTAACGCCCGGATCGCAGGAGAATCCCGACAGCGGCTACGCCTCGCGCTACTCGCACCGGCGCGAAACGACCGCCCCGGCCTACTACCGGCTGCATTTGGACGACTACGGCATCGACGTCGAACTGACCGCCACCGAACGTGTGGGATTTCATCGCTACACGTTCCCCGGCGAGGGGCAGAAACAGGTCGTGATAAATCTCTTCGACGCCAACGGCGACGACCGCGCGACGGAGACCTTCATCGAACAGCAGGACAACCATACGATCCGCGGCTACCGCTGTTCGGCAGGCTGGTCCAAGCAGCAGCGCATCTATTTCACGGCACGCTTCTCGGAACCCGTAACGCTCGAAATCTACAAGGACGACAAGCTGGCCGAGGGCAGCAGCGTCGAACGCGGCATAAACCTCAAGGGAGTCGCGCGGCTCGACGATTCGGCCCGCGGAGTGCTGGTCAAAGTCGGCATTTCGCCCGTCAGCATGTCGGGTGCCGCGCGTAATATCGACTGCGAACTCCCCGGCTGGGACTTCGCCGCCACGGTCAGGGCGACCAGCCGCAAATGGGAACGCGAGCTGGGCAAAGTCACGGTCAAAGGTTCGGACGATACGGCCCGCCGCATCCTCTATACCGGGCTTTACCACGCTTTCCTGCAACCCAACCTCTTCAATGACTGCGACGGAGGGTACCGCGGCGCCGACGGTAAAATCCACGAGGCCCCCGGACACGAGACCTACACCGTATTCTCGTTATGGGACACCTACCGCGCCGCGCACCCGCTCTACACGCTGCTGCAACCCGAACGCGTGCCCGACATGGTCAATACGATGCTCGACATTTACGACGAGCAGGGGTATCTTCCCGTCTGGCACCTGTACGGCTCCGACACCCGCGAGATGATCGGCATCCAGTCGGTTCCGGTCGTCGCCGACACCGTGATGAAAGGATTTCCGGGCATCGACTACGACCGCGCTTTCGAAGCCATGAAGCGGTCGATGCAGAGCGACTACAAAGGACTCGCATGGCTCCGCACGCAGGATTACATCCCGTCCGACAAGGAGGGCGAATCGGTCGCCAAAGGGCTGGAATACGCGCTGGCGGACGGCAGCATCGCCCTCGCGGCCGGGAAGCTGGGCCGCGCGGAGGACGCCCGCCTGTTCGGAAAGCGGGCACGGTTCTACACAAATTACTGGGACCCCGAAACCCGGTTTTTCCGCGGCCGCAACCTCGACGGATCATTCCGCGAACCGTTCGACCCGTTCCACTCGACCCACCGCAGCGACGACTACTGCGAAGGTACGGGGTGGCAGTACATCTGGCTGGTGCCGCATGACGTCCGGGGACTGATTTCGCTCTTCGGCAGCGAAACCGCATTCGTCGAAAAACTCGACAGCCTGTTCACTGTCGAAGGCGATATGGGCGAACATGCGTCGGGCGACATATCGGGTCTGATAGGCCAGTACGCCCACGGCAACGAGCCGGGGCACCACACCGTGTACCTCTACGCATACGCCGGACAACAATGGAAAACCGCCCGCATGGTGCGCCGCATACTCAACGAAATGTACACCGACCAACCCAACGGACTGGCCGGCAACGAGGACTGCGGCCAGATGTCGTCGTGGTATGTCCTCTCGGCGATGGGATTCTACCCGGTAAACCCTTCGCTGGGCATCTATGTCCTCGGCAGTCCCAAATTCGCGGAGATGACCATCCGGACCGGAAACGGCAAGAAATTCACGGTAAAGGCCGAGGGCAATTCGGAACGCAACATCTACATACAGTCGGCGGAACTCAACGGCAAACCCTATCCGTACGCCTATATCCGCCACAGCGACATCGCAGCGGGCGGAACGCTGCGCCTGACGATGGGTCCGCAGCCGAACAGGGAGTTCGGCGCCGCCCCGGAACACCGTCCCGTCGAACGTTAAATTACAGATAACCCAAACAACAAACCGACCATGAAAACCTTACACCAAATTCTTACGCTTCCGGCGCTGACCCTGCTGCTGGGCGCCTGTTCGCAACCGGAAGCCCTGATAAACATCGACGCGGCGCAGCGCGGCGCGGAGGTCCCCTCGTCCCTGTACGGCATCTTCTTCGAAGAGATCAACCATGCGGGCGACGGCGGACTCTACGCCGAACTGATTCAGAACCGCGGATTCGAAGACACCTCCGTTCCCGAAGGCTACCGGGTCGAAGACGGCAAACTCTATCCGCCCGCCGTCTGCAACCACCTCACCTGCACCAAGCCCCATCCCGACATGTGCTACCGCTGGCCCGCGGAGGAGATTCCCGCATGGTCGCTCGAACAGCTGGCAGGCGAAGGCGCGTCCATGAAACTCACGACCGAATACCCGCTCAACAGCGCGACTCCGACGGCGCTGAAGGTCACGCTTCCCGCACAGGGCCGCGTCGCCCTGTCCAACACCGGATTCTGGGGAATCAATATCGAGAAGGACAAAAGCTATTTTCTGCGTTTCAACACCTCGAACGGCAACCGGTTCGACGGCAAGGCCACGATCAAGCTCGTCGGCGCCGACGGCACGGAACTTTGCAACCGGCCGCTGGCCCTCGACCCGGATAAATCGTGGTGTCAGTATTCGGGAGAACTCGTAGCCACCGGAACCGACCACAACGCCCGCTTCGTCATCGAACTCGAAGGCAAGGGAACGCTGCTGCTCGATTACGTTTCGCTCTTCCCTGCCGAGACGTTCCGCAACCGCGAAAACGGATTGCGCAAGGATATCACCGAGACGCTCGAAGCCATGCGTCCGGCATTCGTCCGCTGGCCGGGCGGCTGCGTAGTGGAGGGCATCACCCTTTCGAACCGCATCAAATGGAAGGAAACCATCGGCGATCTGGCCACCCGTCCGGGCGTTTACGATACGTGGGGTTACCGAACCACGATGGGCTTCGGCTACCATGAATTCCTGCAATTCTGCGAGGACATCAATGCCGAAGGCATGTTCGTCTGCAACGTGGGTCTGGGCTGTCAGGGCCGCGCAGGCGACGCCTGTCCGGAGGAAGAAGTGGATTTCTTCATCGCCGACGCACTCGACGCCATCGACTACGCATTGGGCGACGGCACGACCGCATGGAGCCGCAAACGTGTCGAAAACGGACATCCGGAGCCTTTCCCGCTGAAATACGTCGAGATCGGCAACGAAAACTGGGGACCGGTCTATGAAAAGCGTTACGACAGATTCTACAAAGCCATCAAGGCGAAATATCCGCAGTTAAAACTCATCTCGACGCTCGGACTGGGCGGTCAGCACAGCCACGAGAAGGTCGATATGATAGACCCCCACTGGTACGTATCGCCCGAATTCTTCTTCGCCAGCGACAAACTTTTCGACCAGCAGGAACGCGGGGATTACGAGATCTACATCGGCGAATACGCCGTCAATCAGAACGTCGGCGGCGGCAA
>JAJPZH010000145.1 GCA_021204515.1 Alistipes sp. | reverse complement strand
TTTTCTCCAGGTCCGTTGTTTGTTTATTGTTTATTTTAATGTTATAGAATATGGTAAATAAGGTAATTTTGATCGGCAACGTCGGTATCGACCCCGAAATCCGGACCACCGAAGGCGGTGTGAAGGTCGCACGCATCCGTCTGGCTACGACCGAACGGTTGTTCGACCGGCAGGCCAACGAGGCCAAGGAGCATACCGAATGGCATACGATCACGCTTTGGCGCGGTCTTGCCGACGTGGTGGACAGGTACGTCCGCAAAGGTACGCAGATTTACGTCGAGGGACGCCTGCGCACCCGCGAGTGGATGGACAAGGACAATAACAAACGCTATACGACCGAGATTCTGGCCGATGTGATGAATCTGCTGGGCCGCCGCAGCGACAACCCGTCGTCCGACGGACAGCAGGGTTACGGATCGCAGCAGGGATACGGTTCGCAGCAGGCCCCTGCCGGACAACCCGCAGGCGGCTATCAGCAGCCTGCGGCTCCGAAGCCTTCACCCGCTCCGTCGATTCCGGCCGACGATCCGGACGACCTGCCGTTCTAAAGATACGAAAACAAAATACCCGGCTCGATGAGCCGGGTATTTTGTCGTTCCGTTCTGATTTGTTTTCTGTCGTTTCACCTTGCCCCCCCCTGAATCTGTTTCGGGCGGAAACTGATCTGCGGGCGAAGTCGGATTCTTGTGGTAGACGGACCTGTGATCCGGAGGGCGGTTTCTTTCTTTTTGATGCTATGCTCCGGTTTAGCCGTACTGCCGTTTCGTTTTATTTTCCCGTTTTATTTTGTGAGTCGATACCTTGTTCCGGATTTCTGTTATTGCAGGTGTCTTACCATCAATCGTTTTTGCGTATGTTGAGCCGTTCCCACAGCCATTCGGGAATCATCTTCCAGAAGAATACCATGACCGCATAGCGGCGGTCGATCACCACGCGGCGGCGCTGCCGTTTCAGGACCTTCATAATCCGTGCGGCAACCTTCTCGACCCGCATCAGCATCGGATAATGCCCGTCGCCGGCCAGCAGGGGCGTGGCGACGAATCCGGGGCGGATGTCCGTAAAGCGGATATTCAGCTTCTCCATATGCGCCAACTGCGCCAGCGCGTCGATGTAGGTATTCTGCATGCGCTTGGTCGCCGAGTAGGCCGGGGCGCTTCCGAGTCCTTTGGTGCCGGCGATCGAGCTGATGACGGCCAGATGTCCGCCTCCGTGGGCGCGGAAATAGCCGAAGGCCGCTGTGACCATGCGGACGAATCCTTCACCGTTGGTACGCAGAGTGTCGATTTCGATGTCGGGATGCAGCTCGGTGTTGCGTTTTCCGATGCCCGAACAGTGCAGGTAAATGTCCATTCCGCCCAGCTTGTCGATCAGGCGAGACAGATGTTCGGGTGCATCGTCGCGCGTGATGTCCAGCGATTCGGTCACGATCCGGTCCGGAGCTTGGGTGCGGAGCTTTTCGAGCGCTTCCCCGCGCCGGCCTGCGGCTCCGATCTGCCAGCCTGCCTGAATACAGAATTTTGCGACTTCGAGTCCGATGCCCGATGTCGCTCCGACGATGACGATACGTTTCATACCGATCCGTTTTTAAATGGTTTGTAAATTAAAAGTATGGAATTTTTCCGGGAAATGCAAATCCCAGTCCGAACATACCGGAAACGCTTGTGGGAATAGTCATCGGAACACTCGCTGGAATGCCGCTCGAAACGCTTGTCAGGGCGGTTGTCGAGACCGTTCCCGAAGACACCTGCGGGCCGCCCGCCGCTCGGGCGGGATTACAAAAATAAGGAGCCGTGGAGACTCCTTATATAATACATGCGGGAAATTGAACCGTATCCGTTTACTCGCCCGTTTTCATTGCCGCGTCAAGCATAACCTGCCGTTGTGCAGCACTCATCTTCGATGTCGGCATTCGCAGCAGCATGCAGCTAAAATCATTGTCTTCGCCTGCTGCGTAAGCCTGCACGAATTCCCAGCCGCGACATACCATGTAGTTCAGCGCGTCGATGCACGAGTTGAACGTGATCGTACGTCCTTCGGCATCTGTTATGAGACGGTTCTTTTTCGTCATGGGCTGCCCGAAATCGAACCCGACGTAAATGCCGTTGTGCAGCGCTCCTTTATACCCGCTGATTTCGCAGTAGACATATTCGGGAAGTGAGGGCGGCGTTGCGAGCAGCATTTTGCCTACCGCGTCCTGCGCAGGCTCCTGTCCGGCTGCGAAGAGCCGGCAATAGAGGCATGGCAGCAGGATTATCGCCTGTTTCATCCTCATTCCGATTAACAATCCTCCACTTCGTGCTGTACGCATTCGATGCCTACTTTGCGCAGCAGGTTCAGTCCCTCTTCCGAGCGGTATTCCTCGCAGTATACCACCCGTTTGATACCTGCCTGAATAATCAGCTTCGAACATTCGATGCAGGGGGCCGCAGTGATGTAGAGCGTCGAGCCGTCGCAGTTGTTGGCGCTTTTGGCGACCTTGGTGATGGCGTTGGCTTCGGCGTGGAGGACATAGGGCTTGGTGTGGCCGTTCTCATCCTCGCAGATGTTCTCGAACCCCGAAGGCGTGCCGTTGTAACCGTCGGATATGATCATCTTGTCCTTGACGATCAGCGCTCCGACCTTGCGGCGCACGCAGTACGAATTCTCCGCCCAGATGCGCGCCATGCGCAGGTAGCGGATATCCAGCTGACGTTGTTTTTCTTCGTTGTAGCCCATTTCCGGTTTACATTCCTTTACCGTGGCACTGTTTGTATTTCTTGCCGCTTCCGCAGGGGCAGGGATCGTTGCGGCCCACTTTTTTCTCGACGTGCATCGGCATCGGTTTCTGCTTGTCCTGCTGTCCGGCCTGCGCCGCCGCCTGCATGCGTGAAGCCTGCAGTTTGTTTACGTCCACCTTGGCGCGTTCCTGACGCTGGCGTTGTACGGCTTCGGCGTTCTGATCGCGTACGGGAATATAGGCTTTGTTGAGGATCGACAGCACGTCGCGGTTGACCTTGATGATCATCTTCGAGAACAGCCCGAACGATTCGAACTTGTAGATCAGCAGCGGGTCTTTCTGCTCGTAGGTGGCGTTCTGCACGCTTTGGCGCAGGTCGTCCATTTCGCGCAGGTGCTCGCGCCATGCGTCGTCGATGGTGGTGAACATCACCACTTTCGAGAATATCTTGTAAATCTCCGCACCGTCCGTGTTCTTGCATTTCAGCAGGTTCACCGGGACGTTGTAGCCCAGATGTCCGTCCGTGATCGGGAAGTAGATGTTCGAATCCAGCTGATCCTTCTTGTCTTCGTAGATGCGCTCCATGACGGGGCGTACCGTGTCGGCCACGGCCTTCGCACGGCGCGCATAAGTCTCCTTGAGGTCTTTGACGATCAGTTCCGCCAGCTCCGCGGGCTTCGCCGAGCCGTAGGTCTCCTCGTTGAACGAAGGCTCCACGGCCACTTCGCGGATCAGCTCGAAACGGAAATCCTCGAACTCGATGCCGCGGTTGGTCTCCACGAAGTTGTCGGCGTAGTCGTACATGATGTTGTTGAGGTCGATCTCGATGCGCTCGCCGTAGAGTGCATGGCGGCGGCGGGTGTAGATCACCTCGCGCTGCGAGTTCATCACGTCGTCGTATTCCAGCAGACGCTTGCGGATGCCGAAGTTGTTCTCTTCGACCTTCTTCTGCGCACGCTCGATGGCGCGCGTCATCATGCCGGCCTGAATCACCTCGCCCTCCTTGAGTCCCATGCGGTCCATCATCGAGGCGATGCGGCCCGAACCGAACAGACGCATCAGGTCGTCTTCGAGCGATACGAAGAACTGCGACGATCCGGGGTCGCCCTGACGTCCGGCGCGGCCGCGCAGCTGGCGGTCCACACGGCGGCTTTCGTGGCGTTCGGTGCCGATGATCGCCAGACCTCCGGCCTGCTTGACTTCGGGCGTGAGCTTGATGTCGGTACCGCGGCCGGCCATGTTGGTGGCGATGGTCACCTGCCCCGAGCGTCCGGCCTCAGCCACGACTTGGGCCTCCAGCTGGTGCTGCTTGGCGTTCAGGACGTTATGCTTGATGTTGCGGAGCTTGAGCATGCGGCTCAGCAACTCCGAGATCTCGACCGACGTGGTACCCACCAGCACCGGACGGCCCGCCTCGACCAGTTTCACGATCTCTTCGATCACGGCGTTGTATTTCTCGCGCTTGGTCTTGTAGATCAGGTCCTGACGGTCGTCGCGGACCACGGGACGGTTGGTCGGAATCACCACGACGTCGAGTTTGTAGATACTCCAGAACTCCGATGCTTCGGTTTCGGCAGTACCGGTCATACCGGCCAGCTTGTGGTACATGCGGAAGTAGTTCTGAAGGGTGATCGTCGCGAATGTCTGCGTCGCGGCCTCGACCTTGACGTGCTCCTTGGCTTCGATCGCCTGATGCAGTCCGTCCGAATAGCGGCGGCCGTCGAGAATACGGCCCGTCTGCTCGTCGACGATCTTCACCTTGTTGTCCATCACCACGTATTCGACGTCCTTCTCGAACATGGCGTATGCCTTGAGCAGCTGATGCACCGTATGTACGCGCTCCGACTTGATCGAGTAGTCGTTGATCACCTCGTCGCGTTTGCGGGCGCGCTCCTCGGCCGAGAGATCGCTCTTTTCCAGCTCGGCCACTTCAGCGCCGATGTCGGGCATCACGAAGAATCCGTCCTCGTTGAAGTATTTCGACAGTACCTCGTGGCCTTTGTCCGTCAGTTCCACCGAGTTGAGTTTCTCGTCGATGACGAAGAACAGGTCGTCGGTGATTTCGGGCATGCGGCGGTTGTTGTCCTGCATGTAGGTATTCTCGGTCTTCTGCATCAGCGCCTTGACGCCCGTTTCCGAGAGGTATTTGATCAGCGGCTTGTATTTGGGCAGACCTTTGTGCACACGGTAGAGTTTCACGCCGCCTTCGTCGTTCTTGCCCTCGGCGATGAGCTGGCGGGCTTCCGCCAGCAGCCCCGTCACGAGGTTCTTCTGCAGGTTGTAGAGGTGGTCGATGGCCGGGCGGTACTGCTCGAACATCTGGTCGTCGCCTTTGGGTACGGGTCCCGAAATGATAAGCGGCGTACGTGCGTCGTCGATCAATACGGAGTCCACCTCATCGACGATGGCGAAGTGGTGCTTGCGCTGTACGAGGTCGGCGGGCGACGAAGCCATGTTGTCGCGCAGGTAGTCGAAGCCGTATTCGTTGTTCGTGCCGAAGGTGATGTCGGCCATGTATGCCTTGCGCCGGGCGTCGGAGTTGGGCTGCGTATCGTCGATGCAGGCCACCGACAGACCGTGGAACTGGTACATCGGACCCATCCACTCCGAGTCGCGCTTGGCCAGATAGTTATTGACCGTCACGAGATGCACGCCTTTTTTTGCAAGGGCGTTGAGGAATACGGGGAGCGTCGCCACGAGGGTTTTTCCTTCGCCCGTCGCCATCTCGGCGATCTTGCCTTTGTGGAGCACCACGCCGCCGAACAGCTGTACGTCGTAGTGGATCATGTCCCACTTCACGTCGTTGCCGCCCGCCATCCAGTGATTGGCGTATACGGCCTTGTCGCCCTCGATGGTTACGAAATCCTTGGCGGCGGCCAGATCGCGGTCGAAATCGTTGGCCGTGACCACTACCGTCTCGTTCTGGGCGAAGCGGCGCGCCGTGTCCTTCATGATGGCGAACGCTTCGGGCAGGATCTCGTCGAGTTTCTCCTCGATCTTTTCGTCGATGCGTTTGGTCGTCTCGTCGATCTCCTTCGAGACCTTCTCCTTCTCTTCGAGCGACGTCTCGGGCAACTCCAGCTTGGCCTTCAGCTCCACGATGCGGGCTTCGTCGGCTGCGATGAAATCGGCGATCTGCTTCTTCAGCGCTTCGCTCCGGGCGCGCAGTTCGTCGTTGGAAAGGGCTTCTATGGCAGGGTAGACGGCTTTGATCTTTTCGAGATAAGGCTCGATCTGCTTGCGGTCTTTGTCGGCTTTGGAGCCGAAGATGAGTTTGATTAAACTGGCAGCTATATCCATATTTGTTTTCTGATATTTCGGGGTTGTGGTTGTAAATCTTATAAAGATACTTATTTTTCCCGAATGCACAAAAAAATAGGTCCCTATAAAGGGACCCTATGCGGGTTTTCCGCGATTTGCAACCGCATTCCGACCGCTGCCGTCATCTCTTTTTGTGAAGCCGGTAAGAGAACGGGAGGCGCGGGCGCGCGGTTTATCAGGACGTGCCGGAAATCGCATCTCCGCAATAGGAGCGGCATGACGCCCTGCTGCCGGGCATGGCGCAGCATTTCGCGGGCGTTTCCCTGCGGAGCGGCGTTTGCTTTTGCATGGCGGTAGAATTAGTGGTTTCCGACGTTCAGATTGCTCAGGATTCGCCGTCCGACGGGGCATTCCGCACAGCGTTTGGCTGCGCAGTATTCCGTTGCCAGTTGCAGCAGGGCCTGCGATTCGAAGGCGCTGCGGGGCGTCAGTCCCGCGTCGTGCCAGCCGCGCATGTAACGGTTGTCCTCCGCGGGCAGGCGTTCGAGCAGCGTCAGGGCGCTGTCGCGCAGGGCTTCGCGTCCGGTGTAGCTGCCGTAGGCGAATTGCAGTACCGAGACGAGGTTGATGCCGATGATATTGGCCTTGAAAGCCCCCAGACGCTTGGGCCGGTCGTCGCCTGCGATTCCCGGAATGTGGTGTGTCCGCCAGTAGTCCGAGGCTTCGACGCAGAAGAGCCGCCGTATCTCCTCTTCCGTGCGGCAGGCCATGGCGCGCTCCATGACGAATTCGTCCTGTGCGAAGAATTCCGCGGCCTGCGCCAGCCGCAGTACGGGATGGTTGGCAGGACGTATGTCTCCCAGTTGCCATGCTCCGGCCTGCATCGGTTCGATGTCGTATTTGGCCGCCAGATATTCGAAATTGCGGGCGAGGTTGAGCGTGTAGGTGTCGTGCGGATAGAGCGCCAGCAGTCCCGACGCTCCGAAAAGCAGCGATTCGACGGCATGCGGCGCCAGCCGTTCGCGCAGGACGGTTTTGTAGGATACGCGCCGTGCCAGCGTGAGGTAGGCTTCCTGATTCTGACGGTCGCCCAGCGTGCGGAAGTAACGCAGGTAGAAAGTCTGGTTCCAGTTCTCCGCCGCTTCGTGCCGCAGCGCCTCCACCATGCGCATTTTGCGTTCGAGCCGGTCGAAGAGCAGCGACGTGCAGATCTCGCTGCGCTGCAACGGAGACTGCCCCGCGAGGAAGCCGCCGCAGGCGTAAACCCCGGCTCCGGCCCGAAGCCGGTTCATCGCGCGCTGTTCCCGCTCCGTCGTCATGCTAAAACAGATTGAGTTCCAATAATGCCTCTTCCGACATCATGCTTTTGTCCCACACGGGATCGAACGTGAGAATTACGTTCACCGACTTCACGCCTTTGACCTTGGCTACCTGCTGGTTTACGTCTTCTACGAGCATGTCGGCCATCGGGCAGTTGGGGGCGGTGAGCGTCATGCGGATATTGGCGACGCCGTCGGGCGTGTAGTCGATCTCGTAGATCAGTCCCAGATCGTAGATGTTCACCGGGATTTCGGGATCGTATATGTTCTTGAGCGTAAGGACGATCTCCTTCTCGACCTTCAGTATATCTTCGGGTGTCATCGTGACGTTGAAATAAGGAAACGTACGTTTCTGATTTTTTATTTTTCGTTCGCACCGCCTTTGCTTGCAAAGGCCAGCGCATAGAGCCGCATCTGCTTGACCATCGACAGCAGGCCGTTCGACCGCGTGGGCGAGAGGTTCGCACTCAGGCCGATGGCGTCGATGAAATAGAGGTCCGTGTCGAGAATCTCCTGCGGCGTGCGTCCGTTCAGCACGCGGATCAACAGCGCGATAATGCCCTTGGTTATTATCGCGTCGCTGTCGGCCGCGTAATAGACTCTGCCGTCTTCCATGTGTGCATCCACCCATACGCGCGACTGGCAGCCCTCGATCAGGTACTGCTCGGTGCGGTGTTCGGCGGGGATGGCCGGCAGCGAATCGCTCAGGCCGATGAGGTAGTCGTATTTGTCGAGCCAGTCGTCGAATACCGAGAACTCCTCGATGATCTCCTCCTGTATCTTGTCCATATCCGTATATTTTTTAATCCTTATAAATCGATGATTTCCGGAAGCACTTCGCCCTCCGACGCCGCAGGTTCGGTGATCTCCAGCACCCGAGCTACGGTCGGTGCCACGGCCGTCATGTCTACGCGGCGCTTTACGCGCAGGGGACCGGCTCCGAAGCCGTAAAATACCAGCGGTACCTGCGTGTCGTAACCGTACATCGAACCCGACGACGATGCGCAGCGATCGTTCTCCTCGATCCAGCCGGGCATCAGGTTCATGATTACGTCGCCCGAACGCCGGGGGTAGAAGCTGTTCTGCATCTTGCGGGCGTAGCCGCTGCCGAAGTAGCTCGTACGCATGGCCGTAGCCGAAAGGGCGTGCGAGACGCCGCGGAACTGCATGGCGAAGATCGCCACCTCGTTCTGTACGTCGGCCAGATTGAGTCCCCGTTCGTAGATGAGGTTGTGGTTCAGGTAAAGGCATTTGTCCTCGTATTCCAATACCCAGTTGCCCATGCCGTAACGGACGTTCAGGAACCCGTTTACGATCACTTCAAACTGCCGGGCGTTGAACCGGTCGGTCTCTTCGCGGCCCGCGTCGTACGAAGGGCTGGTTCCGTGGTCCGACGTGAACACGACGAGCACTTCTCCGTTCTTGACCTGCGCGAATACGAACGTCAAAAAGTCGGCCAGATCGCGGTCGAGCCGGTAATACATATCCTCCGCTTCGATCGATTCGGGGCCGTAGGCCTCGCTGATGCGGCGCGACGAATCGAGACAGATGTTCAGCAGGTCGGGCGTGCCGTCGGCTCCGAGTTTGAACTGGGCGATGGCCTGCTTGGCAAAGCCGAATACGGCGGTGTTGCCCGCCGGGGTGTAGAGCATCCGGTCGAAATCGGTGGCGAGTTTCAGCCGTCCGCTACCCGCTTCGTCCTTCTCTTTTTTGTTTTTGCCCGTGAGAATTACGTCCCAGTTGCGGGAGTTGATGTAGCGGCCCTTTTCGTAGAGCGTCCGCCATTCGGCGGCGATGTACGAGAGGTTATAGCGTTCGCGGTTGCTGTGTGCCACCCACTCGGGAACGTCGGCGGCATAGTAGGGCGACGTGGTCCAGCCGCAGCGCGCCGAGTCGAGCCAGAAGACCTCTCCGCCGCGTCCGCCCAGAACGATCGCCGACGTGGCTTCGGCCGCCACGGTGACAGCCCTGCTTCCGGGTTCGTGCTGCAGGAGCGCTTCGGAGAGCGTCGGGGCGATCAGGTTGTAGGGACCGGCGCCGTCGCGTCCGGCGATCAGCTCCACGGCTTCGTTGGCGACGTAGTCCCGCCAGCGCGAGCCGATGACTCCGTGCGTCGAGGGCATCGCGCCCGTCGAGAGCGTGGCCAGCGATACGGGCGTCGTAGTCTGCTGGTAGTCGTAACGGCTGTCGGCGAAGACCGTGCCGCCGTCGATCAGGCGCCGGAGTCCTCCTTCGCCGTAATTGTCGGCGTAACGCGAGAGGTCCTCGGCGCGCATCGAGCCTACGACGATATTGACGACCAGCCGGGGCCGTGCGGCCGAGGCTTCGAGGGCTGCGAGAGCGGCTATGATGAGTAAAATGATTCTGTGCTTCATGGTATACGTATGATAGGCCGCAAATTTACGAATTTATTTCGATACATCGGCGGAAATATTCCGCTTCGGCCTGAAAATCGATCTGCGGCAGCGCAGCGATCTCTTCGAGCCTGCGGCGGCAGAACTCCCGGTATGCTTCGCTCTGCGGATTGCGGGGACGGTGCGCTGCGGCTACGACGATATGACGGACATCGGGCAGCAGACGCCGTGCTTCGTCCGAGAGAACCGCCGCCGAGAACTTCTCCCAGACATATTCCACGGCCTGCGGAGCCGGATGCACCAGATCGTCGGCGTAGAACCGGTAGTCGCGCAGATCGTCGTTGAGGATTTCGTATGCGGGGAAATAGTGTACGTCGGGATAACGCTCCGTCAGCTCTTCGGCGGCCAGCCGGAGCGTGGCTTTGCTCACGGCGTTGCCCGCCAGTGAGTCGCCGAGGTGCCGCACGGGACTGACCGTAAGGATCACCTCCCTGCCGCCGAGCGGACCTGCCATGAGCTCTGCGAAAGCCGCGACGATCTCGTCCACGCCCAGCCTGCGCCGCGTGAACTCCGAGGCGGGCCGGCGGTGGCAGTTGGCGACCACCGCGCCGTCGTGTTCATAGACCCACGCCGTGCCGAAGGTCAGCACGATCCGGTCGGCCGCGCGCAGCGCTTCGGCTCCGCTCTTCCGGGCGGCATTCATCGCAGCGAGGGCCGCGTTTGCTTCCGGGGCGGAGAAAGAGCCGTGGAACCCGTAATGGAACCACAGTTCGCCGTCGAATCCCAGCTCGGATTGCCGTACGGGACGCTCTTCGGCATAGCTGCGCAGTGCAGCGGCGATGGAGAGCGGGTTGAACAGAATGCCCGACGGGTTGGCCGTGACGCGGAACTTGGCCTGCGCCAGCCGTCCGGCGATGTGTTCCGCGAAGCAGGAGCCGAGTGCCAGTATGCGGTTCTCATAGCCTATCTTCGTCCCTAAAGGCGCGGTTTCGATTTCGGTGCGGAATTTCATACCGCAAAAGTACAAATTTTATATCTTTGCCGTATGATCTTACGGGCAAACTGCAAAATAAATCTGGGGCTGGATATCCTGCGCCGCCGTGCGGACGGTTATCACGATCTCGAAACGGTGATGTTCCCCGTGCGCGGGCTTTACGACGAAGTCGAGGTCGTTCGCACGGCCGGGGCGGGCGTGAGTTTCCGCACCGAAGGGCTGGCGATGGACTGCCAGCCCGAACAGAATATCTGTATCAAAGCCTTCCGGCTGATGCACGACCGTTACGGCGTGGACGGTGTCGCCATCCGGCTCGACAAACGGGTGCCGTTCGGCGCCGGGCTGGGCGGAGGTTCGTCCGACGGCACGGCGGTTCTGCTGGCTCTCGACCGGCTTTTCGACCTGCACCTGCCCGAAGCGGAGTTGATCGCCCGCGCCGCCGAGTTGGGCAGCGATACGCCGTTCTTCGTGCGCAAC
>JAJPZH010000238.1 GCA_021204515.1 Alistipes sp. | reverse complement strand
GACCAAATTTATACAAAAATAAACCAATATGTGAAACAATAAGCTTTTTTGTTTTCATTTCGACCAAATAAAAACTGAATAAACACAAAAAGTTTCCCCGATCATACTCGATTTTTGTTTTTACTAAATTCATGGATGTGGAACGGGAACGTATATTGGAATTCGCCTGCCGTTTTTTTGTCTGCTACGGTATCAAGAGCGTCTCGATGGATTACCTCGCCGAGAAACTGAGGGTATCGAAACGGACGCTTTATGAACGGTTCTCTGACAAGCAAACGCTCGTAGTGTCGGCGATAGGACGAGAGTGCTGCAACGCGGAGCATATACTGCAACGAGTATCTGCGCGGTGCTCAACTCCGCTCGAACGGCTGATGGTGACCTCGATCAAGGCCCATGAAACGTTCGCCGCCCATTGCAATGCCTTCAGAGAAGAGCTGGTGCGTTACCCTTCGTCCGTCGAACGGATCGACTCGCTGAGCGATACGGTCTGCGAATCGCTGCGCAGGGATTTTCAGACGGGAATGGCCGACGGTTCGCTGCAAACGGATCAGAACTACGAACTCCTTTCGCGAGTCTGTCTGACGCATATTACAGACAACCGACTCGATCGGAACGACTTCGCCCGGGTGCTGCGCACATTGTTGCGGGGGTGCTGCACCGAGCAGGGCCTTTTCGAAATGGAACGGCTGAAATCCCGGTGGTCGGAACAACAATTTTATTTCAAGGATTTTAAATTCGGAAAACGATGAAACGAACGATGATCGCCGCCTTCCTGCTGTGCGGCATCTTTACAGCGTATGGGCAAACACCCCTGCGCCTGACGCTCGACGATGCGCTCGCCATCGCCCTGAGTGACAATCCTATGGTCAAGGTGGCCGATGAAGAGATAACCCGGAGCGAATATGCGAAAAAAGGCACGTATGCCGCGCTCTTCCCTACGATAGACCTTTCGGCCGATTACCAGCGAACGATCCGCAAACAGACGATGTACATGGACACCGGTACGGGCGAGGCCAACAAGATCGAGGTGGGTATGAGCAATACGTGGTCCGGCGGGCTGAATGCCTCGATGCCGCTGATCGCCCCTTCGACCTGGAAAAGCCTCCGTATTTCGGGAATGGACGTAGAATTGGCCGTCGAGAAGGCGCGCTCGTCGCGTATCGGCATGATTGAGCAAGTCACCCGGGCTTTCTACGGCGTGCTACTGGCACAGGACACCTATGCCGTATACCGTGAAGCCTATGACAATGCCGTGGAAAACAAGCAGGACGTCCAACGGAAATTCGACGTGGGTTCGACATCGGAGTACGAGTTGATTCGTGCCGATGTCCAAGTGCGCAATGCCGAGCCGAACGTCTACGAATCGGAACATGCGCTGGCTTTGGCCGAATGGCAGTTAAAGGCGTTACTGGGCATGGATCTCGACCGGGAGATCGCGTGCGCGGGAACACTCTCCGACCATACGGGCGAAATGGCGTGGACGCGCGTCGAAATATCGCTCGGCGACAACAGCGACCTTAAGCAATTGGACATTCAGGAACGGCAGTTGGAAAAAACAATCGAGATGCAGCGTGCTGCGAACTATCCGACACTCAACCTGACGTTCAATTACCAATGGATTTCAACGAACAACGATTTCAAATTCAGCAGTTATCAGTGGAATCCCTACGGCGTGGCGGGCCTGAGTCTCAATGTCCCGCTCTTTGCCGGCGGCAAGCGTCGTCACGAGGTCCGGCAGGCCAAATCCAGTCTTCGCCAGTTGCAGTTGCAGCGGGAAGATACCGAGCGGAACCTGCAGGTCGAATGGATGCAGTACCGCAATGCCATGACGACGAGCGTCCGTCAGTACGAGGCGGCACAGGCGAGCGTCGGCGAAGCTCAGAAGGGCTACGACATCGCCGTGAAACGCTATCAGGTCGGTAGCGGCACGCAGCTGGAGGTCAACGACGCTCAATTGCAGCTCACGCAGGCGCAGCTCGCGCGCAATCAGGCCATCTACGATTACCTTACTTCCGGAGCGTCGCTCGATGCGCTTTCGGGAAAATACGAAAACAAATAACGAAACGGATATGGAACGAATTGCAAAAATCTTTTGGGCAGGCACGGTCTTGCTGCTGACCGCCTGCGGCGGCAATACCCCGCAGGACCAGACGAAAACGGAGGAGATCAGACGGGTGACGGCAGTCGCGGCCGAACTGAAACCCGTCGATCAGACGGCGACCTTCACCGCGACGGTCGAAGCCGAGGTCGTAAACAACATCGCACCGCAAAGTCCTGTGCGGATCGGAAAAATCTATGTCGAAGTGGGAGACCGAGTCCGCCGTGGCCAGCGGCTGGTAGAGATGGATTCCGCCAACCTGACGCAGGCCCGCGTACAGATGGAGAACGCCGAGATCGAATTCCGCCGTGCCGACGAACTGTACAAGATCGGCGGCGAATCGAAATCGACCTGGGACGCCCGCAAACTCGAATACGACGTCGCACGGACGAACTATGAGAATCTGGCGGAGAACACAACGCTCATCAGCCCCATCGACGGTATCGTAACGGCCCGCAACTACGACAACGGCGATATGCACGCCACGGGCACCCCCATACTGACGGTCGAGCAGATACGCCCCGTCAAGCTGACTATCAACGTCTCAGAGGGCTATTTCTCGCGGGTTCGGAAGGGAATGGAGGCGGACATCGTGACCGAAGCCTATCCCGGCGAACATTTCTCGGGATACGTGCATCTGGTCTACCCCACCGTCGATCCCACGACACGCACGTTCCCGGTCGAGGTGCGGCTCGACAATGCGAACGAGCGCGTACGTCCCGGCATGTTCGCACGGGCTACGCTTTCGTTCGGTGAGGCCGAGCGCGTGGTAATTCCCGACCGTGCTGTGGTGAAACAGACCGGTTCGGGCGAACGATACGTTTTCATCGTGCGCGACGGCTGCGTCGAGTACAGCGCGGTGACGCTCGGACAGCGCCTCGGCGACCGTTACGAGGTGCTTTCGGGGGTAGCTGCCGGCGACGTGGTCGTCACCACCGGTCAGACGCACCTGAAGAAAGGGGACAAAGTAACAATCAATTAATACGGCGCGGATATGTCAATCTACAAATCGGCCGTCGAACGGCCTATCATGACGGCGCTAATCTTCGCTGCAGTCGCCATTTTCGGCCTCTTCTCGCTCACGAGGCTTTCGATCAACCTCCTGCCGGACATCGAGTCCAACGCGATTATGGTCATGACGACCTACGAGGGAGCGAGCGCCGAGGATATCGAAACCAACGTCACGAAAGTACTCGAAAACACGCTCAACAGCGTGAGTGACCTCAAACATATAACCTCCCAGTCGAAAGAGAACATCTCGATCATCTCGCTCGAATTCGAGTACGGCATCGACATCGACGTGGCGACGAACGACGTACGCGACAAACTCGACATGGTTTCGTCGAGCCTGCCGGACGAGGTCGGCACACCGATCATTTTCAAGTTCGGGTCGGACGACATTCCCATCCTCATCCTGTCGGTTACGGCCGAGGAGAGCATGCCGGGGCTCTACAAAATCCTCGACGACAATGTCTCCACGCCGCTGGCGCGTGTCGGAGGCGTGGGGCAGATTTCCATATTGGGTATCGCCGAACGCGAAATACAGGTCTACTGCGATCCCTACAAGCTCGAAGCCTACGGACTTTCGATCGAGACGATCGCCTCGATCATCGCCAACGAGAACAAGAATGTGCCGGCCGGCAATATCGACGTGGGGTCGAATACCTATTCGGTCCGTGTGCAGAAAGAGTTTGAGGTAGCGGACGAAATGCTGTCGCTGGTCGTGGCGACTTCTGCCGACGGAGCTCCCGTCTACCTGCGTGACGTGGCGACCGTCACCGATACACAGGAGGAACGGACGCAGGAATCCTATACGGACGGGAACAAGGGCGGCATGATCGTTATCCAGAAACAGTCGGGCGCCAATGCCGTGGATATTTCCCGGAAGATTCAGCAGCGCCTGCCCGCCATTCAGGAGACGCTGCCCGCGGATGTAAAACTGGGTGTCATCATCGATACGGCGGACAACATCCACGATACGATCGACTCGCTCAAGGAGACCATCGCGACAATTCTCATCGTCGTCATGCTGGTCGTGTTGCTCTTCCTCGGGCGCTGGCGCGCCACGTTCGTTATCGTACTGACGATCCCCATTTCGCTGCTTGCCGCACTAATCTACCTGCTGGCCACCGGCGAGACAATCAACATCATCTCGATGAGCGCACTCTCGATCGCAATCGGTATGGTCGTGGACAATGCCATCGTCGTACTGGAAAATATCACCACACATATCGAACGCGGCAGCCGTCCCCGTCAGGCGGCGGTCTTCGCCACAAACGAGGTCTCCGTGTCGGTCATGGCCTCGACGCTGACGACCATCGCCGTCTTCCTGCCGCTGACGATGATTACCGGTATGGCGGGCGTGCTGTTCAAACAGCTGGGATGGATGGTAACCATCATCCTGACGGTTTCGACCGTCGCGGCGCTGACGCTCACGCCGTCGCTTTCGGCGCAGATGCTGGGTCTTTCAACCCGGGACAACCTTTTCCAGAAATGGGTTTCCAATCCGTTCAACCGTTTCTTCGACCGGCTCAACGGCTGGTATGCTTCCATCCTCGACTGGGCGGTGCATCACCGCGGTACGACAGTCTTTTCTGCACTCGTACTCTTCGCGCTCGTTATCGTCGGAGTGGGCGGATTGCTGAAAACGGAGTATTTCCCCACACAGGACAACGCCCGTCTGTCATTGACAATCGAACTGCCCTTCGGCACGCGGCAGGAGATCACAGCCGATGTCGCACAGCGGCTGACCGCGCGTTTCCAGGAAGAGTTTCCCGAGATTTCGGTGCTCAACTACTCTTTCGGACAAGCCGATACCGACAACGTGTTCGCTTCGATATCGGATAACGGCACCTATCTGATCTCCTACAATATCAGGCTCGTGCCGAAAACCGAACGCGAACGCGGCCTCACGCAGATCGCCGACCGCATGCGCAGCATACTGACCGAATATCCCGAACTGAAGACCTATGAGGTGATCGAGGGCGGACAACAGGGCGGCGTGGGCGGCCAGGCCTCCGTCGACATCGAGATCTACGGCCACGACTTCACCGCAACGGATACCGTGGCAGCCGATATCGCCGCCCGCATGGAACAGGTCAAGGGGTGCACGCAGGTCAATATCAGCCGCGACGAATACACGCCCGAATACCAGGTGGATTTCGACCGCGAGAAACTCGCGCTCAACGGCCTGAACAGCACCACGGCGGCCGGTTACCTGCGCAACCGCATCAACGGTTCGGTCGGCTCCTATTTCCGTGAAGACGGTGACGAATACGACATCCGGGTGCGTTACGACCGACGGTTCCGCGAGTCGGTCGAGGACATCGAGAACATCACGATCTACAATTCGCAGGGCAAGGGCGTGAAGATCCGCGATCTAGGCCGCGTCGTCGAGACCCAGACCCCGCCGACCATCGAGCGCAAGGATCGCGAGCGTCTGATCACCGTTTCGTGTGTCGTCGGTACCGGCGCCGCCATGAGCGACATCGTGGAGGCCGCCCGGCAGCAGATGAACGAAATAGAGCTGCCTGCGGGCATCACATGGCAGTTCGGCGGCACGTTCGAGGACCAGGAAGATACGTTCAGGGATCTAGCAACGCTCATGGTGCTAATGATCCTGCTGGTATTCATCATCATGGCCGCGCAGTTCGAGTCGCTGACCTATCCCTTCGTCATCATGTTCTCCATTCCGTTCGCCTTGATCGGTGTGTTCCTCGGGCTGTGGATCACCGGAACGCCACTGGGCGTCATGGCCATGCTCGGCATCCTGATGCTGATCGGTATCGTGGTGAACAACGGCATCGTGCTGATCGACTACATCCGGCTCCGCCGAAGACGCGGCATGAATACCATCCATGCCATCGTTACGGCAGGCCGTTCGCGTCTGCGCCCTGTGCTGATGACTACGTTTACGACCGTCATCGGCATGGTCCCGATGGCCGTAAACAACGGCGTCGGTTCCGAAATGTGGAAGTCGCTGGGCATCTCCGTGGCATGGGGACTCTCTTTCTCGACGGTCGTCACACTGATACTCGTACCGACACTCTACTGTTCGTTCACCGCCCGCGGTATACGCCGCCAACGCAAACAGTCTTTGAAAACCATTGAATAAGAATCCTTATGAAAGCGATATTTATTTCATTCAACCAAGCATTCTACGACGAGATCGTCGATGCGTTCGACCGCCTCGGCGTCCGGGGATACACCGCCTGGGACCCCGTCATGGGCCGCGGCAGCCGCGACGGCGAGCCTCATCTGGGCAGCCATACCTGGCCGACGCTCAATTCGGCACTACTGGTCATTGTCGGGGAACCGATTGCTTCGCGGCTGCTCGACAAGCTGACAACCCTCGATGCCGCATCTCCGCAACAGGGCCTCCGGGCCTTCTGGTGGGAGATCGGCGGGTCGATATGATTCCGCAGCGCAAAAGAATCGGCTCTTATGCAATTCACCCCTGCCACGTGTGGCAGGGGTGAATCTTTCCAAAAAGCGGGATATTATGTCAATTTAACGTCAAACTAAACTGTGCACATCCCTCTCAACCAATTATTAAACACCTAATCTTGAGTTTCTTCCAGACTAAGACGGACTACTCCTATTAGCTCCGAGCAATCATCCGTCGACATATCCCCGAAAAAGATCATTCGACAACCTTTCCTTCGGCCGGTATGTAGGCTGCCCGAATACGCAACGATTCCCCTCGCGGAGCCTTGCCTCGGTATATTCCGTCGTAAATATTATTCCAATCGCTCGGGGCATAGTTGAACCACGTGTTCTTATTCCACTCATCCCCGTCATCCGTTACCTGCGTAATCTTATCGAAAGCTCTCGTTGCCCGGGCATAATCGTCGTCCTCATAATACAAAATTGTTCTTTTTCGTTTCCCGGCAGCAGATGACCAATAGAAATCATCGCGGAACTCCGGATAACGATTGTAATAAGTAGTCAAAATGGCCTCCAGTTGCCTGATACCCGGCAAGAACCAACGCGTATCGTCGACCTCATGGCTTACCGGATTTCGTTTATTCTTATTGTAGCAGTATTCCGCGGCAGACTCCGGCGATTCCCGCAGAGACATGACCTTCTGGCCATACCTTCTGACAATATTGTTCGTAGCCTCGATACCATTGGTATAAACATCTACCCACTCTGTATTTAGACTCCATGGGCCGCCACCGTGCATGTATACCCCCGGATCTCCCCACCTCAACCCTTTGAATTTCTGATTGTCATCGAACTCACTCAACGGATCGCTATAATTTCTGTATTCCTCGAACTGTTCGATATAAATAGTTTGCAACAAATTCGTTTTGTTGATATTATCTTCATATACCTCAACCTTCAACAACCCATGTTGCGTAATCCGTATGGTACGAGTGCGGCTATCGCCTGTATTATCGGTATAGACAATCTCGATATCGGCCATACGATCCGAAGTGCCAATATTTTCATCCAAATAGAAATAAATCCGGTCGCGATGATCCTCAACCATATAACTGGTATTGTCTGCCAAATCTGACATCAGTGTCGTGGTGAAATAACGACGTATGCCATTGCCTGCAGACCATGCTTTTCCAGCGGCTATATACTTGCTGCCGGAACTATTGCTATTGTCTCCGTCCGGAACCGTTCCCTGACTCATATATTCTGCTTTGATCCGCTCCATACGAATCCAAGGTTTGTCAGCCGCATCCTTGATCGTAACCTGAACCTGCGGAGAAGCATCCCTGCGGAACAAAAAAATATCCATCGGCGTGATATTGAAATGCGCATCGTGTTCATAAGTACGCAGCATGGAGATATAGAACGGATTCTCCTGTTCGGCGACATCCACACAGGCATCGAAGTTTACATGCTCCGGATTATTTCCTACATAAGTAAGGCCCTGAATATATATACTGTTCTGATAATGACGATTACGAGCGACCTTGAAGTTATCCGTGTGGTTGGCTCCAAGATAAAACGTAAAATCGGCCTCATAGGTAGGATTGGAGGCTGCAGCAGTCGTATACGTCGTATAATAACCGCTCATGGTGAAAGCCGCAGCATCGGAAGAGGCAAAACACGGTTTCCAGCGTTGCTTATCGTCCTCACTCTCCAACTCTTCCGGATAAACGTATTCGCCAGGCAACTTCCCGGTTTCCGCATCGGGCTGAGGTTCTTGCAGATTCTCGAACATGTAAAACGAAATCGAAATACTCTCGCTCTCCCCGTTACCGATTACATAGGTTCGGTCTTCCTGTTCATCACGTTTCGACGAACCGAGATCGGAGACTCCCGATGCCGGGAGCATGAACGGCACGCAGGTAGGCAGGTTTGTCACACTCCAACTGTTGAGCGTCAACTGCGGAAGCGTACCATCGGCCGAAACCTGCTCCGAACGAAGCCGGATATCCACATCTATACGAGCCATCAGCGCCTTCATAGCGATTGTCACCGAACCCGAACTTTTCAAATCGAGCAAGTCGGTATCCCCGTTCTCAGATTTCCACTGCCCAAACATGGGCATACCTTCATCCGGAAGCTCGGCGATAGAACGTGTCGTCTCTCCGCGAGGACGATAAACGAAATCTTTCAGATCTGACTCTTTCCCAATATTATCCGGAAAACCATCCTTATCATCGTCCAGAAAAGTATTCGGCTCCACATTAGCAATGGCATAGACACGGGCCATAACAGTCTCTCCGGCAGGCAGGGCGTCCTGAGCAATGCTGATCGAGGCCGCTCCACTGCCCGGAGTCCAATACCCGTTGAACAAAGCAGGATTGCGACTGCCGATATAATTCCCCTCTTCGTCGAAGAAAAACAAGTAAAGTTGGTTGATTTTCTGCTCCTCTGTATTCTTGATCTCGGAAGCCCGGGTCGTCACCTGCTGCTCGAGCATCTGCTGACTCACGGCCCGCAAAACAAGTTCCCCGCAAGCAGAACCCGAAAGCCGATTGTCAAAGAGCTCCTCCTCCTCGCTGCACGAAACCAGAGCGAAGAGAAGAAAAACTGCGGAATATAACAATGTGCGATACGATACTTTGTTCATCTGTCTGCATATTACTGAATGATGATCTCTTCGTTGTCATCCTCGTTACCGTTTTCCCACTGATTTTCAGCTTCGAAATTGATTACGAAAGATTCCCCGATAAAGTTGAGATGAGCCGTATATTTGGTTCCGGCATGAGGCATGAACGAACCGGGACGTCCCGTCGTGAAATTACGGGTTTCTCCGTCATAGGTATAGTTCACAGTTACCTTTACATCGCCGAGAAACTCTCCTTTGACATCGGAAAGCAGCAGCAGATGTTTATCCCCGACAAGAGAGACATTTCCGGACGGTTCGAGCACGAACGGAGTGTCGGAAAGCGTATAAATACCGTTATAACGGCCCTCATAAGCATAAAATCCCGTCTCGCCGGAATTCCGGTTGAAATCAACGGTAATCGAACGGACGAACGAGCCGTGCAATGTCACGGAATTGACTTTTATATCGGCCGATTCATGGTAATTGGTCACAGCAAAGCCCAAACCCACAAGGATATGGCTGAAGTTCAGCGTCACAGCACCGTCACTTTTACGACGGTTATAGGCAACCGCAAGCATCGCATCGGGGATTCGACTGTCGTCCAGCAAAGTCGTCGGATCACTATCCTCTGCGAAAGGCATCGTGAAAGTCAGCTTCGGAGCCCCCTTGGCCGTAGCCGAAACCGGAGTATCGAGCGTGAACCCACCATTGTTAAACCCGTCGTAAGGATACCATGCAAAGAAAGTATATTGATAGGCATCGGCATTCACGGCCTCAGGCCAGTCCTCCGCATTATACCAGCGGCGCGGCCCCGCGCCCGACTGATTTTCGTAATCATAGATACAGGTCGTGCCTTGGCAAGTTACCTTCTGATTATAAAAAACATCGGGAAAGGCATTGGTGCGAATTGAACCCCACCCGTAAGCTCCCGCAGCCCAGTCCTGCATGGTACTACTGCCCTGGAAATAGGGAACACAATACCCCATCACCCCGAAAGTAGCGCCATCGGGCAGATAATCTTCCTGGAAGGAACTGCGTGTCTCGAATGTCCCGAGCTCCCCGACCGAGATCTGCGGAGAACCGAAACGGATCGCATCGCCGCTTGCAGGAGTGAAATCGTCTTTCCGGCAGGCTGTTGCCATGACTGCCAAAAGTACGGCATATATCGCAAAATGTTTTTTCATATACAGCCTCCTTTCATGATTGCGGGTTATTCACGTCGATGGGAATATTGCCTCCCGCAGCCTCATTCCACCCGCTGACCGTCGGACGCTCCAACAGAATATATTCCCCACCCACCGTAAAAGTATAGCGGTAACTCTTGCCTGCCGTCCACTTAGCAAGTCCGGCATCGGCAAGACTGACGGTTCGGGTAAACGATTTCTCGTCTGAATATTTCCCGTCTTTATATCCATATTTTACCTCCAAGATAAAATCGTCTCCTACCGTTTGCGGGACAAGCAGCATTCCTCCGTCTCCGAAAACCGGTTCCCCCGAATCGGTCAACATCAACTCTTCATTCCTCTCTGCAAAAGGTGCAACTGCTGTCGTAGCTTCAACCTCCGTCCAAATCCCATCATCTCCGGGCTGTACCATACAACTTCCTTTCGCAGACATACCATACAACTTTGCTGAGATGATTCGAACTTCGATCTCCGAAGCCGCCAGCGCGGGATCGAGACGTCCCACGATTTGCACCTGCGAAAGCAAATGACGAAAGGTAAAGGCCACGGGCCGAGCAGGTGGAGTATACGAAATCCCGGTATTCTCGGCAGTCATCAGATCTACCGACTGCGTAGCATCGAACTCCGCAATAACGAGATAAGGAATCCCCTCCCTATCATCAGCGCTTTTGAGCGTAGCTATTTGCGAATGCGGATAGAGGGCATAAAAATCATACGTCGCGCCGTTCTTCCAATATTGCAGATTCGTATATTGCCATTTCCCATCCGTACAAATTACGGACTCCTGCGTCAGAATCAACGACGGAATCCCGTCCGAAGGCGTTTCACGAGCCCACACGGCAAAGGTATCTCCTTCGCCCAGCGAAGTTCTAACCGCCCGTGTCACATTCGTCGTAAAGCCGATGGC
>JAJPZH010000129.1 GCA_021204515.1 Alistipes sp. | reverse complement strand
CTATTTTTGTTATACCAAATAAATCAACTAATCTGATATGAAGAACAAGTTACTACTATTCGGGTATGTCTTTGCAGCCTCGTTCGGGGCATTCGTAGTCGGACTTAATCTGGGCGGAATTTCAGGGGCGCTCGAATTCATTACCGCCGAGTTCGGCCTTTCGGCCATGGCCATGGGACTCGTGACAAGTGCCATTATGATCGGCTGCCTGATAGGTGCATTGCTGGGAGGGCGCTACAGTGATAAATACGGTCGTAAAAACATGATGATCATATCCGCCGTCGCGTTGATATTGTCGGCCGTCGGATGTGCTCTGGCGAGTAATGTCGCATGGCTGATTGCAGCCCGTTTCATGGGCGGCTGCGGGATGGGAGTTCTCTCGGCCGTAATACCTATTTATATATCCGAAATATCCCCGGCCAAATGGCGTGGCACATTCGTCTCGTTTTACCAGTTATTCATCGTTATCGGGATTCTTGCTGCTTATTGTGCCGACTTCGGGATGATTTCGTGGGCAAACACCTGGCGTTGGATGCTCGGATTGCCGTTGTTATTTGCTGCGGGCAATCTGCTGATGTTGTTGTTTCTGCCCGAAAGCCCGCGCTGGTTGATTAAACAGGGGGAATACGAGGTTGCCCGGAGAGCCATTGCCCGCATGGGAATTTCTGCTGAAGATGCGGCAGTTATGCTTGAAACACCGCAACCTTCGCAGAAGGGCGGCCCCAAATTATCTGAATTATTCCGTGGGTCGACGGCATATATCGTACTGTTGGGCTCGTTGCTCGCCGTATTTCAGCAAATTACCGGAATCAACGTCATTATCAATTATGCCCCTGAAATATTGCGGCAGACCGGCATTGGTGGAGATACGGCGCTCATGCAGGCCATCTATGTCGGAATAGTGAACTTTTTGTTCACGATTGTCGCCGTATGGTTGGTGGATCGTCTGGGACGCAAGAAACTGCTTTTGTGGGGATGTACCGGACTGGTCGTATCGCTGGCGTATCTGACCTATGCCTTTGCTCAGCCGCAACCCGACAGTATCGGTATTCTGATTGCCCTGCTTATTTACATCGCTTTCTTTGCAGTGTCGCTTTCCCCGCTTATGTTTGTCGTTACAGCCGAAATATACCCATCGGCGATCCGGGGTACGGCCATGGCGCTTTCGACGGGGATCAGCTGGGCTTGCGCATTCTTGGTCGTGCAGTTCTTCCCCGTTATGCTGGAGAGTTTCGGTGCAGCAATCGTTTTTGCCGGATTCGGAGTCCTTTGTCTTGCAGCATGGCTGTTTATCTACATCTGGATTCCTGAGACCAAAGGGCGTTCGCTCGAAGAGATTGAAAAACAACTGTTAAAAAAAGAATAAGATGCATTCCAAACCCCTTGTCATCGGTATCGGTGAATTTCTGTGGGACGTTTTGCCGACAGGACGAAAAGCCGGAGGAGCTCCCGTAAATTTTGCTTATCATGCCTCGCAGAATGGTGTCGAAGGCTGGGCTGTCAGCGCTGTCGGCAATGACGATGCCGGACGCGATCTGCTGGCAGTTACCGCCAGTTACGGTATCCGTACACTCGTTGCCACGGTGGATAAGCCGACCGGCACTGTCGACGTGTCGCTCTGCAACGGTCAACCTACCTATACGATCCACGAACATGTCGCATGGGATTATATTCCGCTCACGGAAGAGATGCTGTCTTTGGCGCGCCGAGCCGGCGCCATCTGCTTCGGCACGCTGGCACAGCGCGGCGAAGTTTCGCACCGGACCACATGCGCCATGGTCGAAACTGTACCGGCCGACGCTTATCGCATCTATGATATCAACCTGCGTCAGCATTTCTATTCGAAAGAGTTGATCGACCAGTCGCTCCGCATCGCGAACGTGCTGAAAATAAACGATGACGAACTCGTCCGGTTGCAGGAAATGTTTGCGCTTTCGGAGGATACGGATGCTGCGTGCCGCCAATTGGCGGAACAATATGCACTTCGCATGGTCGTACTTACCGGCGGGGATCGTTTCAGCTCCATTTATACCCGCGAGTGTATATCTACGCTGCAGACACCCCGGGTGGAAGTCGTCGATACGGTAGGTGCGGGCGACGCATTTTCCGGAACCCTGATCGGAGCCTTGCTTTCGGGCCGGACAATCGCGGAGGCGCACCGGACGGCCGTCGAGACTGCAGCCTATGTCTGTACCTGCGCTGGCGCGTGGCCTCCGCCCCGTAAATAACCGAACCTAAACCCAAGCTTACCATGAAACAACTCGTTACAATCTTAATGGCGCTCTGCATCATAAGTTGCGGAACGCACAACAGTTCCCCGGACACTGCATGCCCGATAACGACGGCATCGCTGTTGGATGAAATGGTTTCATACGACGTAGTGACCGGTTATCCTGCTGTGAATTACCGTGCGGCGCAAGTCAGCAGTTACGACCGCCGTACCGTCAGTCCCCACGAACCCGGTTGGTTCGCCAATGACGACGGTGCCGGATTCGAACGGCTCGATACGGTTCGCGGCCGTGTCGAAAAGGTACTCTTCGATGAAAAAGGACCCGGAGCCATAACACGTATCTGGATGACGACGTCCGATAAACGCGGAACTCTGCGTTTCTATTTCGACGAATCGGATACGCCTGAAATCGAGATCCCTGCTTATGACATGGCACGCTTTCCGGCAACTGTCGGCACGGCCCTTTCGCTGACACATACGCATTATGAAGATGAACTTTCCAAAACCGGTGGCAACACCTTCTTTCTGCCCTTGCCCTATGCCCGATCCTGCCGTATCACGCTTGAAGAACCCGATTACACGGTCAAAATACCCCGTTACTATCATATCGGATACAGAACCTATGACAACGGAACGAATGTTCGGACCTTCTCGTTGAAAGAGGTGCGCAAACTCACGGATAAGATCGCCGCGGTAAATCGCAAACTGCTCTCCCCCGAAATGTATACTGATGGAACGGAATGTACCCTGACAGTCACCCCGACGTCAAACGGTACCACGTCACTGCACTTGCCTGACGGAAGTAAAGCGATCCGGTCGCTGACCATAACGCTTTCGGAATTCGATCCGGCGGATCTCACCGAAATTATGCAGCAGACATGGTTACGTATCGATTTCGACGGTACACGCTGTGTGTGGTGTCCTTTGGACTGTTTCTTCGGAGTTGGTACCGGTGCGCCGGCCTCATCGGGCTGGTATGTTTCGTCCGACGGCAAAGGTTCCTTTACGAGCCGCTGGGTGATGCCTTATGCGGAACATGCGGACCTACGTCTCGAAAAAAAGAGCGATATTCCCTTTACAGCCGTAATCACGGGCTATGTCGACGAGTTCGAACGCACGGCGCAGACACTCTATTTCCATGCAACCTATCGCGACGAGGCTGGTATCCCGGTCAACAACGATTATAACTCATCCGACAACCTCGACTGGAATTTTACGACTATAACCGGTCGCGGGGTCTATTGCGGCGATGTACTGTCGCTTTATAACCACTGTCCGGACTGGTACGGCGAGGGCGACGAAAAGATCTGGGTCGACAACGATACGTTCCCTTCGTTCATGGGTACCGGGACGGAGGATTATTACAACTGTTCATGGGCGCCTGTGGTGCCGTTCGCAACGCCGTTCGGCGGTGCTCCCCGTGCCGATGAAACATCGTCACACGGTTACAACACTTTTGTCCGTACCCGGAATTTGGATGTAATACCATTCGGGCAGCGGTTGCAGTTCGACTTGGAAATGCTGAGCTGGAATCCCGGCACGGTCGATTACCGTGCAGCCGCTTTCTGGTACGGGACGGCATTGTCTGAAGCAACAGAGAAAAACTAACCTAAATACCACCAATTATGAAACAACTCTATTTCATGTTATGCGCAGTTCTGATGTTGCTGGCCGGTATGCCGGCTTCGGCACAAAAGAGTTACGGCATTTCCGGTAAAGTAACCGATCAGGCGGGAAACGGAATTGTCGGGGCATCGGTCGTCGTCAAGGGAACTACGACCGGCACTTCGACCGGCAGCGACGGCAGTTACTCGCTGAACATAAAAGACAGGAATGCAACGCTTGTGTGTTCCTTCATCGGCATGAAAAGTGCTGAAACCGGCATCAATGGTCGGACGGAAGTGAATTTTACACTTGAAGCCGATGCCATCGGACTCGAAGAAGTGGTTGCAATCGGTTACGGTACGATCCGTAAAGAAGAGATTACCAGTTCGATTACTCGAGTGTCGTCCGATGAATTTCTGCAGGGAAGCGTCAGTAATCCGCTCCAGTTGCTTCAGGGGAAAGTCGCCGGTTTGGGTATTTCCAAAACATCAGGCAATCCCAGCGGTGAGTTGAGTATCATGCTGCGCGGTATCTCTACGTTGGCTGCTTCTTCGGCACCGCTCATCGTGATCGACGGTGTGGCCGGCGGATCCCTCAATGCCATTTCACCGGAAGATATCGAATCCATCGATGTTCTGAAGGATGGTTCGGCTGCGGCTATCTACGGTACACGCGGAACGAACGGTGTGATTATCATCAACACCAAGCGTCCGCAGTCGGGGCGTGTCACGTTGGAATATAAAGGATATGTTACCATCGATCAGATGTTCGACGAGACTTCCGACTATCCGAATGCCACGGAACTTCGCAGCTTGAAATCCCGGCTTGCAAAAGAGGATTCACGCTTCGACCTGATTAACGATTTCAAGGGTGATACGGATTGGGTCAAGGAGATTACCCGTACGCCCGTCAGCCAGACGCATTACGTTTCGTTGCAAGGCGGAAACGCCCGGACGAATTACCTTGCTTCGGTGACCTACAACGACAAACAGGGAATCTACAAGGGCTCTTTCGACGAGTCGTTGACAGCTAAGCTCAGCATCAATCACGCCATGTTCGACGATCGGCTCAAAATAGCACTGAATGTCAGTAATAAGATCGTAACGCAGGGTATCGTTCCGGAGGATCTCTATATGCAGGCGCTCAGCCGGAACCCGACTATCCCAGTCTACAATGCCGACGGTTCCTATTACGAAAATAGCAACGGGGCCAATCCGGTAGGTTTGCTGAAAGAGCAGAGCACCGAAAACAAGTACGACCAGTTGATGATGTCGGGCCGTATCTCAGTCGAACCGATCAAGGATCTGACGATCAGTGCCACGGGTATTTACATGGGCGATTTCAATAATTACGCCTACAGCACGACCCGGAAGCATTATTCATCGACGATGGGCAGCACACAGGGACAGGCGAGACTTTCGGGGGGCCACGGCGAGGATAAGACACTTGAATTACAGGCCGATTATTCGCGTAAATTCGGTTTTCATACGTTGCAGGCGACCGTCGGATACAGCTACAACGATTATATTCATCAGTCTTCCGAGATGTATGCTTATGATTTTCCGATCGATGGATTCGGCGCTTGGAATATCGGTTCAGCGAATTCGACGCTCGATGGCCTTTCGAAATTAACCAGTTATAAGTACCGGGTCAAACTGATCGGTTTCTATGGTCGTGTGAACTATAATTTCGACAACAAATACCTTTTTATGGCGAGCCTGCGTCATGAGGGAAGCGATAAGTTCGGAAAGAACAACCGTTGGGGTACTTTTCCGGCTGTAAGTGCCGGCTGGCGGATCGCACAAGAAAAGTTCATGCGGGATGTACACTGGGTTTCCGATCTCAAATTACGTGTCGGATATGGTATTACCGGTACCGCACCCTCGTCTGCTTACCAATACATTCCGCTGTACAACTTCAGCACCGCATACATGGGGTACGACGGTGGTAAGTGGGTGAATGGTATCGTGCCGACGAATAATGCGAACGACGATCTGAAATGGGAGCGTAAAAAGGAACTCAACGTCGGACTCGACTTTGCTCTGTTCGGCAGCAGGTTCCGGGGTAGTATCGATTTTTACAATCGCCGTACCGATGACCTGTTATACACCTATACGGTACCGACCCCTCCCAATATCACGAATTCGATTTTGGCCAACGTGGGTTCGATGCGCAACCATGGTGTCGAGGTGATGCTTTCCGGAGACTTGATTTCCCGCAAAGATATGGCGTTGTCGGTCAGCGGGAATTTCTCGTACAATAAGAACAAGCTGATCTCACTTTCCAATGACAGGTATACGATGGAATATCTGACGCTCGGATCGACCGGAGAACCCATGCAGACTTACACGCACCGGCTCGAAGAGGGCTGGGCTGTCGGTAATTTCTACGGATGGCGTGTCGACGGACTGAAGAACAGCACGACATGGAATGTTGTCGGAGCCGAGAATTCGGACCCCAGTGAAGATAACAAAGCTATTATCGGTAACGGTATGCCCAAAATGTTCGCCGCCCTGCAGGCTAACTATCGCTGGAAGGGACTTGATGTGTCGGTGTCTTTCCGCGGAGCCTTCGGCTTCGATATTCTGAACGCCTACCGGATGAAGTATGAAACACTCGCCTGGCTGTCGAGTTTCAATGTGCCGAAATCGGCTTATCAGAAGGTCGGCGAGTATTACAACTTTGCACCGTCGATCTATTCGGACCGCTATATCGAGTCGGGAGATTATGTCAAACTCGATAACCTGACGATCGGTTACACGTTCGATCTCTCGCAGCGCAATAAAGTGATACGCAGCATCCGGGTCTTCTGCACCGGCATGAACCTGCTGACGATCAGTGGCTATTCCGGGCTGGACCCCGAAGTGACGATCGTCGGTCTCACACCCGGTGTAGACCCGATCAACAAATATCCCAATCTGCGCTCGTACATCGTCGGGGCATCGTTCAACTTCTAAAGATCAAAACCATGAAACGAAAAATAATACGTCTGTTCGGCGCATGCGCACTCCTGCTGGCTTCATGCACGAACCTCGATCCGGATATTTACAGCGATATGACAATCGACAAGATTCTGGATGACAGCGAACAGAGTTCTGCCTACCTGCTGACGCCCATGTACGGGCAGATGCGCTGGTTTAACGAGGACCGCAGCATTTGGGATCTGACCGAACTCGGAACCGATGCCTGGGTCATTCCCACCAATTCGGACGGAGGCTGGTATGACGGCGGTATCTGGCTACGGCTGGACAATCACGAATGGAAATCGACCGATCCCCATTTCAGTACTTGTTGGAGCCACTTGTGGTATGGCATTACGACCTGCTGCAACCGGGTGCTGCATCAGTTCGAAGAGGCCGGACTGGAGCTCGACGAGCAAACACTGGTTGAAGTTCGTGCCGTGCGTGCATTCTATTATTATTACCTGCTGTCTCTTTTCGGGAATGTGCCGATCATGGAGACCTACGACGTGCCAAAAGATTATATGCCGACGACGCGTGACCGGAAAGAAGTGTATGACTTCGTCGTGCGGGAACTGCGCGAGAGCATGGACAAACTGCCCGAAGAACAGCGGTACAGTCGTTTTAACAAGTGGGCAGCCAAGCATCTGCTGGCAAAGGTATATCTGAATGCCGAATCGTGGCTCGGCAGTGAATATGCCGCCAAGCGCGACAGCACGCTCATCCTTTGCAACGAGATAATCGGGTCTACGAAATACCAGCTCGACGACAGCTTTTCCAATATTTTCAGTCTGCAAAGCGAAACGTCGCCCGAAATTATTTTTGCAGTACCGTATGACGAAACGACGGGATCGCCGATTTTTCACTGCATCTATGCCAAAACCCAGCATTGGGCCTGCAAGCCGATCTACAACGCGGGTTCGGGCGGTTACAATGGATTGCGTGCCGTACCTTCATACGTGAACGAGACGTTCGATGCCACCGATCCCGATCATTACAATGACAAACGTTACAGGCAGAGTTACTGCATGGGACAGCAGTACGACTACCTCACCAAGCAGCCGCTCTATTTTACCGACGGTGTGACACCTTTCAATTATGTCAACGAAATCGCCTCGATCGACGCTGCTCGTGAATTCGACGGCTACCGCTTCGGAAAATACGAGATCAAGATCGGCCAGAAGTGGGAGACCGATCAGGACTGGGTCGTGTTCCGCCTCGGAGAGACCCTGATGATGAAGGCCGAATGTCTGCTTCGCGACGGAGATGCACAGGGAGCCGCCGACATCGTGAACGAGGTGCGCAGACGCAGTTTCGATCCATCTCTGCCCCAATCTGTGCGCGAACTGACAGCCGAACAGTTGTCTGCCTCGACTGTCGTTGACGGCATATCCGTGCCTTACGGTGAATTTCTGAAAGAGCTCGGACGTGAATTCACGGGCGAAGGAATGCGGCGCGAACAACTGATCCGGTGGAATCTCTATGTAAACGGAAGCTGGACATTCCACACGCCCAAGCAGAAGAAATACCTCGAATTATACCCGATACCCTCTTCCGAACTGCTTTCCAATATTAACCTTCGCCAAAATGATGGATACTCCTATTAAAACAGACAGACGCCCCATATCCGGGATCAGAAGCATGTTGTTCCTGATTGCCGCCATATTTCTGCTGCCGGGCTGCTCGTCAGCATCCGATACGGAGGTTCCCGATCCGGAGCCGCCGGGACCGGAACCTGTTGAAACAGGAACACTGCTGCCGGAAAACATAACGCTCGTGGCACGTGTTACCGGACGTTCGGAAAGCGGAGAGACGATTCCTAATCCCAACCGAACGGACGCCCGGTTCAATATCGGACGTACCGATTACAGCAATATGTGGGATGCCGGCAACGGGACAGTCATGTGTGTATTCGGCGATAATTTCGACTACGGAGGCGGTAACTGGAAATCGAACGCCATCGCACTCTCTTCGGATCGTGACTTGACGGACGGACTTTATTATTCGGGAATGCTGATGGACGGTAATGCCGTAAAGGAGATCGTCGTCTCCCGGGCCAAAACCGGGCAGTATCCCGATGGCTCGGAATACGAAGTGACCTGTATCCCTACTGGGGGCATTGCGGTTGGCGCCCGTCAATACCTGAACTACATGAGTATTCATGACTGGACTCCTACGGGTGATAACGATTATTGGTCGGTGAATTACAGTGAAATCGTTTATTCGGATAATTATGGGGCTGCATGGACCCGTTCGGGTGTCAAATGGAATGCGGACAGCAACTTCACGCAGATCGCCTACCTGAAGGAAAATGGGCTGGTATATATGTACGGTACGCATTCGGGACGTTACGGTAACGTCTATCTGGCGCGAGTCAGCGAAACGAAGTTCCTCGACAAGTCGGCCTACGAATACTGGAATGGTGCCGGCTGGGAGCGCAGCGAGCAGGCGGCAGTACCCGTTGCCCGCGGCACGGCTTCTGAAATGACCGTCGCCTACAACAGCCGTTACAAGCGCTATATGATGATGTACCTGTCGGTCAACCAGCGGGCTATCGTTTCCCGGGACGCACCCTCTCCCGAAGGAGACTGGTCGGGCGAGAAGATCATCATGTACGAGGATGGCAATGCGCTTTATGCTCCCTATATTCACCCGTGGTTCAACGAAGACGACGAATTGTGGTTTGTCATCTCTCATGCCGTGCCTACATGGAATGTTTTCCTGATGCGTGCCGACCTCAACTGGGATCAGGCGGGGATCAATCTGCTTGCAGAAGGAGGTTTCGAGGAACACCCGACTCAGGCGTTGAGCTACAAGACGATGTGGCATATGAATACGGCGGCCCTCACTTCGCGCGACGCGCATAGCGGCAAGATCGCCTGCCGTTTTTCGAACACGAACTCCGGTGAATGGCAGGATGTATGCACTCAGACGGTCTCCTTACAGCAGAATGCTGATTACACCATCGAGTGCTGGGTGAAATCCGAAGAGATACTGCCTGAAGGCGCCTATGTCGGCGTTCGTCTGCCCGACGGAACGATCCACGACATGACGGGTACGGCTCAGGCCGGTGAATGGACACGCTTCGGCTGTGAATTCAATGCCGGATCGGCTACAAGTGCCGAAGCTTTCGTCGGTGTTTGGGGCGCTCCCGGTATGACGTTTATCGTGGACGATATTTGCCTGAAACCAATAAAAACAGAATAACCGACACTAAAACAACAACAATGAAAAACCGTTATTTCACAATTTCATTTTTACTTTTCGCAGCATTCGCCGCAGGTTGTGCTGACGATAAAAAGGAGGGTGGCAACGACATCAAGCTCAATCCCGAACCGACACAACTTTCGAACATAACCCTGATGAAAGCCACGTTCGCGGCGGACGAATTCAATATGATCTCCGAACCCGGGTTCGAACTTTTCCCCGATGAAGCGATCGACTACCATTCGCTCTGGTATTTCGAAGGGGCATCTAAAGACCCGTCGCTGGTGTCGAAACATACGCAGGCGCACAGCGGACAGGTCGCTCTGAAACTTGAGAATCCGAACGACGGCAGTTGGTGCGATGCCTGCTTGCAGTCGATTGCACTCAAGAAAGGTAAAGATTATACGTTCTCCTGTTTCGGACAGGCTTCGTGGACCGGAATGAACGCCTTTACGGGCGTTCGGCTGGAAGGCGGACCTATTTACGATGGACAGGCCAGCGATTGGAATCCCGACGTATGGACCGAATTTACCAAGGAGTTCAATTCCGGCGATTATATACAGGGCAATGTCTTCTGCGGGGCATGGGGATACCCCGGAGTATGGGTCGCACTGGACGATTTTAAACTCATTCCGACGGGCACTACTCAGACTTCGACCAAGTTAGGCAGCTGCCTGACGACGGGCACCGTAACGAACGCCTCGTTTACGGATATCTCATTTGCGGGTAAAGCCGTCATCTGGGCCGGACCGAACAATACGGTTTCCATGGCGCTGGCCGATGTTTCGGCCGGGGGCAAGCATTACGCAAACGCATTCGCATTGTCGAACGATATGAATCCCGATGATGGATTCTATATCGCGCAGGTTTCGCCCGGCAACGACGGTATCGTTCCTATTCTCGAACCGTCGGGAGACGGTGAAACCGCCTGTGTTCCGACGGCCGGTGTGACCGTCAACGGCAAACAGTATATTCATTATTATTCGTTCAAGTCGCTCGACCCCGAAAACAGCGACGCATGGACGGCAAACTTTTCCGGGTTGTTGTCATCGGCAGACGGCGGTAAAAACTGGACCCGTGAGATAGGTGGGCGTTGGAGCGGAGCCGGGCATTTCGTACAGGCGGCATTCTATTTGAGCGACAAGTATCTTTACATGTTCGGTTCGGACGCAGGCCGTTCCACGCCCAAGATATACGTCGCGCGTATCAAAAGCGACGGTGATATTGCAAAAGCGGCCAACTCGACCTGTCTCTAATACACAACT
>JAJPZH010000258.1 GCA_021204515.1 Alistipes sp. | reverse complement strand
TCCTCGGTCTTCGGAACGTTGTTCAGGTCGAGCGTCGTCACCTGAAACATGGCGCCGGCACCCTCGCAATCCGAAGCCGTGATGAGCGGGGTGTGGAAGTAATAGAAACCCTCCCTGTTGAAATATTCGTGAATGGCGTATGCCATGGCGTGCCGGATGCGCAGTACCGCACCGAAAGTATTGGTGCGCGGGCGCAGGTAGGCGATATCGCGCAGAAACTCCAGCGAATGTCCCTTTTTCTGCAGGGGATAGGTCTCCGGATCGGCCGTACCGTAAATCTCGATCTTCTCGGCCTGCACCTCGACGCGCTGCCCCGACCCGAGCGACGCCACGAGCCGTCCGTCTACACGGATGCAGGCGCCCGTAGTGATGGGCTTGAGCTGCTCTTCGCCGAATTTGGCAAGATCGACCACTATCTGGATATTCGCAACGCACGATCCGTCATTGAGGGCGATGAACGCCACGTTCTTGTTTCCGCGCTTGGTGCGCACCCAACCTTTGACGACGATGTCGGTGTTCTCGGCTCCCGACTTCAGAATTTCTGCGATTCTCTGCGATTTCATATCTTTCATTTTATCTGTGCTCTTATTCGTTCTTTTCGAATTTACAAAGATACCTATTATTTGCGATTTGGCAAAAAAAAAGTACCTTTGCCTAACCTATATTAAGAACACGCACGATGAAACGTACCATACTGCTGACGGCGGCAATTCTCTGCGCCGCAGGCATCCGGGCACAGGACCTCTACAACATCAAGGAGCCGCCCGCGACCGAGATTCTCTCGCGTCCTGTCGAAGCGGGACGCATCCACCGCACGGAGGTCGTTCCCTACGACAAACGCCACGACGCCGACGCCCGCAACCGCGCAGGCGTCGAAGCCTATATCGCCTACACCCCCGAAGCCTTCGCGGCCTCGGACGACGCGGTGGCCGTCGGACAGGTGATCGACATACCCTACGTCTGGACCGACGGCGTGGTGTACCTTCATCTCGAAAACGTCGGTACGGCCTACACGCTCACGGTCAACGACACCACCGTCGCCGAAGTCGAGGACTCCTCGACGCCCGCCGAATTCGCGCTGACGCCCTATATCCGCGAAGGCAAGAACGCCGTCGTGCTGACCCTGCGCCGCAGCGCCGCCGATGCGCTCAACGCCGCCCCGGCGTCGCGCAAGGCTTTCGAAAACTCTTACCTCTACACCCAGAACAAACGGTCGATCCGCGACTTCGAAATCGCGCTCGTCCCCGACTCCACCCGCAAATTCGGCGTACTGGAACTGGCGATCGTCGCCCAGAACGTATTCAACTACGACGAACCCGTCACCGTGGGTTACGACATCTACTCGCCGCAGGGCAAACTCCTCGATTTCAGCATTCAGGAGGTCGTGATTCCGGGCCGCACGACCGATACGGTACGCTTCAGTCCCTTCATTTACGGCACCAACGCCAACAAATGGGAGCCGGGCGCCAAAAATCCGCCGCTCTACAAAGTCATGCTCTTCACACGCCGCGACGGAGCTTACCGCGAATACATGCCGCTGAAAATCGGCTTCGGCAAGACCGAATTCACCGACGGCCGCATCACCCGCTTCGACAAGGAGATCAAACTCGTCAAAACCCGCTACAACGCCGCCGCAGACCGCAAAACGACTCTCGCGGAGCTGAAAACCCTCAAATCCAAAGGCAGCAACACCGTTTGCCCCGACTATCCGCAGCCGGCGTGGTTCTACGAACTGTGCGACGAACTGGGACTCTACGTCATCGACCGGGCTAACATCAACGCTCCCGACAAGCGCGACGACCGCCGTGTGGGCGGCACGCCGTCGAACGATCCCGCGCTGGCGGACGAATACCTCGAACGGGTCAAGGCGATGTACTACCGCTCGCGCAACCACACCTGCGTCGTCGCCTTCGCGCTGGGCGGCGAATCGGGCAACGGCTACAATATGTACAAGGCTTACGAGTGGCTCAAGTCGGTCGAGAAATCGCGGCCTGTGATCTACACCGACGCCGCCGGCGAATGGAATTCGGACCTGTAGTTCGCTCCCGTCCGCTTTTCACGGCTCCGGGCCCCAACCGGGCGACGACACCCCGCATCCCCTTTTGCGCAGCGCCGAACCGGCAGACGTTTCGACCGGCGACTAAAACACGGTCCGGCATGCGGCGGCAGACTGCGGAAACGACTTACGAGAAGAAATGGTCATCGAACTGATAGTCATAGGTAAAACCGACTCGAAAGAGGTCGCGTCGCTGGTCGAAATGTACGCCCGGCGCGTAAACTTCTACTGCAAATTCGCAGTCACGACCCTGCCCGACATCCGCAACACCAAAAACCTTAGCGTAAAGCAGCAGCGCACGGCCGAAGGAGAAGCGGTCCTGCGCCGGTTGTCGGACGGCGACTACGTCGTACTGCTCGACGAGCGGGGCGACGAAATGCGGTCGGTCGAATTCGCCTACTGGCTCCAGAAACGCATGAACAGCGGCGTAAAGCGCCTTGTGCTGGTCATCGGCGGCCCTTACGGATTCTCGGAAGAGGTCTACAAACGCTCCGACGCACGTTTATCGCTCTCACGCATGACCTTTTCGCACCAGATCGTACGGGCGATCTTCGCCGAACAGATCTACCGCGCCTTCACCATTCTCAACAACGAACCCTATCACCACGAATAAGCCGATGGAGCATCGTCCCGCCATAGCTGTCGCAGTACCCAACGTCCTGATGGGCGTCGGGATGAAAGCCATCCTCGAAAAGATCATCCCCGTCGCCGACGTCGAACTGTTCGGCGATTTCGAATCCTTCACGGAAGCGGACCCGGAACGCTTCTTCCACTTCTTCGTGGCGGCGCAGCTCTTCGTCACGCACGGCAGTTTCTTCCGCGCCCGGCGCGGCAAAACGATCCTGCTGTGCAGCGGACAGCCCCAGCCGGCTTATGCCGACATGCACTGCATCGACGTCTGCACCAATGAGGAAGCGATCGTCCGCGACATTCTGCGCATGCACCACAACGCACACCGGTCCGACCATATCGCCTCCGGCACAGTACAATCGGAAGCCGTCCCCCTTTCGGGGCGTGAAGCCGAAGTATTGGCGCTGATCGCCCGCGGCTATATGAACAAGCAGATCGCCGACAGCCTGCAGATCGGGCTTACGACCGTCATTTCGCACCGCCGCAACATCATGGAGAAGCTGGGCATCCGCTCGGTGGCAGGACTCGCCATCTATGCTCTGACGGCCGGTTACGTCGAAGCCGGCGAGCTGTGAAGCTCCTCCTCATAAATTAGGATTGCAGCTTCCGAAATAAATCCGTTACTTTGCATCCGAATCAAACGCTTTATCGTGCACCTCAGACAACTGACCATACCGCTTCTGACACTCCTTCCGCTCCTCGCGGCGGCCGGAGGAAAACAGACACCGGAACGGCATGCCGCGGCAACGGCGGCGGTCGCGGACACGGGCACGGCCGAGGAAGAACCGGCCGCGGCGGATACCGTGATCGTGGTGGACAAGGTGCAGGTGACGGCCATCAAGCAGGGTATGGTCCTGCGGTCGCAGCCCGTCGCGGCGACGATCGTCGGCAGCCGCGCCATCGAGCGGGAGCGCATCGGCGCACTGAAAAACCTCTCCCAGCAGGTGCCCAACTTCTACGCCCCCGACTACGGCTCGCGCATGACCTCGTCGATCTACGTCCGGGGACTCGGGGCGCGCATCGACCAGCCGGTCATGGGTCTCAACATCGACAACGTGCCGGTTCTCAACAAAGACAATTACGATACGGAGCTGGCCGACGCCGAACGCATCGAAGTACTTCGCGGGCCGCAGAGCACGCTCTACGGCCGCAATACGATGGGCGGCGTAATCAACGTCTACACCCTCTCGCCGCTTTCGTACGAGGGCGTGCGCCTGAGCGCCGAATACGGCAGCGGAGACAGCTACAAATTCCGCGCTTCGTCCTACTACAAGCTCACGCCCGATCTGGGCATGGCCGTAACGGGATATTATACCCATACGGGCGGATTCTTCGAGAATCTCGCCACGGGCGAAAAATGCGACTGGGAACGGCTGGGCGGCGGTCGCTGGAAAACCCAGTGGCGCAGCCGCACGGGACTCCGCATCGACAATACGCTTTCGTTCTCGGTACTCGAACAGGGCGGCTACCCCTATGCCTATGTCGGCGACGACATCATCGGCGACGACGGCCGCCCCGTCGTCCGCCGCGGGGAAATCCGCTACAACGATCCCTGCTCCTACCGCCGCACCGCCCTGAGCGACGGACTCACGATCCGCTACGACACCGGCAGTTTCACCGTCGCATCCATCACGAGCTACCAATATTCCGACGACGAGATGATCCTCGATCAGGATTTTCTGCCCCTTTCGTACTTCACGCTCAAGCAGGCTCATACCGAACACAGCGTGACGGAGGACCTCGTGTTCCGTTCGCGCGAAGACAAAGCTTACCGCTGGCTGTTCGGGGCATTCGGCTTCTACCGCCACGGCACGATGAACGCCCCGGTGCACTTCAAGCAGACGGGCATCGAAGAGCTGATACTCAAATACGCCAACGAGAACGACCAAAGCTACCGCTACAGCTGGGGACTGAAGGACGGAACGGGCGGCGACGAACTCTTTCTGGGGAGCGATTTCCGCATGCCTTCGGCAGGCGGCGCGCTCTACCACGAATCCAACTACACGCTGGGACGCTGGCGCTTCACGGCAGGAGTGCGCTTCGACTTCGAACACGCCCGCCTGCGTTACCGCAACTATACGAATACGTGGTACACCAAAACCCGTATCAAAGACGAAGTCGTATATGAACTCCCGCTCGACATCGACGACCGCAGCACGCTGAAACAGACCTTCACCGAACTGCTGCCCAAATTCTCGGTCATGTACTCCTTCGATGAGATGCGCAACCTCTACCTGTCGGTCGCCAAGGGCTACAAGTCGGGCGGCTTCAACACCCAGATATTCTCCGACGTCCTCCAGCAGAAGATGATGAACCGCATGGGCATCGGCGAGGTGTACGACGTACAGCGGGGCGTCGCCTACAAACCCGAATACAGCTGGAACTACGAAATCGGCGGGCATTTCTCGTGCATGGACGGTGCGGTCCGGGGCGACTTCGCACTCTTTTACATCGACTGCCGCGACCAGCAGCTCACCGTCTTTCCGCCGGGACAGACCACAGGCCGCATGATGACCAACGCGGGACGCACGCGCAGTCTCGGAGCCGAAGCGGCCGTGCAGATTTCACCGTGGCGCACCTTCGACATCAACCTCGCGTACGGCTACACCGACGCCCGGTTCGTCCGGTACGAAACGACCGCAAAGAACGACGGCGGCGATCCCGTACGCATCAGCTACAAGGGCAACCGCATCCCCTACGCTCCGCAGCACACACTTTCGGCCGGAGCCGCGTGGACCGTCCCGACCGGCGTGAAATGGCTCGGCGATCTGGTGTTTCAGGCCGGCGTCCGCTGTGCGGGCCGCATCTGGTGGAACGAAGAAAACACGCTTTCCCAACCCTTCTACGCGCTTACGGACGCTTCGGTACGCTTCGAACACGCCCGCTACTCGCTCAGCGTCTGGGGCCGCAACCTCGCCGACGCCGGTTACGACGTATTCTATTTCAAATCGATCGGCAACGAGTTCGTCCAGCGCGGACGCCCCCGCACATTCGGCATCACACTGAACATTAACTTATAAAACGGATAACGCAACATGAAAAAATTACTTTTCCTCCTGCTGGCTGCCGCAGCCGTCACCGCCTGCGACAACGACGAAGAACGAAACGGCAAACAATCGGCCGTATACGACGGCACGCTGATCGTCACGGACAAAACGCAAACGCCGCACACAGAAACGTCATCGAAAAACGTACGTTACGAACTTGCCGAAAGCAACGACGGCACGATCACGCTTACCATGCCGGGAATCAAGTTCGTAAGCAACATGCCCCCATGACGATCGTCATCCCCAAACTGGAATTCGTCAACGAAACCGGCGGAGTCGTCTCGGAACTCAAAAGCACGGTAACGCCGATCGTTCCCTATATCGGCAGCACGCCCTATCCCGATTACAAAATTACCGACTTCTACGGTGAAATGACCCCGGAAACCCTCAACATAAGTTTCAACTGCTCGGCAGACATCACATTGCCAAGCGGCGGGAAACTCATACTCGACCATGATACGAAATATACTGGAACACTCGTAAAATAAATACCATGAAACCCGAATACAGACCTTTCGTAGACGAGCTTATCGAGCTTTGCATCAAAGAAGACATCGGCGACGGCGACCACACGTCGCTTTCGTGTATCCCGGCCGGCGAACACGGCCGCATGCGCCTGCTTTGCAAGCAGGAGGGCATCATCGCCGGCATCGAAATCGCCCGGATCGTATTCGACCGTCTCGACCCCGACATGCACTTCGAGCAGGTGCTTCACGACGGCGACCGCGTAAAACCCGGCGACGTGGCGTTTTACGTATCGGGCCGCCTGCGTTCGCTGCTGCAGGCCGAGCGCATCATCCTCAACATCATGCAGCGCATGAGCGGCGTAGCGACGCAGACCGCCGTTTACGTCGCGCGGCTCGAAGGACTGTACACCAAAGTCCTCGACACCCGCAAGACCACGCCCGGTATGCGCGTACTGGACAAGATGGCCGTGAAGATCGGCGGCGGCGAAAACCACCGCATGGGTCTCTTCGACATGATCCTGCTGAAAGACAACCACATCGACTTCGCCGGGGGCATCCGCAAGGCGATCTGCGGCGCCCGCGAATACCTCAAGGCCAAGGGCAAGGATATTCCGATCGAATGCGAAGTGCGTTCGCTGGAAGACATCGACGAAGTCTTCGCCGCAGGCGGCGCAGACCGCATCATGTTCGACAACTTCACCCCTGCCATGACGCGCGAAGCGGTGAAGAAGGTCGCCGGACGCTGCGAAACCGAATCCAGCGGTGGCATCACGCTCGACACGATGCGCGACTACGCCGAATGCGGCGTCGATTTCATCTCGGTCGGCGCGCTGACGCACCAGATCAAGTCGCTCGACATGTCGCTCAAAGCCTGCAAATAGCCCGCCGACGAACCGCGCACGAAAACACCCCGGAATATGAAACGCCTGCTCCACACCCCCACGGCCCTGCTGCTGCGGCGCATCGTACTGCTTTATGCGGTGCTGATGCTCTGCCGCGTGATTTTCTATCTCTACAACGCGCAGTTGCTGGGACCGTTGAATTGGGGAGAGTTGGGGCAGCTGCTGGCAGGTTCGCTCAAATTCGACACCGCGTCGGTCGTTTATGCCGACGGGGTGTTCGTATTACTTTCGCTGCTGCCTCTGCACGCGCGCGAACGGCGGTGGTACCGCCGTCTGCTGTTCTGGTATTATGTCGTCGTAAACGCCGTGCTGGTCGTGGCGGTCAATATGGCCGACTGCGTCTATTTCCGCTACACGCAGAAACGGTTCTCCGCCGATGAAATCTTCTTCGCAGACAACAGCAACTCGTTGCAGCTGGTCGGCAAGTTCATGGCCGAAAACTGGTATCTGGTCATCGCGGCGGCGGCACTGACCGCCCTGCTCGTGTGGGGCTACGGCCGCAAAATACGCGAGGAGAGTCTCTTGAGCCGCGGCTGGGCCTACTATGCGGGCGGCACGGCGATTTTCGCCGTCGCAGCCGGACTCTGCATCGCCGGCATGCGCGGCGGCATGACCCGCATGACCCGGCCGATCACCCTTTCCAACGCAACGCTCTACACCGCCGACAGCGGCAAAGCCAACCTGATCCTGAGCAATCCGTTCTGCATCCTGCGCACCATCGGCAGCGCAGGCAGCGTCAGTTACAGGAAATTCTTCCCGCCCGAAGAGCTGCCGCACCGCTTCACGCCGGTCCACCGGCCGGCAGACAGCACGGCTGTAAACCTCGCGGGCCGCAACGTCGTAATTTTCATCATGGAAAGCATGTCGGCCGAACACTCGGCGCACCTGATGCCCGAAATCTATGCCGACCGGGAAACCAAAGGTTTCACGCCGTTCCTCGATTCGCTGATGCGCAGCGGATTGTGTTTCAAACAGATGTACGCCAACGGCACCCGGTCGATTCAGGCCATGCCGTCGGTACTGGGCAGCATCCCGTCGTTCAAGACGCCGTTCGTGCTGATGCCGCAGTCGCTGGGCGAAAGCCGGCAGCTGCCGGCCATCCTGCGCGACAAGGGTTACGCCACGGCATTCTTCTGCGGCTCGGAGCGCGGCTCGATGGGCTTCGGCGCCTATGCCCGCTCGGCCGGAGTGGATCGGCTCGTCAGCCGCGAGGATTACGAAGCCCGGCACGGCAAAGAAGACTTCGACGGCTACTGGGGCATCTGGGACGAACCCTTCCTGCAATTCATGGGCGAGGAGCTTTCCCAAACCCCGGAACCCTTCTTCGCCACGCTCTTCACCCTCTCATCGCACCACCCGTTCGTCGTCCCCGCCGAATACGAAAACACGCTGCCCGACGGCTACACCAAAATCCACAAGGGCATGGCCTACGACGACAACGCATTCCGCCTGTTTTTCGAGCGCTTCAGCCGCGAAGAGTGGTTTAGCCGCACGGTTTTTGTATTCGTGGCCGATCATGTATCGTCCGAAAAATTCGCAACCGTGACCCGTACCTACCCCGGCAACTATCACATCATAGGCTTCATGTATACGCCCGACGGCTCGCTGCGGGGCGAGATCGGCGACGTCGTGCAGCAGCTCGACATCATGCCTACCGTATTGGGACTGATGGACAACAGAGAACCTTATTTCGCTTTCGGGCGCGACGTGCTGAACGAACCGGAGCGTCCGCGCTGGTCGGTCAGCTACGACGGACAGTTTCAGGCCGTGACCGGAGACTCGCTGCTGCGCCTGAGCGACGACGAGGGCGCGGCAATCCCGCGGAATGCGGCCGTGACAGACGCCGATTCCGCCGAATTACTGGATGATTTCCGAGCCCTCGTACAGCAATACTATTCCCACGTCGAAAAAAAGAGTTACACCGTTCATGATTGAATTCAAACCCGTACGCCTCGAAGACAAACAGATCATCGAGCGTCATACCATGCCCTCGGGCATCCTCAACTGCGACCTCGCATTCGCCAACATGTACTGTTGGCAAGCAATGTACCATAGCGCATGGGCCGTGATCGACGGCTTTCTGGTCATCCGCTTCCACATCGGCGGCGGCGAGAAGATCGGCTACATGCAGCCCGTCGGCGAGGGCGATTTCGCGGGCATCATCCCCGCCCTGCGCGAAGACGCCCATGCCCACGGGCAGCGTCTGCGCATCATCGGCCTGACGGACGAGGGCCGCGAAATGATCCGCAACATGCACGCGGGACTTTTCGCATTCGAGTCGGACCGCGCACTAGAAGACTACGTCTACAACGCCGAAGACCTGCGCAACCTGACGGGCCGCCGCTACCAGCCCAAGCGCAACCACATCAACCGCTTCATGTCCGAATACCCCGACTTCAGGTACGAGAATCTGACGCGCGACCGTTTCGCGGAGTGCATGCAGCTCGAACGCGAATGGCGCCGGGCGCACGAGGGACGCACCTCGGAACTCTGCGCCGAACAGCGGGCCATGCAGCGGGCCTTCGACCACTTCGAGGAGCTGGAAATGCTGGGCGGCTGTATCTACGTCGGCGACAAGCTGGTCGCCTTTACGTTCGGCTCGGCGGTCAACGATCATACGTTCGACACCCACGTCGAAAAAGCCGACACGGATTACGACGGAGCCTTCACGATCATCAACAAACTCTTCGCCGAGCACCTGCCCGAACGCTTCACGCTGATCAACCGCGAAGAGGACCTCGGCATCGACGGCCTGCGCCAGCCGAAACTCTCCTACCACCCCGCCGTCATCCAGCACAAATTCACGGCCATCCACCTGCACCCCGACGAAATCGCCTGCAAAGAGTTGTGGACCGCGGCCTTCGGCGACGACGAACAGTTCATCGACTCGTTCCTGATACGCTACTACAGCCGCAGCCGCATGCTCACGGCCGAATACGAAGGCCGCACGGCGGCGATGCTCCATCTGCTGCCGTTCGAAAGCCAACTGGGCCGCACGACCTATATCTACGGCGTGGCGACGGCTCCCGAATTCCGCCGCCGGGGACTGGCCGGCAAGCTGATGCGCGAAGCGATGCAGCTGATCGCCGATCGCGGCGACGACGCTTCGCTGCTGATCCCCAGCGAAGAGTGGCTGCGCGGATTCTACGCCCCATACGGATTCTCCGGCGCAATTCCCGTAACCTTCGATTCGCCGGACGGCTTCGACTTCGGCACGGGCGACCCGTCGAAAGACCTTGCGATGGTATGGCGCCGCGACGTCTCGGCCCCGATGCCCGAAACGCTGCAATGCAGTTATTTCGACAAAAAATAGTGCTTTCGAAGCGAATATCGACAAATATTCATAATAATAAAGGGAACCGCTATTTGCGCGGTTCCCTTTTATATTTCCCGTCAGAACGAACGGGCAATCCCTCTATTTCAGATCTGCCGAACCGTTACCGCCGGCAGTCCAATCCGGGACCTGCACGCCGGAGACCGAGATCTCCGTTCCCGTTATGTTTATCGTAATGTTATAATTCGCACCGGCATCCAATTTGGCAATATCCTTGACTGCGATATCCTGATAGGAAGTCCCGTCGAGCGTACAATCGAGTGTCAACGAAGCTGCAGCTTTGGGAAGAACCAATGCCGCAACAGTATTCGGACTTGCAAAGTCAGTAGCCGCATCGACCACCGTCAGGTCGGCATCCGTAACAGTCGAATAGGAATTGTTTGAAATATCTATTGTCGAAACTCCGGGTGTTCCTTTAACCACGAGCGACGAAAGACTCGGCGCACTGAACGGATAGTTCGTGGCGTTCAACGTAAACGTCAGTTTCGCAAAAGCATGTTTCAGCGTCAATGCCAAATTCGTACATTTGCCGGAATTTACCTCCGTATTCTCCTGATATACAAAATCGACGGCCGTACTTGTATTACCCGGCGTCAGCGTAAATACGTTAGGGGCAGACTCAGCATCGGGTTCTACGCCGACCGGAGCCCAAGCGACCATATTCCGGGAAGATTTCAGCAAATAAATCGCAGGAGTAATCGAATAACCGCTACCTGCCGTATATTTAACTTCTTGGTTATTTACAGCCGTGGAATAAGCATCATTGACATCGAGATTGATTTTGAACGAAGCATCAAGCGGGGTCGGATCGCCTGCCGCGCGTGTTTCAAAGCATGCAGTAACAACCGATCGGAATCCTAACGCAGCGCTTTCAGGCTGGGGGGGGGTAACGTCATTCTGCTT
>JAJPZH010000096.1 GCA_021204515.1 Alistipes sp. | reverse complement strand
CCGCCTTTTCTAAAATGAACCTCGGCCAGTAGATTCCGTGTTTCTCGTATTGGGTTTGAGACGAGTCGGGTTCGGTTGTAAATCCGCTTTCGCCGCGCGTGAAAAGAAACTGTTCCTCCTTTTCCGAAACTTTTACGGCAGTCTGTTGTTACGATAAAAGTTTATGTTGAATGAAAAATAATCGATATATTGTTATAAAAACTGTGTTATTTATCTGATTACAAACCTATTCTTTTTATGTCTGTTGCGAATTCGATTTAGAAGAGAATTTCTATTCTTATTATTTATTCTTTTATTTTGGGCCCGAATAAGTAATTATATTTTGTAGATTGGAGAGTGCTTTTGTATTATCGAATCCATTTTTTTGTTTTGTTCCATTCGCTGTTCCGGTCGATAATGCATGTTCGGAAAGTCTTTTTGTAAGATCTCTCCTGCCAAAGTTCGGATTTGGCTGGATACGGCAGCTCGTTCTTCTGCATTGTCACAATCATCGAGATCATCCACTAGATCGCAGAAACGCGACTTATAAGAGAAACTGACATACCATTCTTCTTCGATATCTTCGGGGCGCGCCGCTTTTCCTTCGTGCAGCTGGGCCAGACAGGTGAAATCATATACTGACGGCATGGTTTCCAATTTCGATATTCCGTTGTTATGGCGTAATTCCTGTTCGTTAGCCAGCGTGGGAGCCATGTCGAATTTTTTGTCTACGAGGTATATTGCCGCAATATCGTCGTTGAAATATTTGTCCGGCAAATCTGCGGGAGTGCATTCCCAATCTTCCCTGTCGAGGAAACGATGTCCGGCGGTAGGAACGAATCCTTCGAGGGGATATAACGTTAGCAGCTCCAGATGGGATATTCCGCTCTGCTTGTCGAAAAGGTGCATGGCATAATAGGTCAGACATCGGGACATCGCCTTATAACCGGTATTGCCCGTGGAAAACAAGTGCAGTCCCCGATCGGTACGGATGCCATGCAGAAGGTGATCGTCTTCGATGAGTTTCGGAGTCATTTCGTATTTCCAGTATCCGTAGTCCTCGTGCGTGCGGAGTTTATCATGCCGGCATTCGTCCATGAGAGGGTTCATACCATGCTGGTCGCAGAACCATGCGTCGAACAGAGGGATTGTTTTGATGTCTTTTTCTGCACGATTTGAGAGTTCTTTTCGGACCATGTACTGTAATTCGTCGTGCGATAACTGCGAGATATCGTCGCAATTGCGTACGGGTATGGATGTTATCCATTTAGGGTCGATCCGTTCGGGATTTTTGCCCAGTGAAAAGATCTCCTCATGGATATAACGGAGGAGTGCCTCGGAGGAATCGGAGGTAAGAACTGCACGTGAAATGTTCAGTTGCGGAGTGAGTGTGAAAATCAGTTGTTGGTTTTCTTGTGTTTTTGCAGGCATGGTTAGAACAGTTTCAGTTTAGGCAAGGTGGGGGCCGGTATTGGCTGAATGAGTTTTTTATCGTATTCGACATTGTTGCCTCGATATGGATATTGAATATCCGTTGCGAGACGTTCGCTTCCGAACTTGCAGAACGCGTCTTTACGTTCATCCCACGGCTGGTGATAGTATCGTTTTTCCAGTTCTTCGAGCTCTTGTTTGTAGGGATTGAGCTGGTAATGCTCCGGTTGAAGATAGAGCGGACTGTTTGTCTCGATCAGGTAGAGTAAAGTTGCCAGACGGCAGTTCTCCATTGTTATTTTGAGATTTCCGGTTTCGACGAACGCTGCAAAATCCAATCCGGTCGGCAGCATTCTGTGCGTTCTGTGGCAGAATCCGGTTTTGACGACGCCATAGGGAGCGAACATCTCTTGCGGTATCGGCGTCATACGTTGTTTCTCCTGCCGATGCCGGATATGCAGGTCGAAGAAACGGTCTACATAAGGCTCCAGACTTGTCTGGAACGTAGGGATACGGTGTTCATTCAGGAAGGTAACTCCTAATTTGGGATTGAAGAAGTGGTCGGTCAGATACTGCAGGTATTTTCGGTATGCGGTCTGTCCGTGTTCGGTATCGCTGAAAATCAATACTCCGCGGTCGCTTTCCATTGCTTTCCAGCAGGGCATTTCATAGCTTTTTTCCGTGAGGAACTGCCGTTGTAAATTATCTTCGTATGAGAGGCAGTCATATTCGTGACCCAATAATTTGTCATGTGCCGTGTCGTTGCCCAGCGGATTTATGTCGAGGAGATGGCAAAATACGGCATCTTTGAGGCGGATGACGTGTGTTGGCCAAATACCCAGTTTTTCCGTGACGGGCAGTAGTCGCGTAAGATAGTTGCTGTTGTCTGTCATGGAGAAGGTCGGAATGTCTTTCCGGTCATAAAAGCGGTATTCTAGAAGCCAGTGATCCGGAATTTCGGCGTTGGGGTGCCGGCGCAGTGCGAGTGCTACTTCCTGCTCCAGAAACGAGAAGAGCCAACCGCTGTTGAATTGACGCAGGTAACGTACTTTCTGATCGGAGGAGACGACCAGATATACGGATGCGGGATTCGGTTTCTCAAGTTCGTGAACCATGGGTTTAGAGTTTATATCCGGGAGCTGTCTTTTCCGGAAGGATCTCCGGGTTTTGTTCTTGGGTTTCGGCTGTTGTCTGTTGTCGTCGGATATTGGGAAAATGTAGGGCCAGTAAAGCTGTTGCGTGTTTTCGGGCCGCTATAACCGGGGCATCGGACTCTTCGGAACCCGACATCGGCACTGAGTCGATATCGGATATCGGTGATAGATACCTTATGCCGGAGAACTCTTTCGAGAAGCTGAATGTATGCTCGCAGTTGTCCGACGACTGGAACATGCGTCCCGTCTGTTCGATGCATAGCAACTGTGCAATGTCGTAGTTGCGTTGTGAGCAATGCAGTCCGGAGGATCGGGTCGGCAATACGAGCCGGCAGAAGTTCTGCCATCGGGGTGAAAGTCCGTAGAACAGACATTCCGTTCCGTCCCGCAGCAGTTTTTCCGGTACGAATCGTTCCGGAGGCAATGCGTCGAGCAAGTACGGTTTGAGCGGATTTCTTCGGGTCTCGGGCCAAAGGTTCATGTAATCTTTCAGTGCGGGATCGAATGCAGGGACTTTGCAGATGGAGATCTCCGTGTCGGGAATTCGACTGGTAAAGAAGTTGTCCGCGATATCTTGGAGCAAACCTTCCAGCAGTCGTGCACCTTTGGCGTTTTGGGAAAATAGCAAGGCTCCCTGATGCGTTTTGACAGCTGTATACGCATTGAAAGGAGGGCGTGCGAGGTTGAGATCGAGATTTGTGCTGTCGGGCAGGAACTCCCGAAGGTGTAGTGTCGGGATTTCGCGTTCCGAGCATAGAACCGGTTTCTTGTCTGTGTAGAGTCGTCGGGCACGCTCCAGCGGAATGACGTGTACCGGATGGATTCCGTATTGCCGCAGTTTCGGCATCAGATTCCGGAAATAATCTCTGGAACGGATGCCTGAAAGTGCTTTGATCGCACTTGTTTCCGCCGGAGTGAACTGGTAATGAAACATCCAGTTATCGGGGCATAGTGCGTCCTGCATGTAGTTCCGGACATTTTGGAGGACAAACTTCTTGAATCCCGTCTGGTGTTCGTCGCAGCGTTTCAGGTGCAGCGTATTGAAATCGGGACTCAGCAGCAGGTAGAGATCACGGCCTTGTTGATGGTGCTTGGTGTCGTTCATGGCGGTTAAATTTTAAATCTTCTGTTCCAATTTCCGAATAGGGTTTCGAGAAGCGGTGTCGGTTTTGCGGCAAGTTGTTTCTGGTGAATCTCCGTCTTTTTCCGTAGACCGGGAAACTCCCGATCCAGAATTGTCATGGCTTTGCTTCGTGCTGCAATGCTCTGTTCTGCGGATAGTTGCCGCTGGGTGAGTTCCGGAAATTCGTTGCGGAAGCTGAACGGCTTTTCGATTGCGGGGTGCATGGTCGTCTGCAAGGAGTTTCTGGCTTCCGATATTTGCAGCAGACGCATGATGTCGTAGTTCTTTTGGGAACAGTCGAGGACGGCATCTTTCGAGTAACATATAAGGTCGTAAAAATTTTTTCATGTCGGTTCCAGATCGTAGTGCAGGCATTCCAAGCCGTTTTTCAGGATGTCGGAAGGCAGGAGTTGTTCTTTTTCCGGTTGTAAGAGTTTTTTGCTGTCGAATGAGTCATTTCGATTGGTGAGAGATTCCCATGCGGGATCGAACGCCGGCAGTCGGGAGATGGTTATCTGCGTGTGTGTCATCTGCGGTGAAAAGAAGTTGTCGGCGACGCACTGCAGATAGCGTCTGAGCAGCCGGGTACCTTTGGGAGTTGCCGAATAGAGCAATGCACCTCGTTGCGTGTCGACGGCGGTGTATGTCTTGAAGGTTGCATCTGCCAGATAAGGTCTCAGGTTCGAAAGCGGGTGCAGAAAATTTTCGAGCGTAATCGACGGATACTCCCGGCAGGTGGAAAGCAGGGGTTTCCCGGCCATGTAAAGATCCATTGCGCGGTGCAACGGGAGGGTGTGGCGCGGAGCGATGCCGTTTTGCAGCAGGTCCGGACTTAACCGCTGGAAATAGTCGGCATCTACCCGATAATTTCTTTTCAGATGCGCGGCTTGTTTCGGTTCGAATTGGTAGTGGAGCATCCAGCAGTCCGGAGTCTGAAAGAGAAATTGTTTGTATGCGGATCGGATGTTTCGCAGGGCGAAACGTTCGAAGCCGGCGTCTCCATCGATGTGATGTTGTATATGCAGAGTTTTGTAGTCGGGCCCCAGCATCAGGTAGAGATCGAGGGGCCGTGCTTGTTGTTCATGCATGGCCGGATAGTTTAGATTTTGTGCCCTCGGTTAAAATTTTCCGACGGAATGTCGATTGTCTGCATTTGCTCGATGGCGAGTTGTTCCCGCTGCATATCTGTCGGTTGTCGTCGGTCCGGAAAGTCGCGGTCGAGAAACAGCTGCGCCCGTTCTTTGGCGGCGGACTGGTATGTTGCGATCTGTTTCGCAGATTCGCTGCTGATGATCTTGTCTGCCAGATCTTTAAATTGGGATGTATAGGGACAGATGAAGTTCCACTCTTCGGACAGACGTTCTGCCGGATAGCCATGGCGTGCGATATGGTCGAGGACGGCGATATCGAAGGTCCGGGTTCCGGCTTTGAGCTGAACGTTCTCGCCGGTTACGAAGAGCGAGTAATTTTCAGCCAGAGGTTTCATATCGTATTCTTTAACCAGTATGCCTTCTTTGAGGATATCGGGTTCTAACAGCGGCAGACGCAGCAACTCCTTTGTGGAGAGGTCCGACTTCAGGTAGTTGAGATTGAGGTTGAGTATTCCGAGATGTTTTTCGAGTGTCGATTCTTCCAGAAAGGGATGCAGGTCGTAGATCCGCAGGCGGTCGATGCAGAAATCGGCATCGAAGAACCGGTCGGCACAATGTTGCAGCAGGCTGTTGTACGCCTCGCGTCCGGCATATATGTGTGTGTCGTAGAGCAATACACCTGAACCGAGATCCACGGCCCTGCAGGTAGGAAATTGGGGGGCGTGCTCTTCGAAGATGCCGAATCGAGTGCTGATAGTTTTATATCCCGGGGCATGTATCAGGTTGGGGTGGTGGGCTTCTTCCGAGAAGATGTCGATGTCGTGGTTGTGACAATACAGGACATCACGCAGTGAGATGATTCCTGCGGGGCGGATACCTTCCGAAAAGGCCAATTTCCGGATGTTGCGGAAATAGTTGTTGAAGTCGTTGTCGGAGGATAAATGCGGCAGTTTGCTGCCGTTCGGGAATTCGTACCGAAACAGCCAGTTGTCGGACAGGGCCTTTGGCCCTTGAGACGCCTGATCCAACGCTTCGTCGGTGAAATGACGGAAGTCGTCCTGCTCGTACGGCATCGGCAGAACCTGTATTGCTGCTGTGGATGATTGGGGTGTTACGGACATGAATACGGCCGTAGGTTTTTGCCTTGCTTCTTCCATTGCTTGCTCTGTGTTTGATTACATGTGTATGCCTCGTTTGGATGAGGGGTGTAACGATTCCTCCTGCTGGGTTTGTTCTCGTCCTCGAATTCGATAGCCCTGTTCCTGTATGATTTGTGTGGCCAGCGCTTTGGATTGGTTCATTATCTCGGAATAAGAGTGCGGATCGTTGCATTCCGGAAGTTTTTCGCTTAACGGCTCGAATCGCTCGGCGAACGAGAATTTGTCGTCGGGAGTTTTTTGCGGTATGAATGTGCCGTATTCGGCGTAGAGCAACATGGCGATGTCGTAACTTTTGCTCAGTTCATTATCGTGCGGTGCAAAATGGATATAATTCTCGGGATAGGGCTCGAAGTCGAATTCTTCGACGCTGCGAACGTCCGCGAATGCTATCGTGTCGGGAGTATCGAAGTCGAACAGTTTTTCGAAGTTCGTATTTTGAGGGTCGAATGAGTCTATGTTCGGAGGTATCTGCGAGGAATGGTACAGTGCGGATATGATGGCGAGTTTATCGATTGCCAGCAACGGGTCGAAGAAATGCCCGGCAAGAAAGTCGTGAAACTGGCGCATGTTTTTCTTTCCGGTGTCTGTCAAGGAGAAGACACGATTTTTCATGGGTATTTTCCAAAGCCAGCACTCCTGAAACCCGTTCGCATGGAGGATGTCGGCCGCGAGGTCCGGATTTTCGAAGCAGAGGTAATGTATACGGTATGTTTGTTTGGCCTCTTCGGAGGAGATGCCGTATTTCTCCGACAAAAGATCGGAGGGCGTGTTGCCGATCAGTTTGGCGATATAGGGTCTGAGGGGTTCGGATGAGTATGAGATAGGGCATTGGTCCCGGTCGTTTTGACGGGCCATTCTCTGCAACTTGTTCAGATAGTCTTCATGAGACGTGTGGGGCGTTGCGTCGAAGAGCGGAATCTCCGTCCGGTCTTTGAATTCGAATTTCCAGATGACGCCTTCATAGATGGGGCAGGGGCGTAGAAGTGCACTTGCGGCTTCATTCAGGCAGTATCTTTCGAATGCGGCATCCGTAGAATCTATGATTTTCATGTGAACGACCTGCTGGTCTTCATTTTCCGTGATGCATATGTTTGCACTTTGGGGACTTTGGCGGGGTGTTTCCATTATAATTTCAGTTTAAAAGTCGATTCTTTCTGTTCTCCGGGAAAAGCGCGGGTTTCGACACAGGTCAGTTTCCTTTCGTCGTTATGTCTCCATGATGTGAAGTGTGTCCATAGCTCTTTGACCGTCATGTCCGAGAGGTGCTTGCGGGGGAGTTCATCCGGTTCGGTCCGTTGACAAAAGATGTTGTAGTTTTCGAGATTCGGACTGAGGTCGTACTCCCGGACGGAATGGCCTTGTTGGAGAATCTCTCGGTCTACGAAGGCGTGTTTGAATCCGTTTTTAGTGTCTTCGTTTGAGGGAGATGCCAGACAATCGACTTTTCCCTGCAATTTGAACGGGTCGGCGATAATTTCCCAATAGCAGAGTTTGCCGCCGGGCTGGGAAGGGTTGAAAAAATTGAGTTCGTGGTATTTCTCATAGGTTTTTCGCTGGCGCTGCCCTTCGGGAGTGTGTGAGAAGAGCACGATGCCTTCGGCGGTTTCGAGTGCCATATACGCCCGGTATTCGGGGAGTGCGACGTTCGTTTGCGGCATGTTGGTTCCGTAACCCTGAATAGCATCGGGATAGTCGGGTCGTTGTATGAGGGTATTGCGATCTGCTGCGGGTGTCAACGGTATGATTTCGTTGCGCATGCAGTAGATCGCATCAGCCATGTTGACCGTATGCCGACAGCGTCCGTTGTGTCTCTCGGCGGCATGGGTGATAGCGTCGAAGCAATCGAAATGTCCTGAGGCGGATCCATTCGATTTGACGCCGTTTTCGTGCCGTAGGAGCGGTATATCCCTGCGGTCGGGAAATTGGAAATAGCTCATCCATATATTGGGATTGTGGCCTTCCCGAAGGACGTATTCCATATCTTCGCGCATATAGCGGAGGAATCCGTCGATTCCTTCGCTTGTGCGTTTGGCATGCAGTATATGCCTGAAACTGTCGTATGTCAGGTACAGACTTCCGGGTTGGATCTCGTTCTTTTTCATGCGTATCGGATTGTTAATGTCCCAAAGTGTTGTCGTCGGGGACCAGTCGTCTGTCCCAGTCGGGGACCTGTATGGTATCTTGGATTTGCGGACATCTGATAATTTCGATCTCTTCTTTTTCGTAGATGTTGCATCCGACGAGCAGGGTTGCTATGAGTATGCCCCAGATTCCGGTGAGAATACAATACAGGATTGCAAATTTGATTTTCAGTTTTTTCATTTTCTTAGGTTTGAATGGAGGTTATTGAAACATGGTGAGACGTTGTATCGCTGTTTGGCAATATGTTTCGGACAAATCGATGCCCAAATAAATTCGTCCGAATTGCCGTGCCACGAGGGTCGTCGTTCCTGCGCCGTTGAATGGATCGAGAATCACATCGCCTCGGTAGGAAAACAGTTTCAGAAGTCGTTCGACCAATTTTTCGGGAAACATCGCAGGATGTCCGAAACGTTTCATCCGACGTTCGGGCGGAATCTCCCAATAGGCCGATGTCCAGTTTTTGAACTCCTCGGCTGTTATGTCCGCTTCCTCCCGTTTCCCTGGTTTTCGAAGCATCCCTTTGCAGAATATCTCTACGAATTCCCATGTGTACTTTAGATAGGGATTCGACGGACTCCGCCAGCTTCCCCACGTGCAGTAGTGGCAGTTGTAGTTACGTTTGTCCCAAAGTATTTCGGCTTTCCATATCAGTCCTTTCGACAGTAAATAGTTTGAAAGGAGGTGATGTGTGGGGAGTTGTTCGGAAAAGAGCAGCTGGATGTTGAGTGCCAGTCGTCCGCTCCATTTCAATACACGGATACATTCGTTCAGTACGGTTTGTAGCCCGGAGAAATATTGCTGCCATGACAGCGCATCGCAGCAGCAGTCGTACTCTTGTCCGAAATTGTACGGTGGCGAGGTGATGATCATGTCCACGCAGTTGTCGGGAATTCGCCGGAGCACGTCGCAGCAGTCTCCGCAGACGATCGTATTCCGATAAGCTAAAGGAAATTTCTCGTTTGTCTGTGAAGAAGATGTATCCGATCTATAAAAATCGAGTAGTTTCATTTCTATCTTTTTAACAGTTCCGTAATTTCCGGATCAAGGTTGGCCCGGTACTCCATTTTGGGGTCGAGACGGCATGCTTCGAGGAAATGCTTCCGTCCTTCGGCTTTACGATCCAACCGCGAGCAGGCGATGGCCTTCAGATATTCGGTAACGGCGTCTTTCGGTAGTGTGGCGAGCAGTTCGAGCGCTTGCATGTTGTGGTCGAGGGAGAGATGTGCCACGGCGGTATTGCGGTCGTTGTAATCATTGAGGATGTATAATGCTTTGGCGTATTTTCGCTTTTGCAACAACTCTACCCCTCGGGCATAGGTCGTATCGACTTCGGTCGTGTGAATCGTATCTTTCACCATGCCTACCCGCCGCAGGTCGTATTTGAAATTCACGGCTCGCAGATAAGGATAGAGGTTGGCCTTTATCCATGCAAAATCCTCCGGATAGCGCTGTCGTAATTCTGTTTCTCTGCGGTCGGGGTTTTTCTCCGCGGCTATCAGTGCAAGTATTGCGTCCCGGTGTTTTACCTCTTTCCTGTTGCGTATGAGGTCTGTGAGTGTATTCCAATCCTCGCCGACCCAGCGTAGAGTGAGCATCGTGTCGATTTGTCTTCCGAAGTGATGGACGAGATAGTTTTTCAGAGCCCGTGCGCGACCTTCGGCAAGGGTGTTGTTGAGCGCCATCCGCCCATCGGGCGACGAGGCTGCCGTCAGGGTAATCGTATCGACGTAGAATTCCTGCTGTTCGAGAATCTGCCGCATGAGGGCTTCTATTTTGCCGAGTTGTTCTCGGTTCTCTCCCAGCTCCTCTTTTACGTCGGTCCTTCCGACCATAAACTGAATATAGTTACGGTCGGTTACGGTCACATATTTATCTATGATCTTGATACGATAACGCGGTACGGTATCGACGAACGAAAGCATGGACGATACGATATAACTCAATGTATCCGATGCTGGAAATGCATAGGTGCTGTCGTCGATCCCGACCACCTTGCCTTGCAGAGTCACGGTCATTCGTTTGGCTGTCTCGTCCGCCGGCACCTGTTGCGAATAGTAGTAGTTCATTACTCCTCGCCGTTCGACGACGGAATCGAGTCGGGCATCTTCGGGATAGGGGAATTTCACCAACCGGTTAAACATCTGTTCGGCTTTCACACTGTCCGGGTCATAGACCCAGCAATACTTCTCGTACTGCCAGTAATCTCGCTCCTGCAAGAGCGAGAACCGTCCGCCTCGGATCACGAGGTCCTCGAGTTGCTCTGCTTTCTTCTCCTTGTGTAATATCGGGGTGATAACGACACTGCGGCTTTGTCCGAGCAACGATTTGGGGAGTGTCACGATAAAATCTATTGTAACGTGTCCATTGCGCTCGGGGATCGACCGCATGCGTGATATGATTGTTACTTCTTCGAGCTGAAGGGTCATTATGCGTTCACCGTCGAGCGTATCGACTGGTACCAGATAGAACGTGTCGCTGTCCCGGCGGAGTTGTACGACTTGCGGGCGACGGTCCTGTTGCCGCTCCTGCCGTTCGGTGCGTGTGAGCTGCGAAAGTGAGGCCGTCGTCTGCCGGCGTTGGAGCCTTCCGGTCATTGAACAGCCGAACAGCAACCAGATGGAACTTCCGAGAACGATTCCTGCCGATATGAATTTGCGAGTTCCCATTGCTAAAAGAGATATGAAAACGACACTTCCAGTCGCGATGGAAAGATTGTCCAGCGCCGAGTACGGTAAATGTATTCGTCCTCCCAGTCCGAGACGGTCGGGTCGCGTCGTGTGTCACGGGTGTGGAACAGCCCGATTCCGGCCTCTACAGCAATGTTCCATCGCTTCGAAAGCATCCACGCATAGCCGTAGCTGACGCCGAGGCCGTAGGCGTTCCCGTCATAGCAGCGGTTGCGGCGCCCGAGGTCGTAGCCGACCCAGGAGAGTTGCGCCCCGATGAAATGTCCGACGAAGGATTCGTAGAACCAGTAACGGGGGCCTATCTGCACGGCTCCGAAGTTCATGGAAAGGTCTGATGTCCGGATAGGATTCCAATATCCGGAGGCTTCTATTGTCCACCTGTCTGCAACCGATGCCTCAGCCCCGATGTGGAGGGTTCCGGTAAGGACCGCGAGAGCATCGGTCCTCACGGCGAAGAACTGTGCTGCAGCTTTATGAGGTGTACCCCATAAGGTTACGAGCAGCAGAGAGAAAATAATGATTTTCGATTTCATGGTAAAATGCGTTTTATTATTCGAACCGTGCGAACAGCATGGTGCTCGCCTTGTCCACAGT
>JAJPZH010000015.1:21824-38672 GCA_021204515.1 Alistipes sp. | reverse complement strand
CCCGGGGGGCTCTCCTTTTTTTATCTCACACGGGTGGGGCCGGGGTCACCCCGCGCCGACCCGCGCCGGACTGACCTCCGGCGATCTGACGCTCTCGTTCACCGCTCCCGAACCGCTCGATTCGCTGACCGCCGCCGCGTCCCGGAGCGCCGGCGTGCTGGCGCAGCAGATCCGTTCGCAGCGCGTCGATATGGATTCGCTCAAACCCGCCCTGCCCGATTTCGGACTGCGGGTCACAGCGGGGCGCGACAATATCCTGAGCAGTTTCCTGAATACGAAAAAAGTCGCTTTCAATGCCCTCGATATCGACGGGGTGAATTGCGACTCCCTGCCCGTATCGCTCCGGATGCGCGTGGAAAAACTGGTTTACGGCAGTGTCGTTCTCGACACCCTGACGGCGGGCGCAGCGCAGAACGGGAACCGGCTGGAATATGCCCTCCGCGTGGCGAACGCCCCCGGAAATCTGGACAACATAGCCCTCGCCGGAGTATACGGACACATCGTACGAAACACGGGAGCGGTGAATTTCTACCAGAAAAACCGTGCAGGCCGGGAGGGATTCCGCTTCGGAGCGGAAGCGGAATGGAACGACAGCCTGATCCGTGCGTCCGTAACGCCCCTCGCCCCGGTATTCGGCTCCGAGCCGTGGACGGTGAATCCCGGCAATTACCTCGTCTACCGGTTCGACGGAAACCTGAACGCCGACCTCGACATGACTCACGGCGGCCAGCGGTTTGCGATCCATACGGTTCCGGAAGCCGATTCGCTCCGCGGCATCCGGCTCGACATCGCAGGACTGAACATCGGCGGGGTACTGGCGATGCTCCCCTCCGCCCCGCCCGTCGGCGGTGTGCTGGGCGCCGCCGTGACCCTGAATACGGGCGCCGACACGCTGGCTGTCCGGGGCGATGTCTCCGTCGCCGGACTCTCGTACGACAGGCAGCGTTTCGGAGACGTCGGGCTGGGCGTACTCTACGAACAGGGGCGGGAACAGCAGGCCGACGTGCGGCTCACGCTGGACGGCGCCGACGTCCTGACCGCGCGGGGCGACTACCGCAAAGAGCGGGAAAGCCCGCTCGACCTCACGGCGTCGATCCCCGGATTCCCCCTGCAGCGGGCCGACGTCTTTCTGCCCGCCGACATGCTCCGTCTCTCCGGCATCCTCTCCGGGAAGCTCCATGCGGGCGGGACACCCGAACGGCTGAAGCTGAACGGCGGCCTGCAGTTCGCGCAGGCGGAGGTCCGCGTGCCGATGATCGGCACTTCGTTCCGTCTGTCGTCCGACACGATCCGCATCGACGACAGCCGGGTGCTGTTCGATGACTTCACAGTCACCGCTCCGAACAAAAGCCCGCTGACGATCGGAGGCAACGTCGATCTGACCGACTTCGGCCGCATAACGGCCGACATCGCGCTGCGGGCGTCGGACTTCCAGTTCGTAAACGTGGCCCGGAAGGAGGGCACCGCCGTCTACGGGAAAGCCTATCTCGACCTGAACGCGACGGCCAAAGGCCCCTTGGACGAACTCGTCGTCCGGGGCAGCGTCGCACTGCTCAAAAATACCGACATCAACTACGTCATGCAGGATTCGCCGATGGACGTGAAGGAGCGTCCGCAGAACATCGTGACCTTCGTTTCGTTCCGCGACATGGACACCCCAAGCTTCGCCGAAGCTTCCCCGGCGGTGCGGATCGGCGGTATGGACATTCTCCTCAACGTCGACATCAACGACGACGTCCAAGCCGCCGTGGACCTCTCCGCCGACGGCAGCAACCGGATAGACCTGCAGGGCGGCGGCAACCTGACCTTCACGATGAATCCGCTGGGAGACGTCGGCCTTTCGGGCAAATACGTGCTTTCGGGCGGAACGGTGCGCTACAATCCGCCCGTGATCTCCCAGAAGATATTCAAGATCACGCCGGACAGCTATGTAGACTGGGTCGGAAACGTCGCCGACCCGGCCTTCAACATTACGGCGGTCGAGACCGTCCGGGCCAGCGTCTCCGCGGACGGGCAGGATGCGCGCTCCGTCAATTTCAACATCTCCATCAATATCCGCAATACGCTGAACGACCTCGAAATCAGCTTCGGGCTGTCGGCTCCCGAGGACCTCACGATGCAGAACCAGCTCAATTCGCTGACGGCCGAACAGCGGGCCAATCAGGCGATGAACCTGCTCATCTACAACACCTACACCGGTCCGGGAACGACCGCCAAGGTCAGCACCGAAAACCCGCTCAACTCGTTCATCCAGAAAGAGCTGAACCAGTGGGCGCAGAACAACCTCAAGGGCGTGGACCTCAGCTTCGGCATCGACTCCTACGGCGAGGACGACCCGAACGGCCAGCGGACCGATTATTCGTACCGGCTGTCCAAAAGTCTCTTCAGCAACCGCGTGCGCGCCGTCATCGGGGGCAAATTCAGCACCGACGCCGACCCGTCGCAGAACCTGAAGGAGAACCTGATCGACGACATTTCGCTCGAATACATGCTGACCAAACGCGACAACATGTACCTGAAAGTATTCCGCCACACCGGCTACGAAAGCATCCTCGAAGGCGAGATCACCGAGACGGGCGTGGGCTTCGTCATCCGGAAGAAACTGCTCCGGCTGGGCGACCTGTTCAAACCGATGCGTCCCATAGCGGAAAAAGAAAAGGAAAAACAAAAACGAAACGAGTCCGATGCGCATCAGAAATAGCTGCATACTCCTCTGCGCCGTACTGCTCGCGGCGGCCTGTTCCACGACCCGGCGTCTGGGAACGGACGAAGTCCTGTACACGGGAGTTAGGAAGATCCGGATCGAACCCGATTCGGGCGTCGTGCTCTCCGCCGCGGCCGAATCGGCCGTGAAGGAGCCGCTCTCCGTGGCCCCGAACAACCCGCTTTACAGCCCCTATCTCCGCACGCCGCTGCCGGTCGGCCTGTGGGCCTATAATTACCTCTACACGCCGAAGGAGAAGGGATTCAAATACTGGCTCTACAAGCGGCTGGCCAAACAGCCCGTGCTGATCTCCAAGGTGCAGCCCGGACTGCGGACCAAAGTCGCCGAACAGGTGCTCGAAAACTACGGTTACTTCGGCTCCCAAGCCGAAGACTCCCTGCTCTACCGCAAACACGGCAGAAAGGCCAAGGTCTACTATACGCTCCGCATCGCGCCGCCGTGGTACTACTCGAACATCTCCTACCCGAAGGCCGAGGGCGGCCTGCAACCCCTGATCGACAGCATGCGGGCGACCTCCCTGCTGCGGGTCGGGGCGCAGTACAACATGGACTCGCTGACGCTCGAACGCAAGCGCATATCGCAGCTGCTGCGCAACAGAGGCTATTATTATTTCCGGCCGGAATACATGGAATACCTCGCCGACACGACCGTCGAACGGCAGCGGGTCGACCTGCGGCTGAACCTCAAACCGAACGTCCCGGAAGTGGCCCTCAAACCCTACCGCGTGGGCGACATCACGGTCCGCCTCACCAACATCAAGCCCGGTCCGGCCGATACGTTCCGCCTGCGGGACGTGCGGGTCATCGCCCAAAGGCCGATGAAAATACGCCCGAAGATACTCTCCCGGACGCTCTCGCTCGAACCCGGCCAGCTCTTCACCGTGGACGCCCAGAACCGCACACAGACCGACCTCAACAAGCTGGGCATTTTCCGCTCGGTCAATCTGGGCGTCACGCCGCTCGACTCGCTGCGTGGCTCCGATACGCTGGACGTGGTCATCGACGCGCAGTTCGACTATCCGCTGGAAGCGGCGCTGGAGACCGACGTAACCTCCAAGTCGAACAGTTTCATCGGTCCCGGCATCACCTTCAAGGTCAGCAACAACAACCTCTTCCGGGGCGGCGAGGTGCTCGCCGTGAAGCTGAACGGCTCGTACGAATGGCAGACGGGCAACAAGAACTCCGGCGGCCGTTCGTCGCGGCTCAACTCCTACGAACTGGGGCTGAACGCCAACCTCAACATTCCGCGACTGCTGCTGCCGTCGTTCGCAACGCGCAGGCTGAGATACCCCGGCAGCACGACGTTCCAGCTGGGCGTGGACCTGATGAACCGCCCCAGCTTCTTCCGGCTGATCGCCTTCAGCGGCTCGGCGGGCTACAATTTCCAGACTTCACCCTACAGCCGCCATTCGCTGACCGTATTCAAACTGACCTACAACAAACTGCTGCACACGACCGAAGCTTTCGACAAGACAATGGACGAGAATCCGGCGATCGCCATGAGTTTCCGCAACCAGTTCGTTCCCTCGATCAACTACACCTACACCTTCGACAAAACCTACGGCCGCACCGGCAACCGCCGCTTCTACTGGCAGAACAGCGTAACCTCGGCCGGCAACATCCTTTCGGGCGTCCTGAGCCTGTTCGGCAGCAAACAGCCGCAGCATTTGTTCGGCAACCGCTTCTCGCAGTTCGTCAAGGAGGTGAGCGAAGTGAAGTTCTACCACCGCATCGGACGCCGCAACAACTGGCTGGCCACCCGTTTTCTCGTCGGAGTGGGATACGCCTACGGAAACTCCGAAGTGATGCCCTACAGCGAACAGTTCTACATCGGCGGAGCCAACAGTATCCGGGCCTTCACGATCCGGTCGCTGGGTCCGGGCAGCTACCGCCCGCCCGCAGACGACCGCAACGGCTATCTGGATCAGACCGGCGACTTCAAACTGGAAGCCAACGTCGAATACCGCTTCGGCATCATGGGACGGCTGAACGGAGCGGTTTTCCTCGACGCGGGCAACATCTGGCTGCTGAAAAAGGACCCCAAGCGTCCCGGCGCCGAACTCAAATGGAAGGGTCTGCTCAACGAAATCGCTCTGGGAACGGGCTTCGGACTGCGTTACGACATCAGCTATCTGGTCATCCGCGCCGATCTGGGAATCGGCCTGCACACCCCCTACCCGAATCCGGACAAAACGGGCTATTACAACATCTCCAGCTTCAAGGACGGACTCGGATTCCATCTGGCTATCGGCTACCCGTTCTAAGCCGGCGACGATGATTCCACGTCCCGAAAACAACTGTTCTGCGGCGCAGGCATCGATGCCTGCGCCGCAGTTTATCCGACAGGGCGGACCGGACAAATTCCCGGTCTTAAAATACGCCTTCCGCCCCGCAGAGCTGGTATTATCGGGATTTATTGCTATATTTGTCTTGCGGCGTTCGGCACGCCGTCCGGGCGTTCCGAGATCCCGGGTTTACGAACAGCAGGACTTTTGAACAATGGGCATTGAAGCCGGGTTTCCCGGAGAAAGAATCATCGTCATTCCGCAACCATTTCTGGAATTGATGCAGGACAATCCGCTGACCGGGGATCTGTACGTACGCTCTCTGGGGCATATCGCGCACGCACGCCTTCACCGCATCGACCGTCCCGACGGCAGCGACGGATATATTTTCCTCTACTGCACGCTGGGAAAGGGGTTCGTTAGGATCAAAGACCGGAGGTTCACCGTCAATGCCAACCAGTACATCGTACTGCCCAAAGATACGCCTTTGAGGTACGGCGCGGCAGAGGACGATCCGTGGAGCGTCTACTGGGTCGAATTCGACGGCGAAAAAGGAAAGATATTCGCCCGAAGCATGTCGGAACCGACGACAGTGCTGCCCTCGATCTACTCTCGCGTGGAACAGCGCATAGAGATTTTCGAAAACCTCTATGCGGTGCTATGCGGGGAATTGTCGCTGGAAAGGCTCAACTACGCCAATATCGCCTTCGCCCACTTCATCGCTTCGTTCCAGTTCATCGACCTATTCCGGATCGTGAGCGAACAGCCCCGGCATGTCGAAGGCATGATCAACCGGGTAACCCTCTACATGAAAGAGAATCTGGAGCGTCAGCTGACGTTGAAGGAAATCGCCCAATACGCCGGGTACAGCGAGTCGTACTTCTACCGGCAGTTCGTACGGCAAACCTCGCTGTCACCGATCAACTACTTCATCCACTTGAAGATCAATAAGGCGGCGGTATACCTGCTCAAAACCTCCATGACCGTTTCGCAGATCGCCGCGAAACTCGGCTTCGGAAGCGCCGACTACTTCTCGCGCACGTTCAAGCGGATCGTAGGGATCTCCGCTTCGGATTTCCGCAGGCAGGACTTCCGGCTCTAGACATCCCGGCCGGAAAACCCGTAAAAAAGCCGGACTCAATGTCCGGCCCGATCGGTTATTTCGCGGAGTTAAACTCCTCCACCGTTTTATAAAAGGCTTCGATATTTTCGAAAGGCACCTGCGGCGGCGTGTCGCAGCCGGACGAAATGACGAAATTCGGATAACCGGCGGCACGGTTCAGCAGATCGCGCGTGGCGGACGCAGTCTGCTGCGGAGTAGCATTCCTGAAAATCTCCACCGGATCGAGGTTGCCCATCACCAACACGTCCGCAGGGCACTCCCGGAGCGCATCGAGCATGTCGATCTTATTGCCGAAATGGTAAGCTTTGGCTCCCGTGGCGACCATGGCCTGCGTACAGTGTCCCGTATTTCCGCAGTTATGGAGAATCACTGCGAAACTATCGTCCTGCACCGCTTCGACGATTCGTTTGACATACACCGACGAATATTGCATGCACTCTTCGTTAGGCAGCAGGCCTGCAGCCGGCTCCGCCATGATGACGCCCGCCACGCCGCACTCCCTGAGCGCCAGACAGTAATTCCGGATAAATTCCGTGCACTTCTCCAACAGCAGATTCACGGTTTCCGGCTCGGTATAGATTCCCATCATGATTTCCGTCATGTCGAACAGCCGTCCGGCCAGCGAATAGGGACCTATGCAGCCTGCGAATACCGGCTTGTCGATACGTTCCGCCGCCAGACGGTTCGCCCTGAGGTATTCGGGTACGCGAGCCGCATCGAGCGAAGGCACCTCCAACGCTTTCACCTCATCCAAATTGGAAACCAGCCGACCGACCACGCTCGGGACTTCGTCGTCCGCAAAATGGAGCGACGCGCCGAAAGCCTCGGCTTCGACCGTCAGGTCCATGATGACAGTACACCCCGCCGACTGCGGGAAACGTTCGTTGAGGGCTTCGATGGCTTCGAAGTGCACACGGCCGTCGGTCACGGCATCCAGCACCCTGCGCCCCAGCAGTTCGATACCGGGGTGAGTCATGATCGGCATGGCCGCCAGCCGGCCGGACTCGATAAGGGATTTTATCCAAGCAGTCGTATTCATTGGTTTTCTTTTTTACGTAATCGGTTTTTGTAACAATCTTTCTTGCCGCATATCGCGCAGCCATAAGGTTTTTTCTCGACCTTCGGGCCGAGGGCGATCACGCCGCTGATCGATTTGATCGGCGACATCAGGCTCGAATCGCTCAGGGTAATACCGCACGGCGCTTCGGGCAGCAGCGCGAACAGCGTTTGCTGATCCGACACGGGCCAGCCGCAATATCCGGGGCTGTAGCTGTTGCTAACGAGAAATCCCCGACAGCCCTGCTCCACGGCAAGAGCCTCGGAAAGCACCCGGCCCGCCGCTTCGGCAATTTCGGAGCCGATCATATCCGCAAAAAACTGACGGACGATGTCGCCTTCGGCGCGGAGACGCCGCTGCATGGCTTCGAACTCGACTCCGGCCGTAGCGACGAATACCGCATACTCCTCGGCCTGCTTCAGGTAGCGGGCGATAATGGCGCCGACCCCGAGACTCCGGCCGCCCAGACGGATAGCCGTCTTATGGACGCCCTCATTGCGGAAAACCGCATAGCCGTACTGCGGACGGCAGATGCGGACGATCTCCCCGGCGACGGATTCGAAAAGCTCCTGCGACTGCGGGTCGGGGACATACCCGTCGTTTCCCGTAATGCCCCAGATGTTGCCGAAGTCGATCCCCAGCTCCTGAAAAGGTATGTCGTTCCGGACGAACATCGCCTAAGCGGTTATCAGACGACGGGCCAGCGAAACGGCTTCGTTGGCGTTCGAACTGTATCCGTCGGCGCCGATAGCGGCGGCGAAGTCGTTGTTCAGCGGAGCACCCCCGACCATGACCTTTACCCGGCCTTTGAGTCCCGACGCTTCGACCGCCGCCACGACCTCCTTCATGTAGTTCATGGTGGTAGTCAGCAGGGCCGACATGCAGATAATGTTGGCATCGTTTTCCCGTACGGCTTCGATGAACTTTTCGCTCGACACGTCCACGCCGAGATTGATGACCTCGAATCCGCACCCTTCGAGCATCGACGCGACGAGATTCTTGCCGATATCGTGCAGGTCGCCTTTCACGGTGCCAATGACCACTTTCCCGACCGATGCGCCCTGTCCGCCCTTGAGCAGGGGTTTGAGTATCTCCAGCGAACCTTTCATGGCCCGGGCGCTCATCAGCAGATTCGGCACGAAGGCTTTTCCGGCCTCGAACCGCGCGCCGATCTCTTCCATACCCCTTACCATATATCCGTCTATGATCGTCTGCGGAGAGATACCCTCGGCGACCGCCGCATTGGTCACGGCCTGCGCCTGCTCCAGTTTCCCGTTCAGAATCGCTTCGTAAAGTTCATTCAGGTTTGTCATTGTCGTATTATTTAAAGGTTTAAGTTTTCGGTTTTTACAAAAGTACGAACAAAGCTGCAATTTATCCTGTCTTATTCGTGCTAAATTCCTACACTATTCTTGCTTTTCTCAAAAAAAACGGACTATTTCGGACGGCGGTCAGAATCCTGCCGACCCCGTTGCATCCCGCTCAGACGTCTTCCAACTGCAAAAAAAGGTTGGAAACGCCCATCCCGAAGCCTTCGGCAGCTCCCCTTTTCGAATTTGGAATTTGAAAGAATATTACTTACTTTTACGTTTAAATAAGTACATACAACTCAACAGACCTAAACAATACCTTTATTAATAAGATGAAGAACGAACTCATAGCGGCGGCCGGCCGAATGCTCGAAGCCGCGAAAAAGACGACGGTCGTACTGATCGGCGACTTCTGTCTGGACATCTATTTCCATATCCGGAGCGAAGACTCGGAACCCTCGCTCGAAACCGGATTCACGGTCCGGCGAGTAAGTACGCTGACCGACTCGCTGGGCGGCGCAGGAAACGTATTTGCCAACCTCTGCGCGCTGGGCGCCGGAAACGTAATTCCCATAGGGGTCATCGGAGCGGACCTGTTCGGGCAGGAGATGCTGCGGCTGATGTCCGGCCTGCAACCGTCGGAACACCGGCTGACCGTCCAGCAGCGAGGCTGGACCACCCCGGCCTACATGAAACCCATTGTAGACGGTAAGGAACGGGAGCGTATCGACACGGGCGTAAGAAACGCGATCGACGGCGAAGTCGTCTGCAAACTGCTCGCCGACGTCCGGCGGGCACTGAAAACAGCGGACGTGGTATTGATCAATCAGCAGCTCGAAGACACTATCTACACGGATGAATTCATCGCCGGACTGAACGAACTGGCGCGCGAGAATCCGCAGGTTCCCTTCATCGTCGATTCCCGTACGATGCAGCGCCGTTTCAAAGGTATGTGGCACAAGCTCAACACGCACGAAGTGGCCGCCGAGCTGGGTATTACACTCGACCCGATGCAGAGTTTCATGCCGGCGGACGAACTCCGCTCGCTGATGACACGCTACAGGGAGCTGACGGGCGACCCGCTGATTGTCAGTCGCGGCGAATTCGGCGCAATGGCCTGCGACGGCGAATTCACCTCCGCCGAAGGGCTGTCGTTGCTGACCGAACTCGACACGGTAGGGGCCGGAGACAGCTTTTTCTCAGGCTTCGCGCTCTCGCTGGCCGGCGGACTGACGATCGGGCAGGCACTTCACATCGGCAACTCGGTGGCGGGCGTCACGGTGCAGAAACTCCACCAGACGGGCACCTGCTCCCCGGAGGAACTGCGGACGATCATCGCCAACCGCGACCTTACCTACAACGCCGACGCAAATCCCCGCCGCGTGACGGAACCTTTTACAATGGAGGTGATAACCGACCTGAAGAGCATCGAAAAACGCCCGGCGCTCGAATATGCGGTCTTCGACCATGACGGCACGATCTCCGTGCTGCGCGAAGGCTGGGAGGAGGTCATGGAGAAGTGCATGATGCAGGCCGTCACGGGCGGCAGAAGGTTCGACGACGACCTGACAGCCAAGATCCGCAGCAGCAGCCGCGATTTCATCACACGCTCGACAGGCATCCAGACCATCAACCAGATGGCGATGCTGGTCGGAATCGTAAAGAAATGGGGACTCGTGCCCGAAGCGGAAATACTGACCCCGCAGCAATACAAGGACATTTACAACGACGCGCTCCTCGCCTTCATCGCCCAGCGCGTCGAAAACGTGAAGCGGGGAGTGCTGACGCCTGCCGACGTAACCGTGGCCGGAAGCATCGCATTCCTGCGGACGTTGGCCGAAAACGGCGTGAGAATCTACCTCGCCAGCGGCACGGATCAGGAAGACGTGCGCCGCGAAGCGGAACTGCTCGGCTATGCCGACTACTTCACCGGCGGCATCTACGGTTCGGTGGGCGACATGCACAACGATCCCAAACGGCAGGTACTTCAACGAATTCTCGCCGCGGAGGGCGTCGATACACAGCGGCTCGCCATTTTCGGCGACGGCCCGGTCGAGATGCGCGAAGCGCACGACAAAGGTGCACTGGCCGTGGGCATCCAGAGCAACGAAATACGCCGTTACGGCTGGAATGAATCGAAACACAAACGCCTGCTGCAAGCCGGCGCCGACCTGCTCATCCCCGACCTGACGGAGTACAAAAAGATCGCATCGTTCCTGCTCAAAAAAGAGATCAAATGACGGCTTTCGAAAAATTCGACAGAAGCAGGATTCACCAGAAACCGCTCAGAGAGCGGAAAAACAAGGTGAACATCAGCGAAATCTACATCAAAACGACCGACCCGCGGCCGACGCTGCCGCCCGGCGCCTGCGAACAGATCCGGCGCACGGCCGAGAACATCCTCGAAGCCCGCGCGGCGGACCGCTCGGTGATGCTGGCCTTCGGTGCCCATTCGATCAAGAACGGGCTGGGCCCGCTGATGATGGAATTCCTCCGGCGGGGATGTATCACTCTATTGGACACGAAGGGCGCAGGAATCATCCACGACTGGGAATTCGCCTATCAGGGCCGAAGCAGCGAAGCCGTTTACGAAAACCTTCCGAAGGGACAGTTCGGCACTTGGGAAGAGACCGGATTTTCACTGAATCTGGCTATCATTACAGGCGTATGGCAGGGCTTCGGTTACGGGGCTTCGGTCGGCAGGGCGATTGCCGAGCAGGGCGTAAACATCCCCTCGGAGCAGGAACTCATCGACGCCATGAAAGACGGCCGTTCACCCGCCCACGCGGCGGCTTCGGCCGATCTGCTGACGGCGGTCCGCAAAGCGCGGCTCGAACCGGGCTGGCATGCGATTCCGGCTCCATATGGGGAATACAGCCTGCAGGCGGGCGCATACCGGCTGGGTGTGGCTTCGACGGCGCACCCCATGTTCGGACACGACATCATCTACACCCACCACCTCAGCTCCGGGGCGGCGATCGGGCGGGCGGCCGAACTCGACTTCCTGTCCTACGTCGATTCCGTAAGCCGGCTCAACGGCGGAGTTTATCTCTCGGTCGGCACGGCCGTCATGTCGCCGATGGTTTTCGAAAAAGCCTATTCGATGGTGCAGAACGCCGCCCTGCAGGGCAGCGAGCGGCTCGACAAGCACCGCATCCTAGTCGTAGACCTCGCCGAACCCAAGTGGGACTGGTTTACGCAGGGAGAACCGCCGCGTTCCAATCCCGAATACCACACGCCTTACATGAAGTCGTTCCTGCGGACCAAACCGCTCGGCATGAATTTCCTGACGGCGGACAACCGGGCGTTCCTGCTGGACCTGTATTACGAACTCTCAAATATGCAGCCTTATGGCAAATAGTTATTTCGACCGCGACCGACTGCAATTCCGTCCGCTGGCCGGGCGGCTCTGTCAGGTTACGATCACAACGGAAAAAGTCGATCCGGCAGACCGTCCGAACCCGCTGTCGGAAGAGACGCTGGCCGTCGTTCGGCAAACGGCACGGGACATCCTCGAAGCCAAGCGCAAAGGCGCTTCGCGCATCCTGACCTTCGGCACGCACCTGATACGTAACGGACTCGGCCCGCTCGTCGGCGAATTCGTCCGCCGGGGCTGGCTGACCCATCTGGCGACGACGGGCACTTCGATCGTCGATGACTGGGAATTCGCCCTTCAGGGCGCCGGGTGCGAAGACACCCGCACGAATCTGCCCGAAGGAACGTTCGGCATGTGGCAGGAACCCGCTTATCGGATCAATCTCGCAATCCTGACCGGCGCATGGCTGGGACTCGGATTGGGCGAAACCGTGGGCCGGATGATCGCCGAAGAGGGACTGACGGTCCCGGACCGCGAAACGCTCCGCAGGGACATCGCCGATACGGACAATCCCGACAAAGCCGCAGCCGCAGCCGACCTGCTCGAAAAAATCGAACGATACGACATCGCTCCGGGACGGTTCGACATGTCGTTCCCGTTCCGCGGATACAGCCTGCAATACCTCGCACATCAGGCCCGTATCCCGCTGACCGTGCACCCCATGTTCGGACTCGACGTGCTGTTCATGCACCCGCTCTGCTCATTCGCCGCCGTAGGCCGCACCGCGGAAACGGATTTCCTCCGTTTCGTGAACAGCGTCGATAAGCTGGAGGACGGCATTTACCTCTCGGTAGGCTCCTCGATCGCCTCGCCCATGATCTTCGAAAAAGCATTGTCCATGTCGCAGAACGTTCGCATCCCGGAAGGCCGGCGCATGGAACGCCACAAAATCGTAGTAGTCGATCTGGCCGAATCGAAGTGGGACTGGATGGCCAACGGCGAACCGCCCGAAAACCGTCCGGAATACTACCTGCGTTACTGCAAGTCGTTCTCGCGGGCCAAAGCCCAAACCATGTACTACGTCTCGGCCGACAACCGGGATTTTTTCCTGCACCTCTACCGGGAACTGGACAAAGCAGAGCGCTAAACGACAGGGGTCGCATCCGAAAAGATGCGGCCCCTACTTATCTGCTCAGAGAATTTTATTTCCGTTTCAGCACATAGAGCGAGACGAAGAGGATAAAGATCATGCAGACCAGCAGGGCGGACATACCGCCCACGACGCACCCATGACCAGCGTAACCGCCCCGCCGCCGGCAACGCCCATAATCAGCAGCGACGAAATCAGATCGGCCTTTTCGGGCTTATGCTGCATGGCGAACGAAAAGATGATCGAAAAGACGTTGCCCGTCGCAAATCCCACGGGCAGGAACATGCAGATAAACACGGCCTGCGACGCCGCGCCTCCGGCCGGGATTCCGGCCAAAACCATCATCACCGCATAGGCCGCGATGGACGCCGCCATCGTCCACACGAGAATTTTCCGGGCCGAAAACCGCACCAGTATTACGGCGCAAACGAACGAGCCGAGGGCGCGCGCCCCGAAATAGAGCGTATTCATCGAAGTCGGATTCTCGGCGGCGTAAACGCTGCGGAAGATCTCCGGGATAAAGAAATTCAGCCCCACGTCGATTCCCACGATCAACAGGATGCTCAGGAACATCAGCAGGATATACCTGTCTTTGAGCAGTCCGAACGCCCCGCCGAAGGTCGCCTTTCCCGAATCGTCGCGCACCTCGCGCGGAATAGGCGTCGCCATGAGCCACAGCGCCGAAAGCAGGGTCACGGCGGCATAGATCACGAAGACGTAATTCCAGTCGCCCAGCCCGACCGCTGCGAACAGCACGATCTGGGGTCCCAGCAGCGATGAGAGGGCTTTCACGAACTGCCCCATCGTCATCGCGCTGGCAAGCCGCTCGCCCGACACGACATTGGTCAGCAACGGATTGAGGGCGACCTGTATGACGGTATTGCCGACGCCCATCAGTACGAAAACCGGAATGTAAACACCCAGTCCGGGAGCGACCATGCCGAATATCATCGGCAGCGGTAACAGCATGGCAACAATGGTGATGACGTTGCTGATCTGCACCATCGTCTTGCGCCCCACTCTGCGCATCATCATCCCGGCAGGAATCGAGCAGACCAGAAACCAGATAAAAATGAAATTGGGAAGCAGGCCCGCCATCGTGGAACTGAGCGAGAGCGTGTCCTTGATATTGGCCACGGCCGTACCGACGATATCGACGAAGCCCATGACGAAGAAACAGAACAGCACGGGCAGAAGTCCGGAAAGGCCGCCCTTACCCGTTTCGGAAGAAGTTTTATTCATAATTCAGCAGTTGTTTTATACAAGGTGGGACCACAGGACTGCAAAACCGGAGAAACAGCCCCGCAGACACCCGGCCCTATTCATATTCGTTCGAAAAAGAGTAAGGAAAGTCTTTCGCATCAGTTCCGCGCCGTTTGTTCGGCTCCGGCGACATCCCGAATTCGATCCGACCGCCGCGGCGTATCTGATCGCGGGTGAAATAGTTCCGGCCGTACTTCTGGCCATCGATCCGTATTCCGTCCACGTAAACGTTCCGCTCGCTGTTTTCAGGTGCGCTGATCGTAAGGATCTTTCCGCCGGGAAGCGTAACCTCAACCTCGCGGAACAGGGGCGATCCTACGGCATACTCCCCCGCCACCGGATTGACCGGATACATACCCAGCGCGGAAAATACGTACCACGCCGAAGTCTGGCCGTTATCCTCGTCGCCGCAGTAACCGTCGGGCGTGGGCCTGTAGAGCCGGGACATCACCCGGCGCGCCCAGTACTGCGCTTTCCACGGTTCGGAGGTCCAGTCGTAGAGGTAAATCATGTGCTGGATCGGCTGGTTGCCGTGGGCGTACTGGCCGAAGTTCATCACCTGCATTTCGCGCACTTCGTGGATCACCTGCCCGCCGTAGGCCGAGACGTCGAACGTCGGCGGCTGACTGAAGACCGAATCCATCATGCGGATAAAAGCCTTGTCGCCGCCCATCAGCTCCGCCAGCCCTTTCGGATCGTGGAAAACGCTCCATGAGTAGTGCCAGCTGTTGCCTTCGGTGAATTCGCCGCCCCACGCCAGCGGATTGAAATCCGGGCGGAAATTACCCTTCGAATCCCTGCCGGCCATCAGGTTGAAATCCTTGTGAAACAGATTCCGGTAGTTCAGCGACCGTTTTTTGAACTCGTCCACGATCTTTTTGTCCTTGCCGAGCGCTTCGGCGACTTTCAGCACACAGAAGTCGTCGTAGGCGTACTCCAGCGTCCGCGCGGCGCTCTCGCGGATTCCGACGTCGTTGGGCACATACCCAAGCCGGTCATACTCCTCGGCCCCGGCGCGCCCTACCGACGAGAGCGTCGGATGGGCGTTGTAGGCCATCTTGTACATCGCCTCCCACAACGTTCCCATATCCATCCCCGGAACACCCGACAGATAGGCCGAAGCGATCACCGAAGCCGAATTGGAGCCGATCATCGCGTCGATATGCCCCGGCGACACCCATTCCGGCAGCCAGCCGCTCTCTCTATAGGTGTTGGCCACCGACTCCATGTAGGTTCCGTGCCACTCGGGGAAAAACAGATCGAAGAAGGGCCGCGCGGCGCGGAACGTATCCCAGTAACCGTTGTCGGTGTGCATGCGCCCGGGGAGAACCTCCCCGCTGAAAGGGCTGTAATGGTACATATTTCCCTCGGCATCGTATTCGAAAAATTCACGGGGATAGAGGAACATGCGGTAAAGCGCCGTGTAGAACATCCGCACGTTGTCCAGATCGTCCATACCGTCGTCCCGGACCCGGAAGCGGCCGAGACAGTCGTTCCACTCCGTACGTCCCTCCTCGCACAGCTCGTCGAAACTTCGGTTGCCGATCTCGCGGGCCAGCGTAATCTCGGCCTGTTCGAAACCGATGAACGAAGAGGCTATGCGGGCCTGCACCTGTTCGCCCCGTTCGGTGGCGAAGCTGACGACGGCACCGGTCCGCCGGGCATCCGCCTCGTCCGCACCCGGCACGAATCCGTCGTCCTTCCACACCGAAAAATCCCGGAAGGGGCGGTCGAAAACGATCACGAAGTAATTCTTGAAATTGTCGGGAGCTTTCTTTCCGCTATGGTAATACTGCGTGGTATAGCCGATTACCTTATTCTCCTCTGGGATAACTTTAACATAGGAATCCAGATCGAAGGCGTCGATCACCACGTTGGCCCGGTCGGTTTGCGGAAAGGTGAAGCGCATGAGACAGCCCCGGTTCGAAGGGGTCATCTCGGCCGTCACGTCATAATCGGCCAGATAGACACTGTAATAGTGCGGTTTCGACACCTCGGCCTTGTGCGAAAACCAGCTTTTGCGTTCCTCCTCGCGGAATTTCTTTTCGCCGACGGTCGGCAGCAGCGAAAACATGGCGTAATCGCCGCCCCACGGACTGGGCTGATGGGTCTGCTTGAGGCCCGTAATGTAATAAGCATCGTAAACATACTGCCACGGCTCGCAGTTCACGGCCGTCTGCGGCGTCCACTGGTTCATCCCCCACGGCCGCGCCGCGAAAGGCAGCACATTGCCGTTGGAAAGGATGAATTCGTTGTCGGTGCCGATAATGGGCAGCACGTATTTGGTGTAGTCCTTTCCGGCCGCAGCCGCGCCCGCAGCCGTCAGGCCGAGCAGGAGTGAAAACAAGAGTTTCTTCATTTTCATTGGGTCCATCGTAATTCTAATGGTTGTTTTTCATACTCTTTACGGCATGGCGGCAAATATCCGGCGCGTCTGCTCCGGATCATGCTCCATGCGCAGCCGCCACATGAGCTCCTGCGTATTGACCGCCTTGAAATCATCGCCGAGGTGTTTCATCGTAAGCGCAGCTGCGCCTGCCGAGAAGACAATGCCGGGCGCATCCCACGATACCATATCCTGATTGGGCACATTCTCGTCCGTCGGTCCGCATCCGGTACC
>JAJPZH010000015.1:0-21724 GCA_021204515.1 Alistipes sp. | reverse complement strand
ACTTGCTCCAGCAATGCACACAGATCGACGAATGGCGGATATTGCCGTCCGTACTCGCTTTCAGCTTGTCAGCCACGTATTTCGGAGTTCCCTCATAGGGTTGGTTCGCACGGCCGCAGTTCCACACCGAGTAACGGCTGCACACCACGGGAATATCCCATCCCTTCGAGTTCTTGAACCAGAAAACGCGCCCCTGCCCGTCGGCGTAAGGGCTGTACTGAATGACCAGCACCCCTTCGAGTTCGTCGTTGGCCTTGATGAACTCCTCGTAATACGCCATCGACTCGGGCCGTCCCGCGTCGTAACGAGAAACAAGTCCCAGCAGTTTGACTCCGTGACGTTTCATCTGCACAGCCTGAAATTCGGCCATCTTCTTCACCACGGCCGTCCGGTCCGCCAAGTCGCCGTAAATATCGCCGAAGAAGTAGCTTCCGCGTTCGAACACGCTCACATTAGCAGGCTGTTTGGCAAAAAGGGCGGCCAACTGCGCCGGGCCCACCATCGAGGTATTGCCGACCGCCATACCGTAGGACATGGCCACCTCGTCGGATTGCGGATGATCGTACCAGCGGTCGTAACCGCCCATCATCCACTGCACGTTGTCGCCGTCCGTAAGCCAGAACGAAACGAACTTTTTGTCCAAATCGTAATCGATCCCGCGCGGATCGATCCCCTTTGCTCCGGGGAAATTCTGCCGTTTCTTATAATCGAGCGAGGTCAGCGTGGTGTTGTAGCCCCAGTCGTAAGGCACGGAATGTTTGCCGAATTTGGAGATCGTCTCGGCGATCCGGTTCTCGTCAATACCCTGATCCCAGCCGTAGACGGGCGCATTGGGCGCCAACCAGTTGAGCACTTCGGCGAAAATCTCAAAATTATCGCCGCGCGAAGCGTCGTTGTAGAAGTGGTTCAGGTTGATGACGAACAGTTTGTTGGCAATGGCGAATTCACGAAGCTCGCCCGTCTGGACAGGCATCAGCACCAACGCACGGTTGTCGCATTTGTCGCGGAATTCCCGCCATGCGTCGGCTGTGGTCTTCATTCTCGCATCGTACTTCATCGTATAGCCCGCATCGTCGAACAGCGCCTTGTCGCGCATATCCACGATAATCGCATTGTAAACGTGCGAAGCCACCGAAGCGACGACGTTGCTTTCGGGATTGTTGTCCACGTCGGTCAGCACGTAACCGTCGAACTTATCCCAAAGCGAAACATCCTCTCCACCCACCGCAGGGAAGGTTTTTGTCGCCAGTTCGTAACCGTTCGTGACGCCCAGATTCAGGACACCCATATCATGGAGCGCCTGCCGCGAACGGACGATGCCGTACTCTTCGTGATCTGCACCCATCCAGACCGCGACCTCGGTTTCGCCTTTTTTCAAAGCCCCGTGCGTCAGGCCCGCCACCGATTGCAGCAGCAGATGATGCTGCAGACCCCGCGTATGGTCATGCAGGCCAAGATCGTTCTTGTCACCCTGATACAGTACGCCGCGGGCATCCCAATAATACTTGGGGATGTTCCCGACGTGCGGCAGCCAGTCGGCCGTCACGTCGCCGGTCAACTCCTCCGGCGGCAGGGATGGCGGGTTTTCACCCGGTCCCTGCCCTCCGGAGTCGTCGGCAGGGTTGCTGCCGCATGCCGCGGCGACCGTCAGGGCCGCGAACAGCAGCAGCGATCTTCTGATTATCCGTTTATAAATCATAAGGTTCATTCATAATCCTTAATACCCCATTTCGTATTCGGCTTCGGCCCCATAATCAACTCCAGCCTGCCGCCCTTGAGCAGTTCCTCGGCCGGGAACCAGAACGAATTCAGAGGTTTACCGTTGAGCGTGGCTTTCTGCACGTAGACGTTCCTGCGCGAAGTGTTCTTGGCTTCGATGGTGAAGGTCTCGCCGCGGCCGAAGCGTTTGCCGAGGTCGATCACGATCTTTTCGTAGATCGGGCTGCCGATCTCATAGATCGGGTTCGAACGCGCTCCGCCGTCGGTCTGGAACAGTCCCATCGCGGTCATCACGAACCATGCGCTCATCTGCCCCTGATCCTCGTCGCCGAGGTAGGCGTTCGCCGCACCGATGTTGTAGTAGCGTTCGGCGATCGAGCGACTCCACCGCTGCGTCAGCCACGGTTTGCCGACCCAGTTGAAGAGATAGGCGAAGTGCATCGACTGCTGGTTGCCCTGTACCACCGGATAGTCCCAGTACTGGTCGTTGGGAGCGTTGTAACGCCACGGCTCACTGGCCTCGAAGCCCCATTGCAAACGCTCGGAGAACTTGTCGCGGCCGATAATATCGGCCAGCGCCGGAACGTCCTGCGGCACGAAGAACGTGAGTTGCCAAGCATTGCCCTCGACATATTCGACATGTGCACCCGAAGCGAACGGATCGAAGTCGGCCACGAATCGCCCGGTCGTATCGCGCATATGGGCGAAGCCGTTCGCCGGATTGACGGCGTTACGCCACCAGTAACCGCGGTCGTTGTAGATTTCGTACCGCTTCCGGTCGCCGAGCGATTTGGCGAACTGACCGATCGTCCAGTTGTCGAAACTGTATTCCATCGTATTGGAGAAAATACCCAGTTCATAGGGCACGTATTTGTACTTCAGGAACGGCACCATATCGCGGTTGCCCACATATCCGCCGGCCAGCCGGCGCGGTGCACAGTTCTCCATCACGTCGAAGGCCGCCGTCATCTTCTGCGTGTCGAGCGGACGAATGCCCATCTGGTAGGCCGCCACCATCATCGGGATTTCATGCTCGGCGACCATCACGTTGATATATTTCATGCCGCCCGCACCCTTCGACAGCCATCCGAGCGTATCGTACATCGCCAACTGCGAATTGACCCAGCGTTTGCTCCATTCCGGGGTTACGAGGTTCCAGTACTGATTCAGGTTCCAGAACGAATTCCAGAAAGCGTCGCCGCCCAACGTGCAGTCGTCCGGATCATCCAGCTGGCGGGTAACGAAGTCAGCCGAAACCCACTCGCCGTTCACGTCGCTGTAGATCGAACGGCTGCAGACCGAACGGTAAACGTTCGTATAGAATTTGATCTTCTCGTTCCGGTCGTCGGTGGTAATCAGCGTACGGCCGATGATGTCGTTCCACGTTTGCTTGTTGTAACGGCACACGGCATCGAAATCCCAGCCGAAAGGCTCGGTGATCTCCGTACGAAGGTTTAACGCCGAATTCTTGAAACCCACGTACGAAATGCCCGAACGGGCCTTCACGACATTGTCCTTCCGCACGTCGAATTCCACGAAAGCGCCCGCTTCGCGCACATCGTCTCCCCGGATGATGCCGCCGTCCTGCACCTGCTTCTCGACCCAGCCGCCGTAACCGACGATCGGCCGGTCGAATTCGATGGTGAAATAGACCGTGTATTCCTGATCGGAGTCACCGTAGTAAATATCGTGCGAGAACTGGTGGCTGAAGCCCTGAATCGTATAATCGTCGAGTTTGCGAATCTCGAAATTCTTAATATCGTAATCGAACTCGCCCTGTACGCGCATGTCGATCATCACGCGGCCGTTGCCGCGGTCCTTCGGGAAGGTGTAACGCTGGAAACCGCAGCGCGTAGTTCCGGTCGCTTCGAGTTCGATGTCGTAATCGGTCAGGTGTACGCTGTACTTGCCGATCGGAGCCTTTTCCGAACGCTTGTCGATGCACGAGCGGTAACCGCTGTCGGGATTCCACTGGTCACCGACCCACGTCTGCAAAGGTCCGTTCACGGGCATCATGCCCAGCCCGGCCATCGACCAGCAGTGGATGTGACTGATGGCGCCGAGATTTTCGAACGTCGGCTGATAGCCGGCCTGCCACCCGCCGTTCTGATTGTCGGGAGACATCTTCACCATACCGAAAGGCATCCACGGACCGGGGGCGATCATCCAACGCGAATGGCCCGTACCGATCCACGTATCGACGTAATCGGCCGGAGTCTGCAGCGGCTGCGCCGAACGGACCACTGTCCCCTCCCGAACCGTCTTGCCGTCCACGAGCACTTTGTATACACTCTCGGTCCGCTCCTCGGCGTAAGGCATCGGCACCTCGAAATTATAGGTGCCGGTCTCAACCTTTTTTCTAAAGATGGTCCTGCCGTCGAGCTGCACCGAAATCACCGGCTCGCCGGAGAGCTGTTCCACCTGCACCAGCAACGGCTGATAATCGGTACCGTCCTCACGGATGCGGTAATCCGCCGCTTCAACCTTATTGACGAAAGCTTTTTTCGGAACGGTAATTTTCGCTCCGGCAGGAGCCGTCATCTCCACGTTGTCGAATAGGATCCACGATCCTTCGAGTACATAGATTTTCACCGTATTGCCTCCCTCGCGGATCATGCCGGGTTCCACGGGTATTTCGAGCGCCAGCGGAGTGCATTTGCTCCAGTCGCCCAGAATCGGCAGCGTATCGACCAGCGGCTGGTCGTACAACGGAACCTTCTGCGTACGGACGTCGTACCCTTCGGCCGAAAGTTGAAGTTTCCAGTCCTGTTCGTTGATGCTCACCTTGACCAGCGGCAGAAATTCCTTGGCGTAGTCCAGCAGATTCACGACGAGCTTCCACTGCCCGGAGGCCGGCAGCACATCCACTCCGAAGTCGATATTAAGCTGGTGAGTATGCCATCCCGAGGTAGGCCAGCTGCCGCCCCACGTATCGACAGGTCCCGGCAGTACATACGGAAACGCATGGCGGGCGTCGTCGGCGCCGACGACGAAATTTTTGTCTTCGAATCCGAAGTCATGAGCGAGGAACTGCCGGAAGCCGTCCGGCCCCAGTGCGAGGTCGGCGGACGAACCGTCTTTCTTTCCGATGCTCCATACCACCCTGCCGCCGCCGGGTAACGGCGTGTCGGCAATCGTCGAGGTGTTGAGCACTCTTTTGGCGGCCATCCGCTGTTTGGCGATCGCCGCAAGGTCTACGGCCGCTTCGGGCTTGCTAGGCTCCTGATCGAGTCCTTCCCCGCCCTTTTCTTGAGCCGATGCGCCTGCCGCCATCAGCAGCACGGCGAGTCCTGTCATTATGATCCATTTTTTCTTCATATCGTCAGATTTATAGTTTTCAGGTTATTTTCGTTTCGGCAGGTCCTGCGGACCGACAATTCCGGCCCGCAGGACAAACCGCCTAGAATTTGCGTGCGGCGCGCACGTAATAATACGGATCGAGCTTGTTGTACCACCCCGAAGCCCCGGCAGGCGTAAAGCTCTGGAAGCGGGCCTGATTCAGACCGTTGTCCGCATCGCGGTTCGACTGATTCGAAGAGATGTAGTTCGAACTGCCGTCGGTCGAGTCGTAACCGTTCTGACCCGCTTCGGGACCGTATTGATAAACATATCCCGTACCTGCGAACGATTCGCCGCCATGTTTGTCGAACTCGACATTGAGTTCGTTCCGCATGGTATAGACCAAATTGAGCAGCTCGATGGTAGGCAGATACCAGTCGTCGTACTCGACGCCGGTGTACTTGTCCGCAGTCACTAGATCGGCGCACAGCCGGGCGGCCGAAAGGGCCGGACCGTCGTGAGGCGGATCGTCGCGCACAGGCTCCGACGGATCGTAACCGGCTCTGCGCTCGGCGTCGAAGATCATCTGCGTACAAACGTCGCCCATACCGATAGCCATGAATTCCTCGCCGTCGGTTCCGTGATCGAGATTCTCGTGGCCGAAAGCGGTACGGCGGTTGTGCAGCACGCCTGCGTTGCGCTGGGTGCTGTTGCCGTGGAAGAGGTTCATACAGATACCGTGCGCCTTGTTTTCAGGATCGAGCCAAACCACGATACCGCCCTTGAAGTAGTCGCCGACTTTCACTTCGTCGATCAGGCTGACTCCGCCGAGCTGCATGTCGAGTCCGCCGCGGACGAGTTTGACGACAGCGTCGCCTTCGACGATCGGCGGAACGGTCAGCGTAAATTTCGCATTGGCAGCATCGAGCGCAACCGTTTCATCCACGACGACATTCGAACCGCTGTCGATAAGCTGCACCTTATCGCCCGGTGCGAAAGTCTTAGCACCGGTCTCGGAAGAGGTCGTAAAGACGATCTCATGCGCCGAGCCTTTGATAAAGATATCGTCGGACATGGTCAGCCCGTCGAGTTCGATCCGGCTGCTGACCGTAAGAGCGCCCAAATCCTGTCCGGTCCTCGAAGAGCGGAGCGTGTAGGTCCCGGCTGCGATATCGGCGGGAAGCGTCATCGTATATCCGGCATTGTCGGAAGAGACCTTCGCCGGAACGACGGCATCGCCCGAAGCGGGAAGCAATTCGAATACGTCATCCGCCTTGACATTGGTCGCGGCGATGGTCACGGTCTGGCCCTTCACGATCGAGAACGACGGAATCACGACGTTGCCCACCGCATCCACGACCTTCACCTCCACGACCGGACTGGTCACGGCGCCCCGGACCACGCGGATTTCGGCCGTACCGAAAAAGTCGGCCGGCGGAGTCAGCGTTACGCCCGTTATCGCATCGTCGTCCGACTTTTCGAATACGAAGTCCACCAACTGGTCGATACTCTGTTCCGCGCATACGAAACGAATCTTATCGCCCGGATAGAAACCGATGCCGTTGATCGTAATCGGCTCGTTCACGGGACACTCATCGAGAGCGGGGGCCGCATCTGCGATCGTAATCACCGACACCAGTTCGATCTGTGCGAGTTCGATGGTCGTATTGTCGGTACGGTTTACGCAGAGCGTATAGGTTCCGGCCGCGAGCGACGCCGGAATCGTAAAACGGAAGCTCTCTTCGGTCAGCGTCACCTGCTCCATGGAGGCATCTGTCCCGTCTTTGCGCAACAGGAGCCGGGTGTCGGTCGTAGCGATGCCCTCGGCAGTGACTTCGAGGGTCATGCCCGGAGTGATCGACACGGCGGGAACCCCAACGTCAGTCAATTTCGGCAGCAGTTCGCCGATCACGAAATCGGCCAGATCCACGGTAACAATGCCGCGTTTGAGCCGGGCCGTCACACGGCCCGTAACTCCGGTGGGACTCTCGAAACGGATCGTTCCACCGTCTTCGGTGACCTTCGATACGGTCGTTTCCTTCGTGTAGGTCTCGGAAAAATCCGACAGCAATACCAGATCACCCGTATAGAAGCCGAAGCCGTGGACGGTAATCCAGCTGTCACGGCTGTAGACTTCGTTGGCCGACACATCGGAGAGCCTGATTTCGTCGCTTACATCGAGCGTGCCGAGGCTGACCGTCCGACCGTCCGACCGCGTCAGCCGCACGGCGTAAGCACCTACCGGGCAATTTTCCGGAACAGTGAAGGTCACCCCGGCAAGCTGTTCGTCCACCGACACGCCGCCGGGCGTCACATCGCCGCCCGAAGCGGGATGCAGCACCAGATCTGTATCCTTTTCGTTGAAACCGGTTCCCGGAATCGTGAGCGTCATTCCCGGCGTGACCGACACGTCGGGGATCATAACGTTGGTAAGGTCCGTAACCGTAAAAGGAACGTGCGGCGGCAGAAGGTCCGCATCATTATCGTCGCATGCGGCAAAGGCGGACGCCGACAGGACGAATGCCAATGCCATTTTAAACAGTTTTTTCATAATCCTGCGTTTTTACTTTTTTTCATACCCGAATTTGCGCACCAGCCGGAATGCGAAGTCCGGCGCCTGTATCATGTACGAAGAGACGTGATCGCTCTCGACAAATTCGCCTCCGCTCTCCTCGGCAGGAGTCGGACGGAACACGACCAGCTTCATGTTGTAATAGAGGTCGGGATTGCTGTCCACGTTCGACGAGGTCGTACTCATTCCGTCGCCGTAGCCCCAGCAGTTCTGACCCTTGAACGGTTCGTACTTGTAGACGTACTTACTGCCCGGCAGCGGTTCGCCGCCCAGCGAATCGCACTTCTCGTTCAGTTCGTCGCGCATGTACAGAATCCTGCGCAGCGTCTCGATCGAGGGGACGAACCAATCCTCGTAGGTCTGGCCGTCGAGTCCCACCAGTTTATAGTTCCGAGCCATATAGGGTATCGAAGGCAGCGCGTTGGTGCCGTTGTAATCGCGGTGGTGGATAGCGGCGGGATCGTGTCCCTGCTTGACTTCGAAATCGTAGAATTTCTTGGTATTCACGTCGCCCTTGCCGATAGCGTACGCCTCGGGTTTCTCAGTGCCATTGGACTGTCCCGCCAAATATTCGGAACCCATCGGCAGACGTTTGTTGTCGCTGTTGTCCGTGCGCTGGGTCGTAGCGCCGTTGAAGATGTTCATGCAGATACCGCTGAGCGCCTTTTCGGGATCGAACCAGACGATGATGCCGCCCTCGTAATAGTCTCCGACCTTGATATCGAGAATTTCGAGGTCCTGCAAATACGACACCGTCGAGCCTCGGAGCAGGTAGGTCTTGGCTTCGCCCAGATACTCTTCGGGAGTCGTGTAAGAAAGCCGGTAGGGCGAACGCCAATCGACGCTGGCGGCCAGTTTGAAGACCTTGGAAGTCTGCTTGTCGATCAGCATGATCGAATCGCCCGGACAGAACTGCGAGCGGCCCCGTTCGTCGGCGAGCAGTTCCACGCCGCCTTCGAGCGAGGTCTTCTCGTCGCCCTCCAGTTTGTCGATGACGATCTGAGAGTGCACCGAAATCCGGCCCAGATCGTGACTCTGCCCGTCGTAACGGTAGAGCATCAGATTATAGTCGCCGACCGGAATATTTTCGGGAATGGTCAGCGAATAGCTGTACGCACCGGCGGAAGCCTTGGCGGGCCGGTAGTCGAATCCGCCGGCCACGGGTTTCAGCACGATGGAGTCGAGGCTGCTGAAGCCGCGGCCCGTGATCTCGACGTTCTGCCCTTGGGCGAACTGGTAGAAATCGGGCACGGAAACTTCCTTCAGCGGAGCGAAATTGTTCTCGATATCCGTATTCTCCGGGTCGCTGCACGACCAGATCATCCCGGCGAAGAGAACCGCCAAAATCGGGAGATATATACGTTTGTTCATAGCTCAAAAGTTTATGGGTTTTTCATTGTTGGTTTTCGGCAGTCGCGGCGCTGCGGTTTTCCTGTTTGCAGCTCTGCCGGTACAAATAATCGTATTCATTGAGGGTCACGAACTCGAATCCGTCCTTTTCCATACGGTCCTGCAGCTGTTTGAGTCTCCGCGGTCCGTAATGCCAGCTGTAGAACATGGTGGTAATGAAATCGGCCGTCTCGGCATTCCGTCTCAGTTCGGCTTCCAGATGATCCACGGCAGGGCCGTCGCCGGCCGGACCGCTGCGGAACAACTCCCAGTCATCGTCGTCCGACCAATGGTTCATCACGTGGTGCACCGTCACGCCCCTGTCGCCGATGAAACCGTTGCCCTCGGCCGGGGAGTATCCCGTACGGTGGAGTCCGGATACGATCGACGTCAGGTTAGGCATCGCAGCGATATGATTCCGGACCTTCAGACTGTCGGCGGGCGACCATTTCTCATACCCCGAATAGGTATAGATCATGATCATATCCATATCGAGCGCCTTCATGTTCGCATCCGTCAGGCGGAAATACTCGTGGTAGTTCCGTTCCGGCATCGAGGTCGAGTCGCAGAGTCCGAGCAGGGAGTAAGAATATCCCAGTCCGCCCACGGCGCAAAAAAAGTAATCGTTCTCGGTCGCCGTGTCGTAGAGGTGTCGCATCACGCCCGGCATGATATGCCGCATCGAAAGCGCCAGTCCGTAGCTCAGGGGTACCTGCCCGCGGAACGGATCGTCCCACTGACGCGGGAAAAGACCGTCGTAGACATAGTAGGCCGGAGCGTCGCCGCTGTCCACCATCACCAGCGCCACGTACTTCTTTTCGGGATCGTACTCCCGGAATTTCTTCGCCCGGACCTTGGTCTGCCGGAACGAATAATCCGCAAGCTGCACGCCGCTGTGGTAGCTGTAACCGCCCACCCACGTACACGGCAGGGAGTACTTGCCGTACCAACTGCCGAACCGGGTGCCGAAATACTCGTTATAACCGACCTCCCGGCCCTCTTCGATACCGATCCACGACCCGAAAACGGGAATATTGACCGGGGTATGTTCCATCAGCCAGACGACGTCGTCCAGATTCTCGGGATAGGCACCTTCGTCGTTCTCGCCGTAAAGCCAGAACGTCGGGGAGTTGCTCGCGATCAGGTAGTCGCGGATCACGTCGTACATATAGCAGTCTTTCACCACACCCAGCATCCGATGGTCCTGTTTGGGGAAGACGTGCTCCCTGTACCAGCAGAATGCGGTATGCTCGTCGGGAAAAGCGAGGTCGCGGATATCCATGACGTCCACACCGGGATCGACCCGCCGGCGGAACTCCTCCAGCATCGCAGGAGAAAGGATAACCCGGGTTTCCGCTCCGGCAATATTCGACGCCAGATTTATCGTATAGCGCTTCGCCGGGTCGTACACCACGACCCCGTCGTAATAATCCGAAAACTCGTTCAGCAGCGCCATGACGTCGCCGCACTCGCGCACGGAGGTAATATAGCCGTCCTTCTCGTAGAGTTTCTGCGTACCGTCGGGGTAGTTGACATTCGGGGAGTAGGTGTAGATCACCGGCTTGACACGGTTCACCAGCCCCTGCAGCGAAACGATCGCGAGCACCAGCTCCTGCGGAATCCCGGCGGCGAACTCGACCTTCACCACGTCGGTCGATGCCGCCGGCGAATGCGGAATGAGATCGAGAGGATCGACACCGCTTTCCGGACTCTGCGCGCAAGCCGAGAGGCATAACGCCAGCATCGCCGGAAAAAGTTTCGCAAAGCGGGCCGCCTTTATTCTGTTTTTTAGCAAAGTAAACATGGTCGTCCTGTTTTTAATTTCTACTTTTTCGGAACAACTGGTCGAACTCGTCCATCGTCACAAAAACATAGTCCTCCTTCGCAAGTATATCCTGCACCAGCGCCAGACGCCGGGGACCGTAATGCCAGCTGTAGAACATGGCCGTCACGAAACCGGTGCCTTCGCATCCGCTGCGGATCTCCTGCGCCAGAAATTCGGCGGCAGCCCGGTCAGCGGCCTGTCCGCTGCGGAACAGGTCCCAGTCTTCCCACGCCCAATGCGTCATCACATGGTGGACCGTGGTTTTCCCGTTGTCCAGAAATCCGTTGCTCTCCTGCGGTTCGTAGCCGGTACGATGCATGCCCGAGATCAGCGACTTCACCTGAGGAAGCGGCTCGACGTACCGGCGCACGACGGCGCTGTCGGCGGCACTCCAGCGCTCCCGGCCGGGATGCGTATAAAGAGCCAGCATATCCATATCGAGCGCTTTCATGCTGCGCGCCGTCAGTTCGAAATACTCCTTCAGGTTCCGCTCCCGGTCGGCCGTCGAATCGCACAGGCCGAGGAAGGGATAACAGTAGCCGGCGCCTGAAATCGGACAAAAGAAATAGTCGTTTTCGGTGGCTGTGTCGTAGAGGTAACGCATCACACCGGGCGTCAGCCAGCGGAGCGACATGCTTATCCCGTAGCTGATCAGCACTGTGCCCCGCGCGGGATCGTCCCACTGGCGCGGGAAGAAGCCGTCGAACTGGAAATACGAGGGCGCATCACCGCTTTCGACCATGACCAGCGCCACGTATTTCTTTGCCGGATCGTACTCCCGGAATTTCCGGGTACGGGCCTTAGTCTGCACGAACGGCCTGTCGCCGATCTGAACGCCGCTGTGGTAGCTGTAACTGCCCACCCACGTACAGACGATCGAGAATTTGCCGTACTTGCTGGCCAGCTCGGTGCCGAAAAATTCGTTGTAGCCGACCTCTTTGCCGCCGTCCAGCCCCGGCCAGAAGCCGAATACCGGAATATTGGCGGGCGTATGCTCGTAAAGCCAGATCACGTTGCGTACAGCCTGTTCGGAATAATCGTCGTCCCCTTTGCCGGGAAGCCAGAACGTAGGCGTCTTGCAGGCGATCAGGTAGTCCCTGAAAACGTCGTACATGTAAACGTCCTTGGCGATGCCCAGCATCCGGTGGTCCTGCTGCGGGAAAATGTGTTCCCGATACCAGTCGAATGCGTCCGCATCCGATTGGAAATCCAGCTCCCGCAGGTCCAGCACGTCGATAGCCGGGTCCACCTTTTCACGGAATCCGGCCAACAAAGAAGGCGCGAGGATCACACGGTTTTCGACGCCCGCAATGTTGGAAGCCAGATTCACAGTGTACCGTTTGGCGGGATCGTAGACTACGACGCCTTCGTAGTGGTTCCGGAAGCGTTTGAGCAGCCGCATCACGTCGTCGCATTTTTCGTCCGACTTTATGACGCCCAGCTTCTTGTAAAGCTTCAGCAATACGTCCGAATAACCGGACGAATAGGTAAAAATCTGCGGCTCGACCCGATTGACCAGTCCCTGCAGCGACACCAGTGCCAGCAGGTCTTCCTGCCCCACTCCCTGCAGATCGTAGCTCACGACCGCATCGGAAGCGGGCGGACACTGCGGCATGAACCCAACCTGCTGCTTCGGTACGCAGCCGATCGCCGACAGTGCCGCCAGCACCGGCAACGCCCGCAGCGCAAAACGCCGCGTCCGGAGGAACAAGCTATGTAGATCAAAAATTTTCATCGCTCTGCGGAATTTGTCACTGCTGCCCGACACTCTGCCGGTAGAGGTAGTCGAAATCGGTCAACGTCACGAACTCATAGGTGCCGGGATCTTCCTCCTCCAGCAGATCCATAATCATCTTCAGACGCTTCGGACCATACTCCCAGCTATAGAACATGCAAAGAATGAAATTGCCGTCCTCACCGTATTTCAGCACTTCATCCGCCATGTACTCGGCGGCAGCGGCGTTCATGTCGTCGTCATCGCCGTTTTCGAGCACGTCGTTGGTGGTGGACTGGTCCCAGTGAGTCAGCGTATGGTGTACGGACACACCCGATCCGGGAAGCATTTCGCTACCGTCGGCGGCCGTATAGCCCGAACTGTGAATATTGCCTACGATCGACCGCAACCCGTCCATTTTGGCCATGTAGTTGTTCACGACCGAATATTCATTGTCATCCCAAATTTTATTGAAAGGATGGGCGTAGGTCACAAACATATCGAGGTCCATATTTTTGAACAGCCCAGCTCCCACCTCCACGAAATGTTCGCGCAGCGTGGCGTCCGGATTGTCTGTCAGCTGTCCGTAACCCTCGAACGGATAACAGTAGCCCATGCCCGACACGGCGCCGAAGAAAAAGTCGCCGGCCGTCTGCTCGTCGTACATCCTGCGCGCCACGGCAGGCAGCAGATACGGCAGGGAAGGAGTCACGGAGTAACTTGCGACGATACCGAGGTCGATGCGTTCGTCGAGCCACTGACGCGAGAAAAACCCGTCATAAGCGAAATAGCAGATCGCATCGCCGCTGTCGGTCATCGTCAGGGCTACGTATTTCTTGTTCGGATCGTAAACCGGCTTGGCCTTGCTGCGCGGAGCGCTCTGTTTGAAAGTCATGTCGGCGACCTTCACAGCCGAATGGTAGCTGTAATTGCCGATCCACGTATTGCCGATCCAGAACTTCCCGTAAAAGCCCATGTTCTTGACCCCTTCGTACTCGGTGTATCCGATTTCGTCGCCGTTGTCATTGACGCCGGCCGGGAACCCGAGAATAGCGAGGTTGGCATGGCTGTCGGCGAGGAACATCCGCACCATACCGTCATACGACAGCGAATAGTCGATGTCGGAAGGCCCCGGAAGCCAGAAAGTCGGTACTTTGTGTTCGATCAGATAGTCGCGATGAACATTGTACATATAGGCGTCGTCCGCAAAGCCGAGCATGCCGTTGGTCTGATGCGGCACCACGTTTTCGCGATACCACATGAACGCCTCGTTCTGGTTCTTGAAATTCAGGTCCCGCAGGTCGAAAATGTCGATATTCTCATCGACTCTCAGTTTGAATTCCAGTATCATCGACGGCGCGACAATCACGCGGTCTTCGACGCCTGCGATATTCGAAGCAAGATTCACCGTGTACTTCTTGGCCGGATCGTAAACCACGATGCCCTTGTAATACTGCCGGTATTTCTTGAGCAGTTCATAGATGTCGTCGGTATAGGTATAGCTGTTTATATAGCCGTTGTCCTTGTACCATTCGAGCAGCCACGCATCGGAATTGCCGTGGGAGTAGATTTCGGGACTCACACGGTTGGTAAGGCCCTGCAGCGACACCAACGCCAGCAAATGATCTTTCTGCCGGTGTCCGTTTTCGGTTTCGGTCTTCATGACGACGACGTCCTTCTTCGCCTCGGCGCCGGCCTTGGGCAGGTAGACGAAGTCCTTCGGGCGGTCCTTCGGGCGGGAGTACTTCGTGATGACGATATCCTCGACCTGCTCCGTAAGGTCCTCTTTGCAACCGGCAGCGACAGCTCCCACGAGGGCAAGCACCGCCAGCCAGCGGAATCCGGATATATTTCCAAACTTTGTTTTCATAGTTGTCGGTTTACGTCGGTGTTGCATTAATACTCGGGATTCTGGAAGAAACCCTCCTTGTTGGTCGAACGGTCCACCTGCTGCTGAGGCATCGGCCACAGGTAATCGTGTGCGTCGATTTTCGTCGGCGTGTAGTTAGGAGGCATCATACCGTCGTCGATATTCTTATTGTACCGCACGTCGAGCTGCCCGGTACGCGCGAGATCGAACCAGCGGACGCTCTCGAAACAAAGCTCCCGCATACGCTCGTTCAGCACGGTGTCGGCGTTGATCTGCGCCGACGAAAGGTTGGGAAATTCGGGAGTCTGCGCCGCCGTCACCGGATTACCGTCCTCGTCGAAACCGCGGGCGCGGACGCGCAGGCTATTGAAGAGATTCGTCGCTTTGGCATCGGGGAAACCACCGTTATCCTTGAGATTGGCCTCGACGTACATCAGCACCACATCGGCATAACGCAGCAGCGGGAAGTTGCACGACATATACTCGTAATCGGATTCGCCGTTCGAAGCGGTGAGCGGCAGATCGGGGTCCCAGCGGAATTTGGTACAGCCGAGCCACGACTGGGGCGCATCGGCTGTCTTGGCTTCCTGCACGTTGATTTTCAGAAGCCCCGGAGGTACGCCCGTATCGGGATCGTTGATGCTGTAGTCGAAGGCGATGGTCGAAAGGTTCCAGTCCCGGCGCGCGTCGCCCTCGCCATAGGTAAAGAACAGGCGCGTGGTGTACATGATCTGATTCACCGAACAGCCATTGGTACGCTGGTCACGCGCCTGAATGAACGGATAGGTAGTCGCACCGTAACGCTTGAGGAACCAGTTGCCCGTCGGACGTCCCGACGCGAACTGGATTTCCCACATGTTCTCGGGTAATGTGTTTTTGTATTTCTGGCAGAAAAGATGCGAATACTCCGGCGCGAGTTCGATTTTGCCGATGACTTTCGAAAGAACCTCTTCCGCCTTGGCGTAAAGCTCGTCGACGGTTTCCGGAATGGGCCTGTATCCCCATGCTTCCCGGCCGATGGTGGCCAACGCATCGTCCACCTTGTGGTTCTCCTTGTGGGAAGCCATCGTCAGCAGGACTTTCCCGTAGAGTCCCAGCGCCGAATAGTAGTAGAGCCGTCCGGGCTGAGAGGCTGACTTCTCCATCGGCAGCTGCCCCTCGACGGTCGCCTCGCTCATATCCTTCACGATCTGGGCGTAGACATCCTTCAGCGGAGCGCGGGCGAGCGAATAGTCGATCGGCGGAGTGGTTTCGTCGATCACGAGAGGCACCGGACCGTATATCTGCGCCAGCCGGAAATAGGCCCAGCCACGCAGCATCTTGGCTTCGGCAACGATGGCCCGAACCTGATCGTCGGGGTTGGAAATCGCATTGCCGCGCGCAATAACCACATTCGCACGGGCGATCATCTCATAATGTTTCTGATACCACTTGCTGACGAATTTGCTGTTATTGGCATCGAGCTGATAGCGGAAAACAGTGTTGAAATCGGGCATGTAGAACTGAGGAATAGCCTCGTCCGTGCCCAGCACGCCGACATAGGGCGTTTCGTCGCGGTAAAGGTCCTGAAAAGAGAGGTAAATTCCCATCAGCCCCGATTCCAGCGTCGTCCCGTCGCCGTAGTACGACGCGCTGGTACGGATCGCTTTCGGATTCTCGCTCAGGAAATCGCCGCAGGAGGTGCAGAGCACCGCCCCTAATACGGCCGCCGACCAAAAAAATATATGCTTGTTTTTCATAATCGTGCGTATGATTAAAATGTGATGTTGATACCGCCGGAGAATGATCTCGCACGGGGATAGGAGAAGTAGTCCAAACCGGGCTGCAGGTAGCTGGCCTGCCCCGAAGAGACGTTTACGTCGGGATCGAACCCGGAGTAGCTGGTCCAGCAGAATACGTTGGTTCCCGTCAGGAAAATCCGGACGTTGCTCAGCCGGAGCTTACGGACGAATTTTTCGGGGAGAGTGTAGCTGAGCGTAATATCCTGCATACGGAGATAGGAGCCGTCCTCGATCCACGTGTCGTTTGCCATTTCGATAGGAGTCAGACCACTGGATGAAACCGGAATTTTATTGCTCGGATTTCCCTCCATGAAAAGCTCGCCGCGCACGCCGTTCACCGCATCGTAATAGTACAGCGTCGGTTTCCAGCGGTTCACGGCCGATTTGTAGGCATTGTTGTAATTGTTCGAGCCGCTCATTTCATAGGAATTGCCGTTGAAGATCTGGTTACCGTAAGTGAACACGAAATTGGCGCTGAGGGTCAGGTTGCGGTAGGTGAACGACGTCGAAAGGCCACCCGTGAAGTCGGGTTCCGCGGAACCGATTATCACGCGGTCCTCAGCAGTCGTCTTGCCGTTGCCGTCCCTGTCGTAAAAACGGTACTGACCGGGGATGGGCTTCTGGCTCTCGTCAATAAGCCCCTGTGCAACGGCCTGATCGATCTGCGACTGACTCTGCCAGATACCGAGCACCTTGAGTCCGTACCAGTTGCCGAGAGGTTTGCCTACTTCGAGATATCCCTGTTCGCCGGTGCGCCAACCCGTGCCGACCGTCTGCCAGTCCTGAATACCGAGTGCGAGCACCTTGGAGCGGTTCAGGCCGATATTGAAATCGAGCGCCCACTCGAAATTCCGGCTTTGAACGGGCACGGCCTTGACCGTGAATTCGATACCCCGGTTGCGGATCTTACCCATATTCTCGGTTACGGTTCCGTATCCGGTATACTGCGGGACCGGATTGGCGTAGAGCAGGTTGGACGTGGTTTTATTATAGGTGTCGATGACCACGCCCAGCCGGCTGTCCCAAAAATCCACATCGAGACCGACGTTGTATTCGGTCGTGGTCTCCCACTTGAGGTTGGAGTTCTCCAGCGAAGAGAAATAGCTCGCCATGACGGGATCCAGACCATTGATGGTCGTTACATAGGTCCCGACTTTGGCCAGCGACTCATAGGCACCGATGGCCTGCTTGCCGCTGATACCCCAGCTGGCACGCAATTTCAGGTTGTTGATGAACCGGACGTTCTTCATCCAGCCCTCCTCGGAAATACGCCATGCGGCCGAGGCCGAAGGGAAATAACCCCATTTGTTGTTCTCGGCGAAACGCGAAGAGCCGTCAGCGCGCACCGTAGCCTGAAATATATATTTGTCCATCAGGCTGTAATTCAGACGCCCGAAAAAGGAGACCTCATTGACCTTCGTATCGCTGAGTCCCGGAGGCAGCATGGTTTTGGCGGAAGGGAAACCGTAATAACCGAGGTCCTCCTGTTCGAACTGGTTGCCCTCGACGTTGAAATTCTCCCAGCGCGTCGAGCGGGCCGACATGCCGACCATGCCCGTAATGCGGTGGATCGTATTGATTTCGCGGGTATAGGTCGCAGTATTCTCGCTGCTCCAGCCCTCGCTCCAGCCCCTTTCGAAACGGGCGCGTCCGTTGGCCGAATTTCCTTCGGCAACGGTCGAGGGATAGTAGAGGTGAATCTCCTCGTCGTTAGTATAATAGGTCTGATTGAGGTTGATGGTCAGCCCTTCCAACGGTTTGATGTTGATGGAGGCAGTTCCGCTGAGCGACGAATTGCGCTTGTCGCGCGTATTCAGCTTGGCAAGGCTGACGGGGTTGGAGAGATTGAGGATGGGAATCCCGTCGGGAGTTTTGAAATCCATGCCGAAATCGGACGGATAGAGCGGACTCTGAGTCAGCGTATTGTAGATAATACCGTCCTGCCGGTTGCCGGCGTTGCCGAAAGCGTTGCTGCGCGTATAGGAGAGGTACACCCCCACGTCGAGCCATTTGGCGATGTCCTGACTGAAATTGACACGGGCGCTCTTCGAATCCCAGCCCGTATTGATCATGATGCCGTCCTGATTCTGGGCATTGACCATGATGGCATAACGGTTGGTTTTGGTGCTGCCGTTGACGCTCACACGGAAGTCGTAAAGCGGCGCGGCCTGCGTCATCTCCTTCTGCCAGTTGGTATTGTAATAGAGCGGACGGGTGCGGTAGAATTCACCCGAATAGGCGGCCGTCTTCGATACGTAATAGAAGTTGCCTTCGGGGTCCTGAAATACTTCGTAACCGCGCGGATCGACCGTATTGATGTCGCCCACGCCTTCGGCCGCCGTACGGTAGATGAAGCTGCGCATATAGTTCTTCTCCACGTTCTCGCGGCTGTTCATCATGGGGATATCCCTTGCGATACGCTGCACGCCGGCCATGGCGTAAATATCCACCGTCGTCCGGTTCTTGTCCCCTTTTTTGGTCGAGATCAGAATAACGCCGTTAGCGCCGCGCGAACCGTAGATAGCGGTCGAAGCGGCATCCTTGAGCACCGATATCGACTCGATATCGCCGGGGCTGACGTTCATATTCTCCGAGATGACACCGTCGACAACATAAAGCGGATTGCTGTCCGAATTGATGGAGGTCGTTCCGCGGATCGTAATCTTGGCCTGAGAGCCGGGCGTACCTTCCGAAGAGGTGACGCGGACACCGCTGACTTTTCCGAGCAGAACCGACGAAAGGTCCATCACGACCCGGTTCTTCGTGGCGCTTTCAGCATCAAGCGAAGCCACGGCGCCCGTGAGGTCCACTTTGCGCTGCGTGCCGTATCCCACCACAAGCACGTCGTCGATCTCGGTGGCGTCGTTTTCCATCTCGACCGTAAGATTCGTCACCTGCTCCGCAGGAATCTCCTGCGTCTTCATTCCTATATACGAGAATACGATCGTGCTGTTACGGTCCACTTCGAGGGCGAACCGCCCCTTCACGTCGGACGACGTGGCGACAGGCGTATCCTTGGCATAGATACTGACTCCTACCAGCGGCGTTCCCGCTTCGTTGAGAACCGTTCCCGAGACCGTCTTTTTAGACGCATGCTGGGCATAGGCCGGCGACAGCGCACCCAGCGTGCATACGATCACAACCATCACCCGAAAGCCGGCCTTCAGTTTGGTAAAGTAATCTTTTTTCATAGATCATCTTTTTTACTTTGAAAATTCTTTTACGGCATCGAACATCGCAACGATGTTTTCAGGGGGTACGTCCGGCATAATGTTGTGGACGGTATTGAAGACGAAACCGCCTCCTTCGGAAAATATCTCCAGATGACGTGTCACCTGCTCTTTCACCTGCTCAGGCGTACCGTTGTTGAGCACGCTCTGCGTATCGACGCCTCCGCCCCAGAAAGTGACGTCGCGTCCGTATTCGCGTTTGAGGTGAACGGGGTCCATGCCCCGGGCATTGATCTGTACCGGATTGATGATTTCGAATCCGGCGTCGATGAGGTCGGGCAGCAGGATGTCGATGCTGCCGCACGAGTGGAGCATGATCTTCATGGCGGAATGCGATTTCACGTAATCGCACATGGCCTTATGGCGCGGGAAGAAAAGTTCGTGATAGGTCTCGGCCGGCATGAGCGCCCCCTGATTGGTACCCAGATCGTCGCCGAATTTGATGATATCGACGATGTCCCCGACGGCCTCGCATGTCTTTTCGAGATTCGACATATGGCGTTCCACCAATGCGTCGAGCAGTTTTTCGACTTTGTCCGGCTGCAGGAAAAGGTCCATCAGGAAGTTATCCATCCGGCGCAGGAAACAGCCCCACTCGAAGAGATTGCAGCCGATGCCGAGCACCAGCGCCTTGTCGGTCTGCTCCCGTGCCCGAAGGGTCTTTTCGCGCAGGCGTTTCCAGAAACCGGGACCGTCGTTGCCGTCCCACGGAGTAATGCCCAGACCGCCCCAGACGCTGAGTGCCATATCGTCGCCCAGATTTTTGTAATTATCCGGGTAATCGTCGATGTAGGGAAAGATGGTCTGGTCGAAGAAAGTAGCTCCGACCGGCATCTGCCCCACGACCCGCCCGGAGGGACCTTTGGCATGCCAGACTCCGTCGGGCTGCTTTTCGGGATTGAACCATGCAGGATAGAGGGCCTTGTGTCCCGGCGTGAGTTCCAGTTCATGCCAGTATTCGGGACAGTCGTTGAAAAAACGACCCACGTCGAGGACATCGACTCCGAAATGCTCCAACAGCTCCATCGGGGGCTGCGATACCTGCTGAATCACATCATAACCATAGTTCTTGAGGTCCATACCCAAGTATTTGACCAGATTATCGTAAGCGACAATCGAAATACCCGAACTGGGAGAAGCCCCAAGGTCCACCGGCACCCGGTCCGGAGTCCGGTGGTTGATAGCGGCTAAAATTCTCTCTCTTGAAGTCATTCGTTAAGTTTAGTTAAAGGTTAGTAGTAAGCATAATTAGGTGTGGTTAGTCCTTCAGACGCCGAGTACGTCGGCAGCGACCGACAGCGAGGCGTAATCCCCTACCGCATCGCCGAGTAAGGCCGGAACGATGCGGCAGACGCTGTATGCCACAGGCAGCGCTTCGCGTCCGAGCGCACGTTTCATGGCGGGAATAAGCAGTTCGCCCGAACGTGCGAATATGCTCCCGATAACGATGGTGTCCGGATTCAGCGTGTCGATCAGCACCGACAGCCCCCGGCCGAGGTACTCACCGGATATTTCATAGATTTCGCGCGCCAGTTCGTCGCCCGCTTTCGCGGCTTCGGCAACGGTCTGCGCCGTTACGGAAGCCATTTCGGCACGGGAAGCGCAGAACGAGACCTTGCGGCCCATCTGGAACTGTTCGTCGATTCTGGTCCGCGCGAGCTGGGCGATTCCTCCCCCGCTGCAGAAACCTTCGAACGAGCCGCTCTTGCCGTATCCGACCGGTCCGAATCCGGACAGCCGGATATGCCCGACTTCGCCGGCGTTGCCGTTGGTACCGGAAAACAGCCGTCCGTCGATGATAAGGCCAGCCCCCAGTCCGGTACCGAACGTCAGAAAGATCATGTTGCGGCTGCCCTGCCCCGCACCGAATTTCCATTCGGCCAATGCGCAGGCGTTCGCATCGTTCTGCAATGCGGTCCTCACACCGAAAGTCTCCGCAAGTATGTCTACGATAGGAATGTCGTCCCAGCCCTTCAGATTGGGCGGACTCTTGATGATTCCCTTCTCACTGTCGAGCGGACCGCCGCAGCTGACGCCTATTGCGTCCGTATTGCCGGATGAAAGGCCGCAGCGCGACATGAGTTCGGCCGTATGTCGCTTGATGTTTTCCAGTGTCGGGCCGGCTTCCGTCGTCGCGAATTTAATTTTATCGACTATTTCGAGCGAGTTTCCGTCCATGCGCCCGTATATCACGGCGCATTTGGTCCCTCCGATGTCGATTCCGATCAGGTTCTTTTTCATTTTTAGCAGCGGTAAGGTTAGGTTGGTTGTTGGTTAGAGCTACTTAAACGTTAAAGTTTTTATTGCAAATACTGTATTTATAATTTACACACTATATAGTATAG
>JAJPZH010000089.1 GCA_021204515.1 Alistipes sp. | reverse complement strand
TTTCCTTCTGTTCTTCTGTTATGGTTTTCTCGCCAATCTCACGCATGGCGAGAACTGCCAGTTGCATCAGTTGGGATTGATAAGCGAAATTCCCCAAGTCGTTACTGTGCCGGAATGTGATACTTTTTCCCTCTCCAAATTTCATCTGCCGGGCGGAACCATCTGTTATGTAAATGATATTAGTTGGAACCTGCGTGGATAGCCCTAATTTGTTAAGCGCATAAATTCCTGTCGGAATGACACGCGCATTGTCCCGTTGTGCTATTTTTAAGGCAATGGCATCTAAGGATGGCTCTCGCAGCGTACCATCCCACTTATCATATGCAGGTATATAGTAAATGCCTTTTGCAAAGCGACACAAATTCCCATTGCGGCACAAACGGCTTAATCCCGACCGTACTGCATCGGGAGTACCACACGTTGTGAAATCGTCAGGAATAAATATTGTCCCCTCCTTAGCATGTTCCACAATATCGTACATCGCCTTGTAAGAACTGCTTGCTCCCATAGCTTGTATTTTGCCACAAAATTAGTGTTTTTTTGTGGTATATCATAAGTCTTGCGCAAATTATTTGCTTGGATATTTGGCGATATTGATTTTGATGCTTAATCAACGACAAAAAATTCCTTTATTGCAACTATTCAACAGGCTATTATTCGCAAAAGCATACCACTTGCGTATCAAAATTAACCGTGCCGTGTTTCGGTTGATTGGGTGGTTTCAACCCACCTCCTTTCAATAATATGCCTGTTATGGAATCGTTTTAACCGAACCCATAAACTTGTAGTTTTCGTATTCAAAAAAATATTCAAGTCGTCCGATTTTACCAAAATGAAAGTTAAAATCGTTAAACTTCCATTTTTTAGTCTCTTCAATTAAACGGACATGACTTTTCTTGTCGTATTATTTACAAGCAATTGATAATCAATCAGTCATATATGCAAGTTTGAATTAACCATAGTGGATAGAGGTGATATGCAATCGAAAATCAGGGTATATTAAATCTTATACATTAAATGAATATCCATTTTTAAGATCATCCGCGGACTCCGCGTAACACAGTCAAAAAGATATATTAACAAGTGAAAATTCTCGGCATTAGCCACTTATAATATTCTTCTTGAAATAGCCATTATTCCTAAGTTTTCCCTATCTTTGTAATTTGGTAAAGTGTATCAATATGGAGTTTGATAAAAATATGCTGCAATCATTAACTGAACAGCAAGACAAAGAGGATATTAAAAACATCCAAGAGTTAGAAACTCTTCAACAGGAATATTCTGTTGAAGACGAAACTAATATCGAAGATGAAAAGATTCTGATGGAGGAGCCGTTTAATCCTCAAGATATTGATATAAAGACCAAAACAATGTCGCTTGATAACATCATCAAGCGTTTAAGAGAAGGAGAGATTGATATGGCTCCTGATTTTCAGCGCCAAAGCAACTTATGGCCGACTGAGAAACAAAGCCAGTTGATCGAATCTATTCTGATAAAGTTACCTTTACCAGCCTTTTATTTTGACGGATCAGATGATAATAAATGGTTGGTTGTAGATGGATTGCAAAGATTGAGTGCAATAAAAAACTTTGTCGTTGAAAAAAAAATGGCATTATCCGGATTAGAATTCTTGAAAAAATTAGAAGGGCTCAAATTCGATGACTTGCCGAGAGCCTATCAACGTCAAATTGAAGAGGCGGAAATAATGGCTTATATTATTAACCCGGGAACCCCTGAAGATGTAAAGTTCAATATTTTCAAACGAATCAATACCGGAGGGCTTGTTCTTGCCGCCCAAGAGATTCGCCACGCTCTCAACCAAGGTGTTCCGGCAAAATTTGTTGCTGAATTAGCCAATTTGCGAGATTTCAAACAGGCGACCGGTTGGGTTATTGCAACAGATAGAATGCTTGATAGAGAATTTGTAACGCGCTTTATTGCATTTTATATAAATTCACCTGCTGATTATAAGCCTGATTTGGATACGTTTATGTCTAAATCAATGGGGCAATTAAAATACAAAACAGATGAAGAATTAGCGTCTATTAAAGCCAATTTCATCGAAGCCATGAAATTAGCTTCGGCTATTTTTTCTCGGTGGGCTTTCCGTAAGGTTTATGATAAAACCGCTAGACGAAAACCAATCAATAAGGCGTTATTTGAAATTTGGAGTGTTGAACTGGCAAAATTATCGAATGAAGAAAAGACATTGGCATTGACACGAAAACAAGAAATATTCGATGGTTTTGTTAATCTAATGAATCAAGATGAATTTTTCAGTAGTGCTATAACGTCAGCAACCAGTGATAAGAATAGAATTAAGTACAGATTTTCAAAAATCGAAGAATTATTAAAACAGCAATTAGCATGATACGGTCAATCCATATCCAAAATTTCAAATCATTGAAAGATATTTCGATGATTTCAACTTCATTAAATCTTTTAATGGGATTGAATGGTATGGGTAAATCTTCATTTATCCAAAGTTTATTATTGCTTAGACAAAATAAAAAATCCGGATTGGCGAAGTTTGCTCTTAACGGTCCATTAACCGAAATAGGCAGAGGGCGCGATGCTTTGTACCAAGATGCCAACCAAGAAATTATTAGCTTCGATTTTGATATGGAAATTGATGGGAACTCGGAGGCATTTCCATGCACATTAGCCTACCAAGCTGATAATAATGTGTTAGACAACAACAGAGAGTGGCCAATCGAACATTTGGATTATTATTCTTTGTTTAATAACAATTTCCAATATTTGGAAGCAGAACGAACCGGGCCGCAGACCGATTATCCTATGTCGTATGCAGATGTTGTAGAAAAGCATCAGTTAGGAATAAAGGGGGAATATGCAATCCATTATCTCAATACTTTTGGAACAACTATAAAAGTTCCCAAGGCTTTATGTCACAAGGGAGCAAAATCAGATACCTTACTCCATCAAACTGCTGCTTGGTTGGGTGAAATAAGTCCCGATGTTAGATTTGATATACAAGAAATTCCCGGAACAGATAAAGTGATTCTGAATTACCAATTTCAGAATAAGGAATCATTAAGCAAGAAATTTAGACCCAAAAATGTCGGTTTTGGAATTTCGTATGTTCTGCCGATTATCGTGACATTATTGAGTTTCAAAAAAGACAAAATCGTGATAATCGAGAATCCGGAGGCGCACATACATCCGAGAGGACAAGCGGAAATGGGACGCTTAATAGCATTGTCCGCCGCTTCGGGAATGCAGTTATTTGTTGAAACGCATAGCGATCATATTGTAAATGGGATTCGGGTTGCAGTTAAGGACGGGTTTATCGAATCCAAGAAAGTCAATATCTCTTATTTCTATCGACAAACGACTGAAACAGAACAGTTTTGTCAAATACAAAATATTCAGGTGGATAAGAACGGAGAATTAAGCGATTATCCCACAGATTTTATGGATGAATGGAATAATCAATTATTGAAATTAATTTAATTATGGAGTTAATTTTCAACGAACAATCGATTATTCCCTGTGCAAAGGACCAAGCAGAAGCCTGCACTGCCGTAGAGCAATATATCAATACCTATAAAGAGGCCAGAAATCATGATTTCAAACGCATTAGATACGAGAAATCTTTTGATAATATCAATATAGCCCCCAATTTTACATTAAATGATTTCTGTTGTATGCCTAAATTCAAAATTTTAGGCGGATTGTTGTTGGGGTTAGCTCGACATCCATTTATTGATGCCGATTCTCCGGAAGAGGCTCGATTTATTGATAATAATTTCTTCATTAAGCGGAATAATTGCGAAATACCAGTAGAAGGATTGGGAATAGCATATCTCTATAATAGCATAGGAATATCATTCTGTTTTGATTCCTTTTGGGAGCAGACCAAACATCGATTGTATGTTGAAGGCAAAGAAGCTGGAGAGTATGATGTTGTAGCTATTTCACACCCCAAACATTGCAATGATGCAGACTTCATTAACCACAAAGATTTGTGGAAACCAATAGAGTTGATAGAGTCACAGATTATCCCAGAGAGTAAATCTATTTCTCTAAGGGATGATCATGGAAAAGATAAATTACAGGCTTTTGCTCAAAGATTGTGTCGCTCTCCGTATGTTGTTGAAATAGTTAATTCTATTCCGTATAACCCTTACGAAACCCAGTTCATCAGAGCAGTCAAGGACAATGGTTTAATCGAGATCGTTTTAACTGATACGGACAAAGGATTGGGCTTGGTTTTACAATCTACTGGGCGCAATATGCGTGAAACAGAAAAAATCGCAACTATCTTAAAAGAGCAATATTCATAATTGGGAATGTCATGCCGGCGTCATACGCCAAAAACTATCGAGACAAATAACTTGCATCCGCACATGACAAGGCGTCATAGGAAAGTGTCTATGGATTGACAACCGCCTCGAAAAAGAATACCTCCGACAGCCCGAACTGCCGGAGGTATTGTCTATATAGCATAGCCGATATTACAATGCCCTTACTTTCTCCATATCCGCCCACATCCGGCTCTTTTCCCCTTTGACCGTCGCAAGGTGTTCAAACACGATTTGCTTGGGCAGCACCTTGTGGCAAAAGTAGCTCGAACCGAAATACACGGCGTTCTTTTCCGAGTAGTTTATCCGTTTGTCGAACAGAAGTATCTGCATCTCCCGTTCTTTGAAAAATCGGCAGGGAGCACTGCTGTTCAACCACAAATTCGACAACAGAAGCGCAAACGGCTTGCCCAGCGCAAGGCAGCGTTCCACGACCTGCTGCTTGAGACTGAACGGCGGATTGGAGACAATCATATCCCACTTCGGCGGCTCATACTCAAAGAAGTCCTGCCCCGTGAAGATATGCGAGAAGACGACCTCGTGTCCCGCCTCTTTCAGCGCGATGACAAACTCGCTGTTTTCGGTATCAAACGGACACCAGACGACGGCGTGTCGTGGCAGGAACTTGATAATCGGCAGCACCGCATGACGCGGCGTGTATTGCTCGTCGCCGAGCGGATGTTTCTTGTATCCCGCATAAATCATACCTGCACCTCCTCCTCTTCATCTTTACTCTCGTTGTTGAAATCGAACGTAAGTTGCACGACCTGCCCGAAATTGTCCTCGACGTAGATGTCGATGGTCTGCTGGTCGGTCGATGCGGAGGTGTAGTAGAGACGGAACACCTCGCGGTCGAGCGGATAGCGGTCGTTGGGCAGGAATACCGTGCCGTCGTCCATGCGGAGCGTCCCCTTGCCATCGGGCTGAAAGTAGCGGATCGTGTACCGCGCCTCGTCGTAGCGCCCCTCACGGTGGAGAGTGCATCGTATCTCGGCAGTCTTGCCCTTTACGATCTTCGTCTGCACGGGCATCGTTTCTAACGTAAACGGGTACGCCTGCCGAACCTCCAGCTCATTGTCGCAGGACGAAAGTAGACAAGCCATCATCCCGATGAAAAAAGAAAAACCTAATCTTGTGATATTGAAGTTTCTAATCATAACCTGAATTTTAATGTTTTGTTATTCGTCGTTTTCTCCTGCAATTTCTTTTGCAGGTGTTCATTGAGGTCTTTGCATCCGGCATAAAGCCCCGAACAATCGACCACCTTCTCCTTGTAGCGGGCACGCAACGCCTCGAACGTCTTTCGTCCCGCCTCGTCGTTATCCAGCCAGCAGTTGATTTTCGCGTAGCCGTCCAGACGGGGAAACGACTTGGCCAGATTGCCGACCGAATTGAGCACCACCGCATCGTTGCCTTCGGCCACTCCGAGCGTCGCGGCGGACAGGAAGTCGAAGAACCCCTCGAACACGTCGCAGGCATCCGTCGGCGTCTTCCGATGCGAGACGAGGGAGATGTCCTTCGGGGGAACACAGCCTTTGAACAGCTTGCTGCGCAGCTCCCATCCTCCCGATACGTTCGGGAACCCGATAGCGAAATAGGGTTTCCCGTGTACGCGGTAACTGATCTGCCGACAATGTCGGGCGGCCACCTCTGGGGAGATGCCCCGTTGCGCGAGATAGTCTTTCAGCACGCCGTAAATCAGCCTCTTTTGTTCGACCTGCTGAAATGCAGGCTCGGTAGCACGCTCCTTTGCAGGTCGCGGCGCAGGAAGCGGCACGAAATTCCCGCCTACGGTGTCCGAGATGTATTTCGCCTGCGTGAGAAAATCCGTGCTGCGGATCAACTCTCCGGCAAGGGTGAAAATATCGCCTCCGTGTCCCGCCCCGAAATCGAACCAGATATTTCTGTCCGTATTGACTTTGAACGACGGTGTCTTTTCCTCGCGGTAGGGAGCGTTGTACCACAGATCGTTTCGTTTCTGCATGGCCGGATGATACCCCAGCCGTTGCAGAAAGGTTTCCAAAGGCAACTGCCGCATTTCATCTATCGTCATGCCGTCAGTTGATGATGAATTTAAGGCCGATTCCGTATTGCGTATGGAAATGCCCCGTCGATCCGCCCCACAAACACCTCTCGCGGACATTTACCAAAAGGGCGATGCGGTCGGCGAGGTAGGTTTCTACTTCGAGCGAGAGCGCCCCGCCGTAGATGAAAGCGTCCTTGCTCGCAAGGCACGAACCGTCGAACAGCACCTTTTCGCCCCAATTCACCGTCTCATATCCGGCGAGCGCCGAACCTCCGATATAGACGAAGAAAATCTTTCGCGCCTCGGAAAGGAAATTGTAGTAGAATCCTCCCTCTGCCGTGAACTGCGCCGTCGGGATGCGGCTCTCCTTATAGGGGTTGTAGCGTTGCAGGTATTCGCCGCCGAACACCCACTTGTTGCCGCCTTTGGTGTAGGTGGCAAGCGCCGCCCCGAAATAGTAACCCGTCTCGGCACGGCTCGTGTGCGAGTAGAATCCGTCGGCCATGCCCGTCTTCAGCTCGATGCCCCGCATCTTGGGGAGGCATCGTTGGGCGTCGGTCCGCCCCACACAGAGGGCGAGCGATGCTACGAGGATGATAAAAAACCGCTTCATGGCTATTTCATTTTGAGTTCGTCGATGACATTCGCACGCACGAGGTCTTCATTCTCGATGGTAAACGACTGATGGCGGCCTCCGTTCTTCTCGTTCAGTTCCACGACCAGACACTTTTTGGACAATAGGCGACAAATCAGAGACTTGGATCGCAAATCGTTACTAAATCGACCGACCGGATTTTAGTAACGGTTTTAGTAACGCGACTTTGTCGAAATGGGGCTTTTTTGTGTCTTTCAGATGTTCGAGAAGAGAAATAAGAAATCCCGTAAAACCTTGATTTTACGGGATTTGTCTTCATTTTACTCCGAATTGTCATCGGGGCGAAGTGGAGAATACGAGAGTCGAACTCGTGACCTCTTGCATGCCATGCAAGCGCTCTAGCCAACTGAGCTAATCCCCCGTTGTGGGTGCAAAGATAATCGGATTTTTTTTATTTCTGCAATTTGCGTCCGAAAAAAATCTCGAAAAGTGAATTTTTTGTACGATAATGTCCGCCCGATCCCCGTGCAGGCCGCTTTTTGAACTGCATATGGGAAATATCGCCAACTCATCCGGCGTTTTGGCTATCGCCCGATAACCCGAAATCCCCGATCTTTGCATTGTAAAATCAAACGATGCCATGAAAAAAGTACAAAAAATCCTGATCGGAACGCTGCTGGCGCTGATGCCCGGCATTGCGGCTTTTGCACAGCAGCCTTCGGAAACTAAAAAACAGCAGCCTATGAAAGCGATCGAACTGACGACAGCGGAATTCCAGAAACAGATTTACGACTACCGGGCCAATCCTGAATGGAAATATGAGGGCGACCTGCCCGCCGTGATTGATTTTTATGCCACATGGTGCGGCCCCTGCAAGATGATGGCACCCGTCATGGAGACGCTGGCCGAGGAATATAGCGGCAAAATCCGCGTCTACAAGGTGGATGTGGATAAGGAAAAGCGGCTCGCGGCGATGTTTCATATCCGCAGTATTCCGTCGTTTCTGTTCATTCCGCTGAACGGCGAACCGAAGCACGCCAACGGTGCTATGGACATCGAGCGGATGCGGCAGATTATCGACGCGACTCTGTTGCAGAAGTGACGTGCGCGCGAACCCCTGAAATCAGCAGCGATCCGTTTTCCAGAGCCGTTTCACCGCTCTTTCGGTATCGGGTAGGGCTTGGCTACGGTCCTGCCGTCGCGGATATGCACCACCTACCGGGGGATATTGTCCGCCGGTTTCCGGGGGCTTTTCGATTCGTTCCGAACGGCCCCCTTCTGGAACGGTCCTACTGTAAATTGACAAATCGCTCCGGCATCGTCAACGATGCCGGAGCGTTTTCTGTTATAAGCATATGGGGCCGTCCGGCTAAACGAACGACTCTCCGCCTTATTCGATCTCCCAAGTCGCGCCCGAGTGCAGCAACTCGTCCACCGAGTGGATTTTGCTCTGGGCTTTGACCTCCTCGACCTGCCGGGCGACCTCGCGGTCGTAGACCGTGGCGTCCTCGACGGCCCGGATTACGCCCAAGGCGACGGGGTAGTCGGGGTATTTCATCGCCGCCAGCATCGAGTGGAGCGTCGTGTCGCGCTGGTGGGCGTCGTGCGTCAGCACGTCGTCCAGCGTGTAGCCGTCCTGACCGACGGTTACGACCTTCAGCTTCATGTCCTCGAAGACGATGCCTTTCTGCTTGTCGGCTCCGAACAGCATCTTCTCTCCGTGGCGCAGCGTTACGGTGCGTTCTGCGCGCGTAGCCTTGTCGGCGGCGAATTCTCCGTGTGTCTTGTCGTTGAATATCACGCAGTTCTGCAGGACCTCGACTACCGACATGCCTTTGTGCATTGCGGCGGCCACCATGCACTCTTTCGAAAGTCCTACCTCCATGTCCACCGACCGGGCGAAGAACGTGCCCTTGGCGCCGATCACCAACTCGCCGGGGTTGAACGGCTTCTCGACCGTGCCGTAAGGCGAGGTCTTGGTGATTTTGCCCAGCTTCGAAGTGGGGGAGTACTGTCCTTTGGTCAGACCGTAAATTTCGTTGTTGAAGAGGATGACGTTGAGGTCCACGTTGCGGCGGATGGCATGGATGAAGTGGTTGCCGCCGATGGCCAGCGAGTCGCCGTCGCCTGTGGTGACCCAGACGCTGAGCCGCGGATTGGCGACTTTGACGCCCGTCGCCACGGCGTTGGCGCGGCCGTGTACGGAGTGGAACCCGTAGGTTTTCATGTAGTAGATGAAGCGCGACGAGCATCCGATGCCCGACACGAACGTAAACATGTTGTGCGGCGTGTCGGTGGCGTCGGCTATTTCGGGCAGCGCGCGCTGCCCGGCGTTGAGGATGACGTGGTCGCCGCATCCGGGGCACCAGCGTACCTCCTGATCGCTTTTGAAATCCGCTGGGGTGTATTTGTATTCTGCCATGGCGTTACTTCAATAAGGATTCGAATTTTTCTTTCAGTTCGACGACCGTGAAGGGCAGGCCCTCGCACTTGTTGTACTGTTCGTAACGGAACTCTTGCAGGTTTTGGCGCAGGTAGTTGGCGAACTGGCCTTCGTTCAGCTCGCAGACGACGATCCGGCGGAACTTCGCGAAGATGTCGCGCACGCCGTGCGGCAGCGGGTTGATGTAGTTGAAATGTGCGAGCGACACGCGTTTGCCTTCGGTGCGCATCTGATCGACGGCGTTCTGCAGGTGTCCGCGCGTTCCGCCCCATCCCACGACGAGCAGGTCGCCTTCCGGGTCGCCCCATACCGTCTGTGCGGGAATATCGTCCACGGCCTTAGCCACCTTCGCGGCGCGGGTCGAGACCATCTTCTGGTGGTTGGCCGGATCATGCGAGATACAGCCTTTCACGCAGTCCTTTTCCAAACCGCCCACACGGTGCTCCAGCCCCACCTTGCCGGGGAACGCCCAGCCGCGGGCCAGTTTTTCGTCGCGTACGTAAGGCATGAATCCGCCTTCGGGAGCCTTATCCACGATCGGCGGCTTGATCGCCGGGTAATCCTTCATGGCGGGAATGCGCCACGGCTCCGAACCGTTGGCGATAAATCCGTCGGTGAGCAGGATCACGGGCGTCATATGCTCCATCGCCAGCCGTCCGGCCTCGAACGCATAGTGGAAACAGTCGCTGGGCGACGATGCCGCCACGACGATTACCGGGCACTCTCCGTTGCGGCCGTAGAGGGCCTGCGACAGGTCGCTCTGCTCGGTTTTGGTCGGCAGACCCGTCGAGGGACCGCCGCGCTGTACGTCCACGACTACCAACGGCAGCTCGGTCATCACGGCCAGTCCCAGCGCTTCGCTCTTGAGCGACAGTCCGGGACCCGAAGTGGTCGTCACGGCGAAGTTGCCGGCGAACGCCGCGCCGATGGCGGTGCAGATGCCCGCTATCTCGTCCTCGGCCTGCACGGTCTTCACGCCGAGGTCCTTGCGCTTGGCGAGCTCTTCGAGGATAACCGTCGCCGGAGTGATCGGGTACGAACCGCAGAAGAGCGGCAGTCCGGCCTTCTCGGCGGCGGCGCAGAGTCCCCATGCCGTTGCGACGTTGCCGTTTATGGTGCGGTAGGTTCCCTTTTCGAGCGGCGCCGGTGCTACGGTGTAGGTATTGGCGAACTGATGGGTGTTGGCCGCATAGTTGTAGCCTGCGTCGATGGCCAGCTTGTTGGCTTCGGCCACGACCGGGTTTTTCCGCGTGAATTTAGTCTCCAGATATTTGTATGCGTACGCTTCGGGGCGGTCGAAGAGGTAGAAACAGATGCCCAGCGCGAACATGTTCTTGCATTTGACCACGGTCTTGTTGTCCAGTCCGGTCTCCTTAAGCACTTCGCGCGTCATCGACGTGATGTCGGGGATGACGACGTTGTATTCGTCCAGTCGGAGTTCCGCGATCGGATCGAGCGTGGCGAATCCCGCTTTCTTGAGATGCTCTTCGGTAATCGAATCGCCGTCGATGATCACCGTCGCGCCCTGTTTGAGCCACTTGCGGTTGGCCTTGAGCGCTGCGGGGTTCATGGCTACGAGCACGTCGCAGTAGTCGCCGGGGTTAAGCTCGCGGTGACTGCCGAAGTGTACCTGAAATCCCGATACGCCGGCCACGGTTCCCTGCGGCGCACGAATTTCGGCGGGATAGTCCGGAAAGGTCGAAATACCGTTTCCGAGCAGGGCCGAAGTGTCTGAAAAGAGCGTACCCGTGAGCTGCATGCCGTCTCCCGAGTCTCCCGAGAAGCGAATCACGACATCCTGCAGTTCCCGTACATTGGTTTTCTCCATGTCTTGTTTCGGATTAGTGGGGTTTAGAAAAACAATATTGCAAATATATAAATTTATTGTCAGTTTGTTCCCGGCAGACGACTTTTTTCGGGGCTTTCCTGCGGCTTTTTTGAGGGGCGTTTTTGGTTTTCGGTGATAATATGTGGGTATTCGGCGG
>JAJPZH010000041.1 GCA_021204515.1 Alistipes sp. | reverse complement strand
CCGATAATCCGATTACTACGTGTGCCATATTGTCTTGAAAATCTTATAGGTCGATCAGCCCTTCGGGCAGGATCATCTTCATCGTGCGCCCCTCGAAGTCGATATGGGCGATAAATTCTTCTGCGGCGGGGACCAGCACCCGGCGGCCGCCGATTTCCAGCTCGAAGAGCGGATTGGCCTCGCTGTCATAATAGTCCGCGACCCTGCCTGCGAATTGTCCGGCAGGGGGCGTGCCGTCGCCGGCGTCGCTGTTGGCGTTACCGTTGCTGCTGCCTCTGCTGCCGTCGTCGTTGCAGGTATCGTCGTTTCCGCCGCTATTGCCGCTGCCGTTACTGCCGTTACTGCCACTATTGTCGCTATTGTCGCTATTGCTGCCGCTGTTTTCCGTGCCGCCGTGCCGCATTTCGAAACCCGTGACGGCGAATCCGATCAGGTCCTCCATGTAGAATTCGTCGTCATCCTCCTCGTCGAACCGGATGCGGAATTCGAGGCCGAGCAGCTCCTGCGCCCGGCGTTCGGTGTCGAAGTCGGCGAACGCGGCGACGGCGCCTGAGGCTCCGCGGCGTTCAAAACGTTCGCACCAGAGCGGCACTTCGAGGGCGTCGATGGTGACCAGCAGCGGGGTGTCGGTGTCGAAATCCGCGGGAAAATCGGCGTAAAGCGACAGCATCACTCCGCCGTCGGTGCCGAAAAGCCTGTTGATTCTGCCTGCGGGTATGGAAACGCTCATGTCGGTTCGGTTTACGGTGTTTTATCTCCGCATCGTGTGGAGCGTGCGATCCTCGCTCGTCCGGCGGTGCGGGAGGGGCTTTCCGTGCATGGTGTGGCACTGCGGGGCGTGCCGCCCGGCCGGAAAGAGTTTACAAAAGTAATGAAAAAAACCGGTAAATCTCCCGTGCTGGGAAATTTACCGGGATTCCGGAAAGAAGCGTTCTGCGCTTATTCTGCGGCGGGAGCTTCGGCTTCGCCTTCAGCGGGGGCTTCTGCGCCCTCTGCGGCAGCGGCCTGCTCGGCCTCCTTGGCGGCAGCTTCGGCTGCGGCCTTCTTCTCGGCGATAGCCTTTGCGCGCTCCTCCTTGATTTTGGCTTCGGCGGCCAGACGGGCCTTTTCGGCCGACTTGGCATCTGCTTCGAGCTTGTTGCCCTTAGCCTCGATCTTACCGGCCTTCTCGGTCATCCATTTGTTGAAACGAGCTTCGGCTTCGGTCTCCGAGAATGCGCCCTTGGCGATACCGCCCAGCAGGTGCTTCTTGTATAATACGCCCTTGTACGAGAGAATTGCCCGACAGGTATCCGTAGGTTGTGCGCCTTTCTGCAACCAGCCCAGTGCTTTCTCGAAGTCCAGGTCGATCGTAGCAGGATTCGTGTTGGGGTTGTAGGTACCCAGCTTCTCGATAAATCTACCATCACGTGGCGCCCTGCTATCTGCGGCAACGATGTGATAGAAGGCGTAACCCTTCTTACCATGACGTGCCAGACGAATTTTAACAGCCATTTTGCTATAAAATTTTGTTGTAATTAATAAAAAACGCTCACCCACTTTGGGCTTTTAAGCCTGCAAATGTAGGCAAAATATTCCGCCCGGCAAAATAAATTGCGGAAAAATGCGCGCGGAAGTGCGATTTACGGCGTTTTTCCGGTGCGAATAAAATAACGCCGGGCTGCCAAAAGCAGCCCGGCGTCGAGTGATCCCGGCGGGATTCGAACCCACGACCGACAGCTTAGAAGGCTGTTGCTCTATCCAACTGAGCTACGAGACCATGTCGATTTTCGGGTGCAAAAGTACGAAAATCCGAAGTATCTACAAATTTATTTCGTGTTTTCTTATCGCTTATCGCAGGGAATGGGGGCTTCGGTTGGCGGCAGTGCGGGATAATTCAGTCTTTGAAATAAAGAAATTAGTCCTTTTTGTATGAAAATTAGTCAAGATAGCTTATATTTGCGAATGCGGTGTCGGATAGATGTCCGGACGTTATTGCAGGCAGTGCATCTATCGGTCCGGTGGCTTTTCAGCGTCGTAATTTGCGTATTTATTAATTCCGCCGGAACGATTTGCCGGCACAAATCCCATCTTTAACCCTATGAAAAAATTTCTGTTTCCTGTAACGATGTTACTCGCATCGGTGTTTTGCGTGTCGTTCTGCGTCGGCTGCGGCGACGATGACAGCGGGGAAAAATCCGGACCTGCTCCGAAAATCTCGCTGACAGCAGGTGAAACCGCACCGTTTTCGGCGAGTTTCACGGCTCTTGTCGAAAATGCGTCGAAGTGCGCCTATGTCGTGCTGACCGAGAGGAACGACGCCCTTACTGCCCGGGAGATTCTTTCGGACTCCGGAATCGAACTCCCTTCCCCGGCATGGACCGAGCCGGTAGTCATTCCGGAATTGGCGCCGTCGACCGATTACTATGTTTATGCTGCGGCTGCCGGTGAAGACGGTCGGCTGAGCGAGGTCGCATCGCTCGTGCTGACGACGCTCGAAGATCCGGCGAATGAACTGACGCAACAATTCGAGTCGTTGCATACTCCGGGCGTGGCCGAGCAGAACGGGGATAATTTCTATTTCGGACTGAGCAGCGGCGAGACCGAGATTCAGGGCGGTCTTACGGTTACCAAGCAGGCCGGATACGCCGTGCTGTTCGATCTGTACGGCGCCGCGTCGGCTGATGCCGTTATTCCCGACGGGACTTATGAATTGGCGCAGGGGCACGTTCCGCCGTCGGCCGATCCGCGTCACACCTATGCGACGCGGCGTCTGGAGGACGGGACTTGGGAAGTGCTGACCTTCGCGGCGGGCGAAGTGACGGTTTCGCGCGAGGGAACGGATTACCGGCTTGCGGCGAATGTCGAAACCGCAGCGGGCGAATACCTGAGTTTCCGCTACGCCGGGCCGATCGAACTGAAGCCGATCGACATGACGGGCAACCGTCTCAAACATGCCGTCAATGTTGCACTCGAAGAGGTGACGGCCGTGTGTTATAAGGAATACAACGACCCCGGCGTGGACTGGACCCAGCTTAAGTTTTGGACGGGAGAGGTCGATAAGCGGGGCGGACTTGTCAAAGGTACGCTTTTCGGCGTGGAGCTGAATATGCCGACGACCGACGACCGCGGCGATCTGCAGCTGGTGCCGGGCGAATATGAGGTGAATGCTTCGCGGGAAGCATTTACGATGGTTCCGGGTGCGATAATGGATTATATGCCGGGGATGCTGATGGCCTACGGTACTTATTGCATGCAGAGCGATGCGAACGGTACGATTCTGTCGGGGGCGGCACAGGACTACGGTCGTGTGACGGTCAGTATCGAAAATGGTATTTATCACATCGACATTGCGCTGATCAGCGTTGAGGGAATTACCATGCGCGGGACTTACGACGGCCCGATCGTGGTGGAGGACAAGTGATCTGCCGTCGGTTATGAAACAGAAAAGCGTTGAGTTTCTCAACGCTTTTTTGTGTTGTTTTTGCGGCGGTGGAGGCGGGCCGGTGTGCCGCGCCGTTCAGCGCACAGAGAGCGGTCGGGAGGAGCGCGGTGCTGAACGAACGGATGCCGCAGGCGGTATTCGGACAGGGGGAACGGCCCGGCTGCTGTTGGATACCGCTCCGGTGCATTCCATGCCGGTCTGGAGGGGGCGAAGCGTCGCTGAGCTTTGTAAAAACAAGCCGGACGGTCTGTCCGGCTTGTTTTGAGTCTTGTGCGGAGCGCCTGTTTTCGGGACGCCGGTCCGCTGGAGATGGTGTGGGTGCGAGGCGGATTTGCGACGGTTGTTCCCGGACCTTTATTATTTATTAAGGTATTTGTCCAGATACATTTTCAGTTCGCGCGGCATGACGGGTTTGGTGATGAATCCGTTGCAGCCGGCCTCCTCGGCGGTACGGCGGTCGGTGTCGAAAGCATAGGCCGTCTGCATGATCACGGGCAGTTCGGTAGTGTAGCGGCGAATCTCCTTCAGCGCTTCGATGCCGTCCATGACGGGCATTTTGATATCCATCAGTATTGCGTCGGGCTTGTGCTCCATAGCAAAGTCGACAGCCTCTCTGCCATTTTTGGCCCATAGCAGATCGTACTCTTTTTTGAGTATTATTTCCAGAAGCTTGTAGTTGCTCTCGACATCTTCCGCTATCAGGATCAAGGGTTTCCGTACGTCGGGATTGTTGTCTGTCATTGTGTTTATTGTTGGGATGTGTGCAAATATAAAAAATAATTCCTGAATTTAACAGTTTACCGCCAAAATGTTCCCTCCCAGCGGGCTGTATTGCCGCATGCGTCGGTCACCGTGAGCTGTACGCTGCGGCGCTTTTTTTCGGCGGGGCGGTCGAAGGTGTGCACGAGCGTACCCTGTATCGGGAAACGGTCGCAGGGCACCCAGCGGCCGTCGATGAGCAGCGTGCAGGAGGCGATGCCCGAGAAGTCGTCGCTTATGCGGAAGTGGATTTTCCCGGCGCCGCCGAGGTCCGCGCCTTCGGTGAAAAGCAGCCGGATACACGGCGGCACGGTGTCGGCGGCGACGAAAATTTCGCCCGTGGCTCGGGTCGTCGCCGTCACGGCGCCGTCGGCGTATCTGCCGCCGATGCAGGCGATGCGCCCTTTGGCCGTACGGGTCGCAAGAACCGTACGGGACTGCATGTCGTCGGGCACGAAAGCGCGTACGGAGACCGTCATCGGGCGGCGCAGGGGCGTGTCGGCGCCGAGGATGCGGTAGACGGGCGAGAGGATCGCCGCCGAGGAGCCGGATTCGGGAGTTTCGCAGTGTTCCGGACGGCAGAAGACGGGTTCGTAAACCGCTCCTGCGGGGATGCGGGCCGTCAGGTCGCGGCCCAGCCGGACTAAAGTCGCTTTTTCGGGCCGCAGAACGACGGCCGAGCTGTCGGCTTCGGCGCGGAGCGTTTCCGTGCGGCCGAGAATGTCGAATTCGAGCCGTGAGCGGTTGCCGCAGTCGTCTTCGGCTTCGATGCGGATATGCCGCTTCTCGCCCTCGGCGGTGCGGACGAGGCCGCGCTCCAGCATGACGGGATAGAAGCAGTCGGGCGCTTCGGCCAGCTGCGCCAGCCGGATCACCTCGTTGCGCGAGGTGAGCTGCATGGGGTAATAGCTCACGGCGTCGCAGCAGCGCGAAAGGTCGTGTGTGAAGCCGTCCATGCGGTATTCGAACCGGGAATCGCCGTCCATGGCCATACTCGCCCTCCACAGTCCGAAGGTGTTGTTCACTCCGTTGCGGCGGTCGCTGGCTTCGAGGACGAAATAGCCTTTGCGACCAGTGCCGACAGGTTCTTCGCGTGTCAGCCGGTAGCGGCCTTCCGCCTCGCGGACGACGGCGTAGCTCTCCGGTCTGCCGTGGACGGGGACGCCTTGTACGGTGTCCACTTCGATATAGTGGATGCGCATGATGCGGGGCGGCAGGTCGTCGTCGGGGCGGACGACGCCTTCGCGCACGACGTTATAAAGCCGCTGGGTCGGGGTGTCGCGCAGTTCGAAATGCAGGTGGGGACCCATCGACGAACCGCTGTTGCCCGAGAAACCGATCGTGTCGCCCTGCGCGACGGGCCATGCAGCGGGACCGAACCATAGATCGACGCTGTTCGCGCGGCGGCGGTAACGCTCGTCGCGGACGTGTTTTTCGATGTCGCCGCGGAACCGCTGCAGATGGCCGTATACGGCCGTCGTGCCGTTGTCGAGCGTGAGGTATATCGCCCGGCCGTAGCCCGACGGGCTGACGCTCACGCGCGAGACGTAACCGCCGGCTACGGCCACGAGGGGTTTGCCCTCGCCGCCGTCGGTTTTGATGTCGATTCCGGCGTGGAAGTGTCCGGGGCGCATTTCGCCGAAGTTGGCGGAATAAAGCCCCGCGACGTCGCGGATCGGATATATGTAATCTCCGGGGCTGAGCCGCTGGCCCTGTGCCCCGGAGCAGATCGCCGTGGAAAGCAGTAATGTCAGAATTCGTCGCATGTTTCCGTGTCCGTCACGAGCGCGGAGGCGATGTCGAGCACCGTTTCGTAGTCGTATCCCAGCGAAAGCCCGTAACGTATCAGTTTGGTTTTGAGTTCGTATTGTGTCGTATGTCTGGTCGTCCGCATCTTGCGTTCCAACTGCTGCCGCAGCCGGTCGGCCATGTCCGGACGGTCGGCCTGCGTCAGCGCCGCGTCGATCAGTTCCTTGTCGATGCGTTTGCGCTGCAGGGCCGTGCGGATCTTGTATTCGCCCCAGCCGCTCAGCCGCAGTTTGTCGCGCACGAAAGCTTCGGCGTAACGGCCGTCGTCGATGAAGCGGTCGCGGACGAGCCGCGCCAGCACCTGCTCGCTCTCGCGTTCCGCAAGCCCCCAGCCGCGCATCAGCCGCCGGGCGTCGTCCTGCGACTTCTCGGCGCGGGCGCAGAGCCGCATGAGTGCGGCGAGGGCCTGCTCGGGCGTCTTGGTGCGTTTGGGGGTTACTTTAGTCGGCTGCATGTCATGCGGGGTTTGCCGTTGAGGTCCTCGCGGACCTCGGTGTCCGTATATCCCTCTTCGCCGAGCATGCGGCGCATGGCGTCGGCGAAGCGTTCGTAAATTTCGAAGTAGAGCCTGCCGCCGGGGCGGAGCGTCCGCCGTCCGGCGCGGGCGATGGCGCGGTAGAAGCGCAGCGGGTCGTCGTCGGGGACCAGCAGCGCTTCGTGCGGCTCGTATTCCCGCACGTTGACGTGCATCGCGGGCAGGTCGCTCTGCGGTACGTAGGGCGGGTTGGAGACGATAACGTCGAACGGTCCCGGAAAGACTTCGGCCAGATCGCTCAGGGCGTCGGCCTTGCGCAGGACGACGCCGGCGCCGAGTGCCCGGCAGTTGCGGGCGGCGGTTTCCAGCGCCGTGTCGGAGATGTCCGCCGCATATACCTGCGCGCCGGGCAGCGCCAGCGCGAGGGTGGCTGCGATACAGCCGCTCCCGGTACCCACGTCGAGCAGGGCGGCGGCTTCGGTTTCGGACTGCGCGATCCATACCGCCAGTTCCTCGGTTTCGGGCCGGGGGATCAGCACCCCTTCGCGCACGGCGAACGTGCGGCCGCAGAACTCCGTGCGCCCCACGACGTACTGCACCGGACGGCCTGCGGCCAGCTGGCCGAGGATGTCGTCCAGCTCCGCGATTTCGAGCGGCGCGCCGGGATCGGTCAGCAGGGCCGAGACGGTCAGTCCCGACAGCTCCGCCGCCGCGACGAGGGCGATGCTCCGCGCTTCACGCGCCCCATAAAGGGGCGTGAGAAGCGTCGAAATACGGCCGAGTATGTCGCGGCGCGTGGTCATCAGCGGATGAAGTCAGCCAGTGCGATGGCCACGGCGGCTTCGACGACCACCGCGCCCCGCAGAGCGACGCACACATCGTGGCGGCCACGGATCATCAGCGGCTCGACCTTGTTCGTGGCCAGATTGTAGGTCATTTGTTCGCGGCCGATGCTCGGCGTGGGTTTGACCGCGGCGCGGACGACGAGTTCGTTGCCGTTGGTCAGTCCGCCGTTGATGCCGCCCGCATTGTTGGTCGCGGTCGTGCCTTCGACGTCGAGGAACGGGTCGTTGTTCTCGGAGCCGCGCATGCGCGCCCCGGCGAAGCCGCTGCCGAATTCCACGCCCTTGACGGCGGGAACCGCGAAGAGCAGGTGGGCGATCAGGCTTTCGGCCGAGTCGAAGAAGGGCTGTCCCAGCCCCAGCGGAACGCCCTGTACGCGGCATTCGATGATGCCGCCTACGGAGTCCTGCTCGGCGGCCGCGGCGCGCAGCACCTCGTCGAAGCCCTCCGGATCGGTGCAGCCGCCGATTTCCGTAACGCGGGTGTCGAAGGTCACGCCCGGCGGCAGTATCTTCTTGGCGACCACGCCTGCGGCCGTGAGCGCCACGGTCAGGCGGGCCGAGAAGTGGCCGCCGCCGCGCGGGTCGTTGAAGCCGTTGAATTTGTGGTAGGCCACCATGTCGGCGTGCGAGGGCCGGTAGTGGCGCATCACGTTGGCGTAGTCCTGCGAGTGGGTGTCGCGGTTGGCGAACTCGACGGTCAGCGGGGCGCCCGTGGTTATGCCGTTGTAGAGTCCCGACACGATTTGCGGGATGTCGGGTTCGCGGCGCGGCGTAGTGCCGCGCGCGCCGCTGCGCCGCCGTGCGAGATCGGCTTCGAAATCCTCCGCCGAAAGCGGGATGCCTGCCGGAATGCCATCGATCGAGATGCCGATCTGCTGTCCGTGCGACTCGCCCCAGATGGCAAGCCTGAAGTTGTGACCGAAAATGTTCATGGCTTTAAACTCTGATTTTTTCAAGGTCTTCGAAGAAGCCGGGGTAGCTCTTGGCTACGCATTCGGCGTTTTCGATCGTTATCTGCCCGTCGCAGCGCAGCGCCGAGACCGCCATCGACATGGCCATGCGGTGGTCGTCGTGGCTCGAAACGCGGGCCGAACGGATGTTGCCGCCGCGGATGCGCATGACGTCTTCTTCCGAGATGTCCACTTCGATACCCACTTTGGCGTATTCGTCGCGGATCGCCTCGGCGCGGTTGCTCTCCTTGTGCAGCAGCCGCGAAGTGCCGCGGATCGTGCTGACGCCGTCAGCCGCCGCGGCGAGGGCCGCGAGGGCGGGGAAGAGGTCGGGGCAGTTGGTGGCGTCGAATTCGAAGCCGTGCAGCGGGCGGCTGATCGCCGTTACCGAGTCCTCTTCGTTGATGACGGCGGCGCCGGCCCGGACCAGCGCCGTGCAGACGGCCGTGTCGGCCTGCTTCGAGAGCATCGAAATATTCCGCACGGTGACTTCTCCGGCGACGGCTCCGGCTACCAGCAGCATGGCCGCTGCGCTCCAGTCGCCCTCGATGCTCAGGCAGACCGGGCTGTAACGCTGTCCGCCTTCGATGTAGAACTCTTCGTAGTCGTTGTGGCATATCTCCACGCCGAAACGGGCCGCGGTGTCGATGGTCATGTCCAGATAGGGGGTCGAAACCGCGCTCCGCACGTGGATCGTCGTGTCGTGTCGGGCCAGCGGCAGCGCCAGCATGAGTCCCGTGATGAACTGCGACGAAACCGAGCCGTCCACGTCGACCTCGCCGCCGCGGATCGGTCCGCGGACTTCGAAGGGCAGGAATCCGCCGTTGTCGCGCACCCGTACGCCCAGCGTGCGCAGCGGGCCGATCATCATTTCCATCGGGCGGCGGAGCAGCGTCCCCTCGCCTTCGATGGTGATCGGCGTGCCGCAGAGCGAGGCGATGGGGGTGAAAAGGCGCGTCGAAAGGCCCGATTCGCCGACGCGCAGCGTATGCCCTTTCGGGCGCAGGCCGCCTTCGATCGAAAGCGTCTCTTCGCCGATACGGGTCACACGGGCGCCGAGCGTCTCGATGCACTGCAGCGCCGAGCGCGTGTCGCTGCAGAATTCGATGTTGCGCAGCACGGAGGTCTCCCCGCAGAGGAGCGATGCTGCCAAGGCACGCTGTGCGTAACTTTTCGAGCAGGGCGGCGTCAGCGTGCCTTTAACGCGGCCCAATGGAACCGTCTTATCCATTGTCGGGTGATATATGATTATGCAGGGATGCCGGCGGAAGACCGCCGCATCCCTGTTTTCGTGTTTCGGTCGTTATTCCTGCCGGGTTTTGCGGTTTTTCATCTCCTGCGTCAGCTGGTGGCTCTTCTTGAGTTCGAAGTGCTGGCCCAGATAGACTTTGCGGACCATCGGGTCGGCGGCCAGTTCCTCGGCGGTGCCGGTTTTGAGGATCTTGCCTTCGTAGAGCAGGTAGGTGCGGTCGGTGATGGCCAGCGTCTCATCGACGTTGTGGTCGGTGATGATGACGCCGATGTTCTTGTGCTTGAGCGTCGCCACGATCGACTGGATGTCCTCGACGGCGATCGGGTCCACGCCCGCGAAGGGTTCGTCGAGCAGGATGAACGCCGGGTTGATGGCCACGGCGCGCGCGATCTCCGTGCGGCGTCGCTCGCCGCCCGAGAGTTGGATGCCGAGGCTCTTGCGGACCTTTTGCAGGCGGAACTCCTCGATCAGCGATTCGACGCGCTCGGCCTGATACTCCTTCGAATATTCGGTCATTTCGAGCACGGCGCGGAGGTTGTCCTCGACCGACAGGCGGCGGAAGACCGACGCTTCCTGCGCCAGATAGCCCACGCCCATCTGCGCGCGCTTGTAGACCGGTTCGTTGGTCAGTTCGGCGACCTGCCCTTCGTCGTTTTCCAGAAAAATGCGTCCTTCGTTGGGCTTGATAAGTCCCACGATCATATAGAAGGTCGTGGTTTTGCCCGCTCCGTTGGGACCGAGCAGTCCGACGATTTCGCCCTGATTGACGTCGATCGAAACGTGATCGACGACCGTGCGGGCTTTATATTTTTTGACAAGTTCGCTTGTGTATAGGCGCATGTTGCTGCATGGTTAAGTTTGCAGCCCGTTCATCCCGAAGCGGTTCCGTATTCCGGCGGATGAGCCTGAATGGGAAAACTGCGGGCCGGGGCCGTCGCAACAAAGGTATATAAAGTAGGTAAAAACTCCAAACCGCAGGGCGATAATTCTGTCCGGAAGAGGGACGAAGTCCGGAAATTGTCCGCAGCGGCGTCGAAAAGGCGCCGCACGGCCGCGAAAATCTTCCTTCCGGCTGAGCGGACAGGCGGGCAGGGGTATCGCTGGCCGGGTTTGCAGACGGCCTTTCGATCCCGGTCCGTGCGTTTGAAGTCGTTCGTCTTGCGGCGCAGGCGCCCGCCTTGGTGAGGTCTGTGCATCAGAAGAATCCGATCAGCGTCACCTCGAAGGTGTTGCTGTTTTTTGCTCCTGCCGCCGAATATTTCGAAAGCGTCCATGCGGCCTGCGCCTTCAGCCGCGGAACGGGCATGTAGAGGAAGCCCGCCAGAAAATCCTGCTGTTTGCCGACCGAGCCGGGCAGATAGGTGTTGCGTTTGCCGTTGAAAACGTCGTAGCGGATTACGGGCATGTATTTGCCCTTGAATTTGTAGCCTGCGATGAGGTAGTACATCTGTTCATCGACCCTGCCGCGGGCTTTTTCTCCGGTCGTCTTGTCGGTGTAGGCCGTGGAGGAACCCGTATGCGCGTATTCGGCACGGACGAGGATATGTTCGCTGTCGTACCAGAAGCCGGCGGCGTAGCGTGTCATGGGGATATAATCCTTCGAAATCGTGTTGTTGGTGTATTCGCCCCAGTTCACCGAACCCGAGATACGCAGCTCCCTGAGCGGGAAGAACGTGAGACGCGCCACGATGTCTTTCGACTTGTTGTCGTCCGAACGGTTCATCTGCGAACCGTTGAAGAGGGCGAGGTTGTAGGTGAGCATGTCCCAGCCGTCGCGGCGCAGGAACGCTCCCGTGGCTTGGAGTCCGCAGTCGCGTCCGTAAGTGTTGTAGCCCGAAACGGCGTTGCGGCAGACCATTTTGAGGATCGCGTGCGAGAAGTTGGGGACTTCGAGCGTGCCGGGCGAGATGTCGTAATTTTCGATGGTCAGCGGAACGGGGAACTGACCGGCCCAGATGTGTATCTGGGGGCGGATTTTGGCCCGCAGGTACATATCCTGTACCGTGATGAGCGCCTTGCCCTGCTGATCGGCCGAGCTGGAGAAGCCCTCGAACTGCATCTTGTAGTCGAACGTGCGGGAGATGTCGCCCGTCAGAATCAGGCGCATGCGCTTGACGTTGAACGACGACGAACTTTTGCCGTCCACTCCCCCGACGTTGGTCTGATAGGTAT
>JAJPZH010000053.1 GCA_021204515.1 Alistipes sp. | reverse complement strand
AGAAACTCCAGTCGATATAGGGTTCGGCGTCGGCGATGTCGAAGTCGGGGAAGACCATGCGTCCGGGGTGCAGCGGCACGACGGGTTCGTGTGCCGGGATGTCTTTGCAGGCTTTGCGGACCTCGACGATAGGGATCAGGTTCCGGGTACGTTCGGCGCGCTGGTAGTCGCTGCGCAGCGCCTGCTGGTCGGCGCGGACCTTGTCGGCGTACAGCCGGCCGTCGGGACCGAGCAGCTGCGCCAGAATCTGGCTGTTGCGGCTGGCGTTGGGCGAGTGTATCACCAGTCCCGAATAGACCGGGGCGATCTTCACGGCGGTATGCAGGTCCGAGGTCGTCGCGCCGCCGATGATGACCGGAAGGCGCAGCGCGCGGCGTTCCAGCTCCTCGCAGACGTGGGTCATTTCGTCGAGCGACGGGGTGATCAGACCGCTCAGGCAGATGCAGTCCGCACCCCACGCCACGGCCTCATCGACGATCCGCTGCGACTCGACCATCACGCCGAGGTCCTTTATTTCGTATCCGTTGCAGGCCATCACGACCGCCACGATATTCTTGCCGATGTCGTGTACGTCGCCCTTGACGGTGGCGATCAGCACCTTGCCCGCGTTGTGCTGCGGGCTTTGGGCGCTGCCCAGCTCGATGTAGGGGGTCAGGGCCGCTACGGCGCGCTTCATCACGCGGGCGGTCTTCACGACCTGCGGCAGGAACATCTTGCCCTCGCCGAAGAGCGTGCCGACCCGCTCCATGGCGGGCATCAGCAGGGTGTCGATCACGGCCATCGGCGTTCCGAGGGCTTCGTATCCCTCCAGCGCGTCCTGCTCGATGAAATCCGCGACGCCCTTGAGCATGGCGTAGTCGATGCGTTCGGCGAGCGTTCCCGCGCGCCATGCGTCGGGGGCCTGCGGCTCGGTCTGGGCCGTGGCGCGCACCTGCTGCGCATATTCGGTGAGCCGCTCGGCGGCGTCGGCCCGGCAGCAGAGGATCACGTCCTCGACGCGCTGGAGCAGTTCGGGTTCGATCTCGCTGTATATCTTCACCAGCTGCGGATTTACGATGCCCATGTCCATACCCGCGCGGATGGCGTGGTAGAGGAACGCCGAGTGCATCGCTTCGCGCACGGCGTTGTTGCCGCGGAAGGCGAACGAGAGGTTCGACACGCCGCCCGACACCTTCGCATGGGGCAGGTTCTCCTTGATCCAGCGCGTCGCGTCGATAAAGGCTTTGGCGTAACCGTCGTGTTCGGGAATTCCCGTCGCCACGGCCAGTACGTTGGGGTCGAAGATGATGTCTTCGGCGGGAAATCCCGCGTCGGTCAGCAGACGGTAGGCGCGTGAAGCCACCTCGATCTTGCGCTCGCAGGTGTCGGCCTGTCCCCGCTCGTCGAAGAGCATCACCACCGCGGCGGCTCCGAAGCGGTGTATCTCTCTGGCCCGGCGCAGGAATTCGGCTTCGCCCTCCTTGAGCGAGATCGAATTGACCACGGCCTTGCCCTGCGTGACCTCCAGACCCGCTGCGAGCACCTCCCATTTCGAGGAGTCGATCATCGTCGGCACGCGGGCGATTTCGGGTTCCGAGGCCATCAGGTTGAGGAACGTGCGCATGGCTTCGACGCCGTCGATCATGCCGTCGTCCATGCAGACGTCGACGATCTGCGCCCCCGCATCGACCTGCGCACGGGCTACCGACAGGGCCTCTTCGTAATTGCCCTCGCGGATCAGGCGGGCGAATTTGGCCGAGCCTGCGACGTTGATGCGCTCGCCGACGTTGACGAAATTGGTTTCGGGTGCGATGCGTAGCGGCTCCAGTCCGCTCAGCGTCGTGACGCGGCGCGGCGCCGGAAGGGGGCGCGGGGCGTAGTTGCAGGCGATTTTCGAAAGTTCGAAGATATGCGCGGGCGTCGTGCCGCAGCATCCGCCGACGATGTTGACCAGTCCGCGGCGCATGTATTCGCCCACGTCCTCGGCGAACATCTCCGGGGTTTCGTCGTAGCCGCCCATGACGTTGGGAAGTCCGGCGTTGGGGTGCGCCGAGATGCGGAAGGGAGCCGTTTCGGCCAGCCGTTCGAGGTAGGGCAGCAGCTGTTTGGCTCCGTAGGCGCAGTTCAGGCCGAGGGAGAGCAGCCGCGCATGCGACAGCGAGGTGCAGAACGCCTCGACGGTCTGTCCCGACAGGGTGCGGCCGCTGGCGTCGGCCAGCGTGCCCGATGCCATGACGGGAATGGTGCGGCCGAGTTTTTCGGCCAGTGCGTCGATCGCGTAAAGTGCGGCTTTGGCATTGAGCGTGTCGAAGATGGTCTCGACCAGCAGGATGTCCGCACCGCCGTCCAGCAGTCCCCGCGCCTGATCGGTGTAGGCTTCGGCGAGCTGTGCGAAGGTCACTTCGCGGGCCGCGGGATTCCCGACGTCGGCCGACATCGAGGCCGTGCGGTTGGTGGGACCCATCGAACCGGCCACGAAGCGGGGTTTCTGCGGGTTGCGGGCCGTGAATTCGTCGGCCGCGCTGCGGGCCGCGGCCGCCGCGGCACGCGATATTTCATAGGCGTACGTCTCCAGTCCGTAATCGGCCAGCGATACGGCGTTGGCGTTGAACGAGTCGGTTTCGATGATGTCGGCTCCCGCCTGCAGGTACTTGACGTGGATTTCGCGCACCGCTTCGGGCCGCGTCAGGGCCAGCAGGTCGTTGCAGCCCTTGAGCAGCGAGGGCCACTCGCGGAACCGTTCGCCCCGGTAGTCCTCCTCGGCCAGTCCGTACTGCTGGACCATGGTGCCGAAGCCGCCGTCGAGCAGCAGGATGCGGGATTCGAGTTGGTCGTATATGTTGGCCATTTACTTCTCTCTGATTTCGATTTCAAACAGTTTGTTCCAGTTCTTGCCCGTGACGAAGATGCGCCCTCCGGCCGCGTCGTATGCGATGCCGTTCAGCACGTCGGTCGCCGGCGTCATGTCCTCTTCGGGCAGCAGTCCCGTCAGATCGACGATTCCCTCCGCTACGCCCGTCGCCGGGTCGATGATGACGATCCGGTCGGTGGTGTAGACGTTGGCCCAGATCTTTCCGTCGATCCACTCCAGCTCGTTGAGGAAGTCGACCGCCTCGCCCCGGAGCGTTACCGTCGTGCGTTTTTCGCGCCTGAAGGTGGCCGGGTCGAGCGTGTAGATGTTGGCCGTGCCGTCCGACATGTAGAGCTTCTTCCCGTCGGTCGTGAGGCCCCAGCCCTCGCCGGGGTAGCGGAACTCCCTGAGTTTCTCTCCCGTCCGGACGTCGTAGACATAGGCTTTGTTCGACTGCCACGTGAGCTGGTAGATTTTGCCGTCCAAGAGGGCGATCCCTTCGCCGAAGTCCTCCTTGGGAAGACGTGCGAAGACCTCCGCGCGGCCCGTCGTGAGGTCGAGCGTCTGCACGACCGATTCGCCGTGCTGGCCCGTGCCTTCCCACAAACGGCCGTCGGCGTATTGCAGGCCCTGCGTATAGCTGGTCGCCGGGTGCGGGTGGACCGCCCGGACGTCGTAGGTGTATTCCTTGGGTTCCGCCGGCGCCGCGGGGCGCTTGGCCCGGACCTGATTTCCGCCGCACGACGCGAACAGCAGTCCCGACAGCAGAAGGGTAGCGAACTTTCTCATTTCTTTCTTGTAAATTCGGCAGCAAAGATAGTGAAATTCGGGCGCAGAAGCAAACCTGCTTGCATGCTGCCGGGACGCATCCTCTCTAAGACCGTGTCAAAGATACGAAAAACCCGCCATATGACGAATTTTTCGGCTGTCTTTGCGCACGTCTGCGTTTCGAATTCCTGCGTATTGCGTGAAAATATCCTTTCCGGGGGTTTCTCCCGCCTTATATTTTAGAAAAAATATTGGTTTGTCCGCGAAAATCGCTATCTTTGCGAGCCGATTTCGTAAATAAGACAACAACAATATAGAAAGCATTCATTATGAAGATCGTAAGAGAACAACGCGAGGAGAACAACTCGCTGCTCAAGGTAACGGTGGGCGAAAAGGATTACGGCCAAGCCGTCGAGAAAGAACTGCGCGAATACAGGCGCAAGGCCAATATCCCCGGTTTCCGCCCCGGCATGGTGCCCATGGGTCTCGTCAGGAAGATGTACGGCAAGGGCGTGCTGGCCGAGCAGGCCTACCGCACCGCCTCCAACTCGGTGTTCGAATATCTCCAGAAGGAGAACATCGACTACTTGGGCGACGTGATTCCTTCGGAGGAGCAGGGCGATTTCGATTTCGAGAACGGCAGGGAGTTCGAATTCGTGTTCGAAATCGGCGAGGCTCCCGAGATAAAACTCGAACTTTCGGACAAGGATAAGCTGACCTACAGCAAGATCAAGGTGGACAAGAAGATGCACGACGACTACCGCGCCAACTACCTGCGTCAGTACGGCCGTCTGGTCGATGCCGACGAGGTGACTTCGGACGAGGCGCTGTCGGTGACGCTCGACAACGGCGAGATGAACGTGGCGGACGCTTACGTGGGGCTGATCTCGATGTCGGAGGAGGAGCGCAAGCCCTTCATCGGCAAGAAGGTGGGCTTCAAGACCGAGGTCAACGTCAACGAACTCTACAAGAACCCGTCGCAGCGCGCCGCCGTGCTGCAGGTCAAGGAGAACGAGCTGGAGGGCATCAAACCCGAATTCACGCTCGAAATCACCAAAATCCGCAAGTTCGCCGAACCCGAGCTGAACGAGGAGTTCTTCAAGACGGCGTTCCCCGGCGGCGAAGTGAAGGACGAAGCCGGACTGGACAAGTTCATCGACGCGCGCATCGAGCCGGAACTGCGCCGCGAAAGCGACTACCTCTTCACGCTCCAGCTGCGCGACTATCTGGTGCGGAAAGCCGGTCTGAAGATGCCCGAAGCGTTCCTCAAGCGCTGGCTGTACACGATCAACGAAGGCAAGTTCTCGATGGAGGACATCGACAAGGACTTCGATCAGTTCCTGAAGATGTTCACGTGGAACTACCTGCAGAAGCACTTCATCAAGCAGGACAATATCACGGTGACCAAGGACGAGGCGCTCGCGGAAGCCAAGGCGCTGGCCGCCGCGCAGTTCGCGCAGTACGGCATGCCGTCGGCTCCCGAAGAGATGCTCACCGGTTACGCCGAGAAGATCCTCGCCGACAGGGATCAGGGCCAGAAGATTTACGAGAAGCTGTACGAAACGAAGGTCGTGGAGGATGTGAAGTCGAAGATCAAGGTGACGGAAAAAGCCGTATCTGCCGACGATTTCGCTAAATTGGCCAAGGCCCTTTAGTATTTGCGGAAAAAAGATTATCTTTGGACTTTGCAGGCGTGATGTTTGCAAAGTCCTTTTGTTTGACGGTTACAGCCTTGAAACGCCGTTTGGACGTCAGTCCGCCCTCCGCCCCTTCTGCCCGTAGCCGGCGGTGGGCAGCGGATAAGAGATGCCGGGCTACGGGCCGGCGGTAAAAACGACGGCGATAGCGGCAAACGATAACGAACGATAACGAACGATAACGATTACGATAATTTATTATGTCAGAATTTGAAAAATACGCACGGAAACACTGCGGGATCAGTTCGCTGAAACTGCACGATTTCCAGTCGGTCAGCGGCGCCTACGTGTCGCCTACGATCATCGAAGAGCGTCAGCTGAACATCGCCACGATGGACGTCTTCTCGCGGCTGATGATGGACCGCATCATCTTCCTCGGCGCGCCGATCTACGACGACGCGGCCAATATCATTCAGGCCCAGCTGCTGTTCCTCGAATCGGTCGATCCCGAGAAGGACATTCAGATCTATATCAACTCGCCCGGCGGTTCGGTCTCGGCCGGATTGGGCATCTACGACACGATGCAGCTCGTAAATTCCGACGTGGCGACCATCTGCACGGGACTGGCCGCCTCGATGGGCGCCGTGCTGCTCACGGCGGGCGCCAAGGGCAAGCGCTCGGCGCTGCCCCATTCGCGGGTGATGATCCACCAGCCGCTGGGCGGCGCGCAGGGACAGGCGTCGGACATCGAAATCACGGCACGCGAGATCATGAAGACCAAACGCGAGCTGTACGAGATTCTCTCGGCCCACTCGGGCGTCGCGCTCAAGAAGATCGAGAAGGACGCCGACCGCGACTACTGGCTCTCGGCGCGCGAGGCCAAGGAGTACGGACTGATCGACGAGGTATTATCCAAACGCGGAAAATAATGGCTTCGACGAAAGGCAACAACCATAAGAACGGAACGGGCGGCGATTGCTGCTCGTTCTGCGGCGCCAAGCGCAGCGACGTGGAGATCATGTTTCAGGGCATCGACGGCGCCAACATCTGCAACAAATGTATCGAGAACGGCTACCGGATCATCGTCGAGAACGACGTGGCTGCGGACCGCGGCGGCAACTCGGCTGCGGCGCCGCTCAAGATGGAGGAGCTGCTCAAACCGGCCCAGATCAAGGATTTCCTCGACCAGTACGTCATCGGTCAGGACGACGCCAAGCGCTATATGGCCGTGGCCGTTTACAACCACTACAAGCGGCTGCTCTACGCCCCCAAGGAGGACGAGGTCGAGATCGACAAGTCGAATATCGTGCTGGTGGGACCCACGGGTACGGGCAAGACGCTGATGGCCCGCACGATCGCCAAACTGCTGAAGGTGCCCTTCACCATCGTCGATGCCACGGTGCTCACCGAGGCGGGCTATGTGGGCGAGGACGTCGAGAGCATCCTTTCGCGGCTGCTGCAGGTCGCCGACTACAACGTCGAGCAGGCCGAACGGGGCATCGTCTTCATCGACGAGATCGACAAGATCGCCCGCAAGGGCGACAACCCCTCGATCACGCGCGACGTTTCGGGCGAAGGCGTGCAGCAGGCCCTGTTGAAGATTCTCGAAGGAACCGTGGTCAACGTGCCCCCGCAGGGCGGGCGCAAGCACCCCGAACAGAAATTCATTCAGGTCGATACGCGCAACATCCTCTTCATCTGCGGCGGCGCGTTCGACGGCGTGGAGAAGAAGATCGCCCAGCGCCTGAACACCCGCGCCATGGGGTACGGACGGCTCCGCGCCGACCGCATCGACCGCGGCAACCTGATGCAGTACATCACGCCGCAGGACCTCAAGTCGTTCGGGCTGATTCCCGAACTGGTGGGCCGCCTTCCGGTGCTGACCTACATGCAGCCCCTCTCGCGCGAAGCCCTGCGGTCGATCCTCACCGAGCCGAAGAACGCCATCGTCAAGCAGTACAAGCGGCTCTTCGAACTGGACGGTGTCAAACTCACGTTCGACGACGCGGTGCTGGATTACATCGTGGACAAGGCCGTCGAATTCAAACTCGGCGCCCGCGGCCTGCGCTCGATCTGCGAGGCGATCATGATGGACACGATGTTCGACCTGCCCTCGACCGATACGCGGAAATTCGTCGTGACGCTGCCATATGCAAAGAAAAAGATAGAAAAAGCAAATATTTTAGAGCTTAAACAGGTGGGGTAGTATCTTTTTTATTACTTTTGTGACGAAAGACACGCTGATTAACATAAAGATTTTAAAAACTGTAAATACTCATGTCATCTACCAATTCCAAACTAACCCGCGTGGCCGACAATATCCGCATTCTTTCGGCCGCCATGGTCGAGAAGGCGAAGTCGGGACATCCCGGCGGAGCCATGGGCGGCGCCGACTTTATGACGGTGCTCTATACCGAATTCCTGCGCTACGATCCCGACAACATGGCCTACCCCTACCGTGACCGCTTCTTCCTCGATCCGGGGCACATGTCCCCGATGCTCTATTCGACGCTGTCGCTGGCCGGTTACTACACCTCCGAAGACCTGCAGTCGCTGCGCCAGTGGGGCAGCGTGACGCCGGGACACCCCGAAGTGGACGTGGCAAGGGGCGTGGAGAACACTTCGGGACCGCTGGGACAGGGACATGCCATGGCGCTGGGCGCGGCTATCGCGGAGCGCTTCATGGCGGCCCGCTTCGGCGAGTGGATGGCGCACAAGACCTACGCCTACATCTCGGACGGTGCCGTCGAGGAGGAGATTTCGCAGGGCGTGGGCCGCATAGCCGGTCATCTGGGCCTCTCGAACTTCATCATGTACTACGACTCGAACAACATCCAGCTTTCGACCAAGGTCGATGAGGTGATGACCGAGAACGTGGCCATGAAATACGAGGCGTGGGGCTGGAACGTGCTGTCGGTGGATGGCCAGAACATCAACGAAATCCGCGAGGCGCTCGTGGCTGCCAACTCCGAGACGGAGCGTCCGACGCTCATCATCGGCCGTACCGTGATGGGCAAGGGCGCCAAAGGCCCCGCCGGGGAGAGCTTCGAGGACAAGGTTTCGACCCACGGCCAGCCGCTTACGGCCGCCGGCGCCGATTTCGCCGCGACGGTCGAGAATCTCGGCGGCGATCCGGACGATCCGTTCGCCGTCTTCGCCGAGAGCCGCGAAGCCTTCGCCGAGCGCCGCGAAGCGCTGCGCGCATGGGCCGCACGTCAGGCCGGGGTCGAGAAGACGTGGCGCGCCGAACACGGCGATCTGGCCCGCAAACTCGATATGTTCCTTTCGGGCCGTCTGCCCGAAATCGACTACAAGTCGATCGGGGTGAAGGCCGGCGTGGCGACGCGCGCGGCATCGGCGACGGTGCTGGGCGTCTTCGCCGAGAAGATCGAAAACATGATCGTCGCTTCGGCGGACCTTTCGAACTCGGACAAGACGGACGGATTCCTCAAGAAGACCAAGGCCTTCACGAAGGGCGACTTCAGCGGCAAATTCTTTCAGGCGGGCGTCTCGGAGCTGACGATGGCCTGCGTGGCCAACGGCATGGCGCTGCACGGCGGCGTGATTCCTGCGTGCGGCACGTTCTTCGTCTTCTCGGACTACATGAAGCCGGCGGTGCGTCTCTCGGCCCTGATGCGTCTGCACGTGATCTATATCTGGACGCACGACTCGTTCCGCGTGGGCGAGGACGGTCCTACGCACCAGCCCGTCGAGCATGAAGCCCAGATCCGCCTGATGGAGCACCTCAGAAACCATCACGGCGAACGTTCGATGGTCGTGCTGCGCCCGGCCGACGGCGAGGAGACCGTCATGGCGTGGAAGCTGGCCGTCGAGGAGCACCGCCCCGTGGCGCTGGTGCTGTCGCGTCAGAATATCGAGACCCTGCCTGCGCTGGGGACCAGCCGCCGCGAGGAGGCCGCACAGGTCGCCAAAGGCGGTTACGTGGTGCTCGATTCGGCCAAACCCGAAGTGGTGATGATAGCCACCGGCTCGGAGGTCTCGACGCTCGTCGAGGGCGCCGGACTGCTGGCCGCCGAGGGTATCGCCGTGCGCGTGGTGAACGTTCCGAGCGAAGGGCTGTTCCGCGACCAGCCCCGTTCGTATCAGGAGAGCGTGCTTCCGGTGGGCGTCGTGCGCTACGGCCTGACGTCGGGACTTCCCGTGAACCTCATGGGACTCGTGGGCGAAAAGGGCATGATCCACGGTCTGGACCATTTCGGCTACTCGGCTCCCTACACGGTGCTCGACGAGAAGTTCGGTTACAACGGCAAGACCGTCGCCGAAGAGGTGAAGAAACTGCTGGGAAAATAGCCGGGACGTTCTTACTCTTCGGCAACGGATTCCTTATATATATATATTGGAAGCTCCGGTCTCATCGAGGCCGGGGCTTTTTTCGTGCAAAAAAGGGACGCAGCCGAGGAGCGCAGCCTACGTGACTGCGGCGTGACTGCGGCGGGCGGCGTGACAGGAGCGGCGCAGGCTGACGGGTACCGGCGGCGGGTGCGTCGTATCTGCGTGGCGGGGCGGGGCGGCCCCCCCCTATTGTTACAGTTGTTACAGCTGTTACAGTTGTTACAGCCCGGACGTGCCCCTGTAACAGTGTAACAATGTAACAAGGTAACGAATCCCGACGGTGGCGGGGCGTGCACTTTTTCCATATTTTTTGGAAATTCGCACGCCGGCTCTTGACAAACGCTCCGGCATGTCGTATCTTTGCATTGGTGACGCAACGCCAAACCCTCTAAACATATCTATCTATCTATCTATCTATCTATCTATCTATGGAAGCTACCGTAAATATACGGAAGCAGGAGCATCGTATGCCCGACGGACGTACCGTCGCGGAGCATCTGCACGACATGGAGCTGCTGAGCGGCGTAGGCATCTACGAAGTCGATCTTTCGGAACGGCTCGACGAACCCGTTCCCGTGGCGACGCTCGACGGCCAGCTGCTCTGCTCCGAAGGAAACCTTTCGGCCATAGTCGGCGAAGCCAAGTCGAAAAAGACCTTTCTCTGCTCGGCGCTGGTCGGGGGCCTGCTTTCGGGCGGCGGATTCATGGGCTTCGATCCGCAGCCGGTCCGGGTGCTGTGGATCGACACCGAACAATCCGAATCCCACGTCCATCGTGTCGTACGCCGTACGCATCTGATCGCCGGGCTGGACCCCGACCGCAGCGACGACCGGCTGCACGTGCTGGCGCTGCGCGAGCTGGAACCCCGGCTGCGGGCGCAGACGGCCTTCGACGCCATCGAGCTGTACCGTCCCGAACTGGTCGTGATCGACGGCATCAGCGACCTGCAGTACAACACCAACGATCTGGAGGAGAGCGAACGGATCGTTACGCAGCTGATGCGCCTCAGTTCGCACTACCGGACGCATATCCTTTCGGTGCTGCACACCAACCCCAACAGCGACAAGGCCCGCGGACATACCGGATCGGCGCTTCAGCGCAAGGCCGAGACGGTGCTGTACGTCCACCGCGTGGGAGCGGTTTCGGTGGTCGAACCGCAGTTCTGCCGCAACGAACCTTTCGAACGGTTCGCCTTCCGCATCGACGGCGAAGGACTTCCCGAACTGTGCGACCTGCCGGCGCAGACGGGCGAGGACCCCTGTGTGCGTCTGCTCCGGGACGAATTCGGGGGTGCCGTGGAGCGTTCGGTGCTGATCCGGCGCATGACCGAAGCCGAGGGGATTCCCAACGTGACGGCGCGGGTAAGGGTGACGCGGGCCGTCAAACGCGGCCTGCTCGCGCTCTCGGACGATGGCCGCGAGGTCTCGATCGCATGGTGAGCGGCGTGGAGCCGGTTGCATGGACGGCATTTTTGTTACACTGTTACACTGTTACAGGGGCACGTCCGGGCTGTAACAACTGTAACAGAGTAACGGATGTAACGGATGTAACGCCCGCCCCTCGGATCGTGACCGCCGCCCGGCAGCGAACGATCCCCGGATTCCTGCGGCGGAGTCCGGGGATCGTCGTATATTCTAAGGTGCGCCGTATCGCGGCTCTATTGCATGTAGAGCGTGATCCGGTCGTAATAGCGGCCTCCGATGTAGAGATCGGCGGTCAGCATGCCGCGGCGGATGCGGACCCGACGCAGTTCGCGCGGCAGATCGACCCGCCCGTAGTCGATGTAGACCGTGTCGTCGTCATAGGCGTCCCACTGGATGTTGAGCGCGTCGAGCAGACGCCCGTTGTCGGCGTAACGGAGTTCGTCGCTTCCGAAGCCGTCGGCCCCGAAGTAAACGTAGCTGTCCAGCGCATAGCCGTCCTGATAGAATCCGAGGTCTCCGGCCCATACGCGGCCCGTGAGCGTGTCGTAGAGATCGTCGTCGTCGTTTTCGCAGGACGAGAATCCGACGGCGGCCAGAAGCATCCATGCGGCGAGTAAAAATCGTTTCATAGTCGGTGTATTATGATTTCCCGGGGCAAAGATAGCGTAAACCGGGCACAACGGCAAATTTATTCGGCTTGGCCGGAC
>JAJPZH010000002.1 GCA_021204515.1 Alistipes sp. | reverse complement strand
ATCTCGCGCATTACTGTTTGTAGGTTTACCGAATTTCATGCTCGAATCTCGCGTTGAAACCATCCAGCGGCACTGCCCCGGCGACAACGGCTTGCGCCCATGCCTCCGACTCTTTCGGCTCGATGGTCACGCTCTTGTGGTTCCGAATCAGGTCGAGCAGAAAACGCCCTTCAGGCGTACTGTCCTCTATGTGTACTGTCGTCATATATCGAACTGTTTTGTTTTTTGCAAATAGAACGAATTTCATACCGGCAGCAATATGTCTCGATGAATTTTTCCGATTCGTCGATAGTGTCCCGGCAGAATGATTTGAAGTGTCGGTAAAAGCGAATTCAACCATTTGCCCGCTTCGCTTTCAATGTTTGCAGATGATGTTCAGGGTCAAAACCGACGGTTTCACCGCTGTCAATACCTTTTCGGATCGCAGTTTCAAGATCCGAGATACGCTTTAAATCACATTTTAGACACGAAAGACCTGCCCACGCTGTCTCTGGGGTGTTATTGCTGCTGTCCCCGACATCCGGTTTTATGGTTTTAGTTTGAAACATAATCAAGAATATTTCGATAAACCCACTTAGAAGACAGTTAACTCCTGTTCTGTCCATTCTGCAATGTCGAGCTTTATTAGTTGCCAGATTTTTCGTCGCAGGCAACGCGGATCGACATCTTCATCGGCACGTGAAAAATCGGTCAGCAGAGCTATCGTCTCATTGCGCGTAGCACCATAGGGATAGCGCTCCGCATAGTAATTGAGCATCTGCACAAAAGTATAACTGCCATGAAGCTCATGCAGGTCCCAAAAATCCTTTTTACGCCCTTTATGTGACACGACATCGAGTTTCATCGCGGCAATCTCTTCCTGCGCAGCCAACCGGATACCGTCGATAACGATAGCAGGGCGAATAAATGCGTCCGTATAGAACAGGTCAACTTTTACGCTCTCCTCACGGTTGTTTCCGACAATGTAGGAAGCCCCGAATCCGACAATCATACCACAATCACCGATGCAATACGGAAATCTGTTCCGGAGCCATGATTGCATTGCCTGAAAGTCAAGCGATCCATATTCGGCGTCCGTAAAAAGATCAATATCGTCCGAACGCTTATCAGCAGTTTTGATAAAGTGTCCGAAGATATAGACATTACCATTGACAGAGAATATCTTGGCTTCAGCCGAATATTATCCAAAACGCAAATCAATGACAAGTTGCGCCGTGCAGCTTGTGCCTTTGTTCGTGAAACCATGCAACACGATTTGGCAGAGCGGTTATACCAAAACGGCATATCAAAAGAAAAGTTCAGGGTGAATGTGGATATAACTCCTGTCACCACCACCGACCCAGAAATCATAAACATAAACCACGATTCTGTATTGTCCTTTTCCATAAATGGAATGGACGGCAATCTATATTCTGCCAAAGGTAAAAGTAGAAGTAAGTGGCAGGTCAATGAGTGAGCCTGTAAGTGAGATTGCGCTTGATTCAATGATAGACCAGATATATCCGAAAGCTCCTTTTGCAGAACCGAAATTCATGGTACGAGCCGTGCTTCCTGAACGAACTTTTCTTGAAAAGGTATTCCTGCTTCATGAAGAATTTGCCAAGCCAAAGGATTTAATCAGAGTAGAGCGAATGTCGCGGCACATGTACGACATCGGGCAGATGTTGAAAACTTCAATAGCAGAACGAGCCATCAACGATGCAGATCTTTACCGTCAGGTGGTAGAACACCGACGTACATTCATTGGTTTGCGTGGATTTGACTAGCTACTCTTTATCCGGCAACACTCAATATCATTCCTCCTACTTCTGTCATTGAGCAATGGAAAGCCGACTATGAGAATATGCAACTGCACATGATTTATAGTGAGTCAATTTCATTTGATGAGTTGGTTAACAACTTAAGAGAATTGAATGAAAACATAAGAAATCACATGCTAACTTTATAACCTATATCCTACATCATGACAAATAATCAAATAAACTCACATATATTTACTGAAAATGGTGTGTACTGTGTCTCAAAAGATATTGCGCTTATTAGTGTATGTAGGATACGACTAAAGATCGCATAGTATACATAGATATATTATTCAAGCGACGTCGAACAAGGAGAGTTGCTTCGGCTCTAAATATTGCTGTTTGATCTCTTTGAGTTTCGCCATAAGTTTGCGAATTTTCGAGGCGTTGTAGTTACAGCCGTCGTAGCTATGCTCCATCGCATAGGTGTAACGCTGTTCCAACTCGGTGATGCCTTGTTTTACAGCGGTTTTATAGTCGCTGATCGGCTTGTCCCAGACCGACGGGTGGCTGCCGCCGCCTGTGCCGCCCGTACTCCAATCGACCGTAACGGCATACGTGCCGTCTATCGACTGCCCGATAAGGATTGTATTGAATATATCCAACTCGATACGCTCCACGATAGGGAGCATCCCGCGTATCCATCCGTACTCGTCGAATTGCTTGGCCGCATAGCCGAAAAGCAGTCCGCGTTCGTATGTCCGCACGTTAAGGATAATCTTGTGGACGCTGTTTCCGAAACTCTCGAAATAGGCGATCTGTTCAGCGTTTTCCCGACGGACGGCCAAGAGGTAACGCAGGACTGCGTTACGCTCTACTCGGCACGGGTTGTATTCCAAAATCGCCTCTAACTTCTCTTGCTTGGTATATTCTTGTATAGGTTTCATAATGATTCTATTTAGGTGGGTTGAACTTATGCCGAAATGAGGTTGGCGATGGAAGTATGGCGTTGCAGCCACTCCTGCACGTACTCTGCGTTGTATTCCGAGGTAATGACCGCCGTGCAGTCATCCGTCTGCGTGAAGCGTGTGCTTTCGTAGCTGTCGATCCACTCTTTGAGTGAGGCGACGCCCCATGCTTCCGTGTCGTCGAAATAGTTGTCCAATGTGCGGATTGGTTCCGCAAAGGTTACTATCAATGTCCGGTAATTTACTGTGTTCTTTTTCATCGTTCGTCTATTTATTGTTTCTATTATTCAACCATGTATCCCGTTTTGCTCGGCACTCCTCCAATGTCGGGGCGACGCAGGAGAACAATTCGCCGTCCGTGTGTCGGTAATCGTATTGACAAAGCCGTTTCTTTCTGCGAGGGGAAAGAGTGAGGGTAAAATACTCGTGGCGTTCTTCTGCGGTCGGGCAAACCGATACGCCGTTTACAGTCATTTTCGTTTTCATTGTCATAATCTTTTAGGGGTTAAAACTCTGCTTTCATCAGCCTGCACCTGAAATATTGGGTTTGGTCGCTGGGCTTGCGCTGGTGTACCCATAGATGATGTGCGCCGCAACCGTACACGAAATAGTCGTCGAGCGGCACTTGGGTTTTCAAGCGTTCGAGACCTTATCGCAGGCTCTCTTCGCCATCGGCAAAAAGAATGGTGTTCACAAGGCGGAAATAGGTCTCCGTCACTTCGTCGCAATAGGGACAAAAGAAAGATTCGATCGTTACGTTCATAATGCTTTGTAATTAGAGTGTTAATAACCAAAAGAGAAAACCGAAAAGGGCGACCGCAGAAAGCAGGAAAACGATGCAGCCGAACAGAAAGCGGATAATACCTTCTATAATCGCCTTGCAGAGCCATAGACCTATCGACCATGCCCAAATGCTGCCGCCGAACATATTGCCGACAAACATTGCCAGAACCAACCAAAATGCGATTTTTAATGTTGCTTTCATCTTTGACCTCCTTTTCTTGATTGATGCGGATTTGAGAGTGGAGGGAGTGAGTTTCTTATCCTAATCTGCCGCTCGTTTATCCGACATTTTTTTGATGCGTCTTTCAGTCGCGTCGGTCGTTTCGTTTCAGGGGCTTTTCGGTGTAGAGGTTAGGACGTACAAGGTTTTTGAGAACAAATACCTCGCAACCGAAGGGCGCAGGGAAGATTTTTCGCAAAACCGCAAGGCTTGACCTTGTACGTCCGTCAAGACCTCGTAAACACCTTTGCACCTGCAACATAACGACGCCACGACGCGATGGGAAGACAGCGAAAATGGAGGTAAACGAATTATTAGGCAGATTCGAGAAAGTAGAAAATAGCACGGCATGCTATTACGGATTGGGCTTGCCAATCCTGAACGGAACGCTTGGAAAAGCGCATAAAAAATCCCTCGTTTCTTTGGAGCGAGGGATTTATATTTATGGTTATGTTGTCGCCGGAAAATCGGCTTTATTACCCGGCGATGAACTTTCCGGTGGCAATTTCATATTTGCCCAATTTCCCATCCGAGTTTTCCAAGTGGACGTATTCGCGTCCTACTACGGACAGGCTTTCGTTTGGCTGGCTGAAAATGTAGCCGTTCTTCTTGCAGTATTTAGCATAAGCCCTTACTGCATCTTCAAAAATCGAGGTTTCCATAAAATCAAAGTTTGAGGTACACGAATATACATATTTTCTTTGTTATATCCGATTTTTGAGCTATATTTGCATAGAGTTATTTGAAGTAATGCAAAACGCAGCAATCCGAAGCAGTTGCACTTTTGCCTTATCATTACCTACCGTATTTTGAAGCCTAAATCTATGGCTTATCTTCAATAACTTATCTCAAACCTGCATTTTTTTACAAAATCTCCTTATATTTGCATAAATAAATATCCATGCAAATTGATGACTATACATCGAAATTCATTTTCAGAATGATTCACTTCTCGAATTTGGAATTCATTCTGAAGCATGGTTTGCATACTAAAAATAGTCCGTTGTGCGATCCGGAATACATCAATATCGGAGACGTGCAACTGATCGAACAAAGGCATAGTTTTCATGTCAGAATCAATCCTCCGGGAGGTGATTTGGGCGACTATATACCCTTTTATTTCGGAGGACATTCTCCGATGTTGTTAAATATTAAAACCGGATATAGAGGGATTCAAAAAAGACCGCAAGACGAATTGGTTTATATTGTTTGCCGGATCAGTGAGATTGTCTCACAATGTCCGGAGTGGTGTTTTACCGATGGTCATGCCAAGAATAGTATTACGGAGTTTTACAACGATACAAAAGATCTAATTCATATCGATTGGAATACTGTCAAAGCTCAAATTTGGAGAAACGATGAAGACGATATGGATCGCATGCGAAAAAAGCAGGCTGAATTTTTGGTAAAGAATTACGTTCCTATGTCATGTATTGCAGGAATCATCGTCAAAACAGCGGAACGTGAAACATACGTAAAAGCTATTTTGGTGCGTTTGAATTTACCAATAAAAGTACATATTGATAGTAATAATAAATATTTCTACCCATGATCCACTACATAACAGGCAACTTGCTGGCTGCTTCAGACGAAGCGTTGGTCAATACCGTTAATACCGTAGGTGTTATGGGCAAAGGCATCGCTTTACAGTTCAAGGATACATATCCCAACAATTTCCAAGCCTATCAGCGAGCATGTAAGGATGGTTCTATCGCTCCGGGCAAATTATTGGTGACGAAAGAAGCTACGCTTTCGACTGCCCCGAAATGGATTATCAATTTCCCGACGAAGAAAGATTGGAAGCACCGATCTAAATACGAATACATCGAAGAAGGCTTGAAGGATTTAGTTCAAGTCATTGACCAATACGATATTAAAAGTATTGCAATTCCTCCTCTCGGATGTGGAAACGGTGGTTTGGAATGGTCGAAAGTAAAGGCTTTGATGGAAAAATATCTTGGTGCATTGGATATAGATATTCATATTTATCAGCCCAACGAGGCAGTCAATGAATTGTTAAAACGGGAAAATAATCATAAGGAGACGAAACTCACTCCTGCAAGAGCTTTGTTGTTATATGCCTTGTTTTACTACGAATCATTGGGAGAAAACAGTAGTTTATTTGTTGCAAACAAATTAGCCTATTTTATGCAGCTCCTCGGTGAGCCTTCGTTCGGTAAGTTGAACTTTGCCGCCGCCCATTACGGGCCTTATTGCCCGCAAGTAGGACATATTCTCCATGATGTGAACGGGAAATACCTCAAAGGACTTGAGCAAATGAATATCGGTGCTTTCGATGCATTGGAACTACAATACAGTACCATGAAAGAGGTCAGTGAATATGTAAAAACCAAATTGAAACCGGAACAGATTGCTCGTTTGAAACAATTAATAAAATTGATAACCGGATTTCAATCGGCATTATCGCTTGAGATACTGGCTTCGGTAGCTTATGTCCGAAAAGAAAATCCTTGTGTCGATTTAACGCAAACAATCACAAAGATTCAAGATTGGTCGCCCCGCAAAAAACATCTGTTCAAAGAAAAGTACATACAAATAGCCTATACTTACTTGGATGACTTTTCTCAAGGACAGGATGAGTTATTCAGGACATGTTAGCCGATTTGCAGATTTTCATTTCAAAAATACGTTTGCTATTTTATTTTTATTAGGAAATCTCATAAAAATACGTACTTTTGCATATCGGATATAAACGAGCAGACACTTGGCTGACAATAGCCGGACTATTGCTGACAAAAACTCGTTACTGAGGTGTTACTACGTGACTTTTGACATAGTTACAACCTTGATAGAAAAGATTTTAGGAGCATAGGTTCACAAATCGTATTCTCCACTCGTTGAAAACCTCGAATATGACTTTCAAAAGCATTCAGAGAGGACTTTAAGAGAGATCATCGAAAGATGGTCTCTCTTTTCTTTTTCAGAATGGAGTAAGAATTTCACCGTTTTTCCATGCGTTTATTTCACGCATGTTTCACGGAAAAAACAGGCTCCGTCCGTTCGGATTTGCAATATACAAGAAAGCCCGGCAGCGAATACTGCCGGGCTTTAATTAACAAGGGAATAGGCCCGTAACTTTTATTCTTGGACGGGACGCACCGAACATCCCATGGCACAGCCCTCATCTCTTGACGGATTCACAGTCATAGAGTTCTTATAAAAGATGTATAGTTGATAACTAAAACCTGCACTAGCTGCATTGGCAGACCAATAGCGACAGGTTGTGCCGTCTGTACCCGTTGTTATAACTCCCGTCGACGCATTACGCAGGCCGGAAGCAGGATAGAAAACAGTACCCTCAGTGCAATCAATATCACAACCGGAAGTGTTCCAGACAGGGTTCGATTCTGTAAGGAGCTGAAAAACATAGTTTACGGGGATCTTATATCCTACGGGGCAAGGATCGTAAACAGTTTTGACCGAAGAAGTCAGCACCTTTTCAACGCCAGTATTGTCAATATTCCATAGATTATAATATTTCTTATCCATGTAATTATTGGAACAGAATGTTCCCGGATTCAGAATACCATTGACAATAGCCTCCTGTGACGTAGCCCACCTCTCGGTCTTTAAATCCGACGAAGAGGTTTTGTCCTCGGCATACCATGTCTTATTCTGGTTTTTTCCCGTCGACGGTAACATCGGGTCTTTCCGCCCCCACTGATAATAAGGCGCATTTCCAGCGGTGGAAACGGAATACGGAGTCTGCGTAATCGTAATTATTTCGGTCTTGTTCGTTTCTTCCTGCGTAAACCGAACTTTTACGCTCCGGCCTTCGTAGCTGGAAAGCGATTCGCCGTCGCACCATCCCAAATTTACAGGCAGCATCTTATATGACCTCGAACTTTTTTCGATGGTTTTCAGATCGTCACCCAATTTGTAGTCCGTCACCCAAATATGCCAGCTCCACATGATCCGATCCGAATCGTCCAACACGGCGACAACGGCATTTCCCTGTTTAATGAAACCCTGTTCTACCCTGAATTTCAGACTGTTGCCTTCGAGCTCTACGCCCGTTACCAGATCGGGACTATCCTGCCAGACGAGCAGGGCATCTTTGGGCGTGCCATGTTCGTAAACATACGGGGATGCAATGGAATTACCGAGGTGGTTCACCAATGTCTGGAGGACATTTACTCCCTTATTAGTAGTGCTGTAAGCCGAAGTATTGTGGTGTGGTGCATCAGGAACTTTCGTCGCGTCGATAGCATTTCCGTAGACCAGCGGCAGGGTATATTCACCGGGGGCATTGATGACATAGCAGTTGGCAGTATACAGGACCTCCGGCGCCCCTGCCGGATTGGAGAGGTTGTAGGGTGTATAGCCCGAAGTAGCGTTGATCGACGGAGCGTTCTGCAAAGCCGTGTTATGAGGATCGGAATCTTCGCTCTTCGTTTGCGCCGTAACCGTCGCATCATAGCTTTGAGCCTCCGTACCGCCATTTCCGCTTGTCTCAAATGCCGTGAGCCAGTCGGGTTTGTCGATCACTTCGTATTCGCCCGGTGCGGTTTCGCTGACAAATTCGGCCTTCCATTTAAGGGGAACGCTCTTTTCGGGATCTCCCTCACGGGACACAATACCGCGGCTATCGACCTTGTAAACCCGCGTACCGCCCTCATAGGTGAAGGCGGCAGGCGCCGTTACCGTGAAAGTCGGGGTGATCTTAATGCTCGTTGTGGAAATCCGGTAAGTAACGGTCTTGCCCTGCGGCCACTCGCTGCCGGCAATGGATGCGGTGAGGATACGCGGCGTGTCGGTCAGGTCATCGGTGTATTCGACTTCGATCCGGGCCTCCTCGGGCAAAATTTGGGGAATCATCATAAAGGTCGCCGCGTCGGACGTAATTTCCTGTCACGCCGAACCGTCGGCTGTCATGTCCGGTTCACACGCAAAATCTGCCGGCTGTCGATTATCAACTTCCCACGCAGCAGCGACCCTGCCTATCGTATGTGTTCCCGAACCGGATACATTTTTCAGCGTGATTTTCTTAATATGCCCTGCCAGCATAGCGTCGCCCGTAACGAATCGTACGGCAGTCAAGGCATGATAGAAAGTCAGCGGAGCCGCCTTATCGGTACTTCCGGACATTTCGTCGGATACTGCGGCCAGCAGGTCCTTCTGTTCGGCGACGGCAGCAGGAACCGTATAGGCGATCGTCGGAGTTCCGGCGCTCGTTTTGTCCGAAAGAGCGATGCCCTGTCCCTTATAGGGCGCATAAGCGAAGAATTTGACTTTATAGCTGCCGCCCGGCCAAAAATATTCCGTAGACCAGCCGGATTCTTTCGTAACCTCGACGTTATACATATAATCGGGCAGGAGCGATTCGCTCCACGATCCGGTATAAACGTAGGTCAAGACGCCGAATTTATCGTAGAACGCCCCTATCCCGTCGATGGGAGCGGCACGGGTAGCCAGCTCCGATCGTACGATATACGTTTCGCCGATACCCTCTGAAACCGAGGCATGTAAAAACAGCGTGTCGGCAGACTCAGCACCGCGTAAGGCGAAAACCTCTGACGCAGCGCCCTCACCAGACGGGACTGCCGAATGCTTCACAGATGACTGCACATTCCACCCGTTCGTCTCTGCAACCTCGAAGCGCATAATATCGCCGCGATGCTCCGATCCGATCGCCGGGTCTTCTGAACAAGAGATGAAAAGTATCCCGGCAGCCGCACAGGTCGTTGCACAGCGGAAAATTCCGGCAAATACCAGTCGTTTAATTCGATCCATCATATCATTGCATTTATTGGTCGTTTTTGCCCGCCCGCCATCTTAGCCGGAGGGCATTTTGTGACCGGAAAGGGACATTCAACCCCGTCCGGCCTGTATAAAAGCGGTTTCTGCAACACTTACATCTCGACACCCGGCTGCGGATTGGCAGCCGTCCACTTCTCTACCTTTACGTCGAAGAAAATACCCGTGCCAAAAATAATATCACCCGGCTCGAACTGATCGTCAGGCGTGGAGTCGGGGTCTACATAGCCGGCACCCTTGCTGAAATCGAGCGTATAAACGTACTTTGTATTGGGAGCCCATTGCGTATTGATACCTACGGCAGCCCAACCGTATTCGTCCGATGCCTTAGGGTAAATCTGCATGCCGCCCTCTGTCTTGATATTCACCAGCACGGAAAGGTAGGCGTGCTTGGCGGCATTCGTACCATCATCAACCGGGCTCCATGCATTCAACTGCTGCGGAATCAGCATGGCATTGTTTTCAGTGGCCTTGCCGGCATTTGTCCCCATGATGTTTACGGCATCGGCACCCAAAGTGATCTCCTGATCGTATTCGATCTTGTAATCAACCTTATCGCTTCCGAGACTCGTCCAAGCCTCGGTCCCGAAATCGAACGTACCGCTCGAAACAGGCTGGCCGATCTTCACTCCCTTTATTTTATAAACATAGGCAGTGTTCGTGTTTTTGGCTTGTACCGCGATCTGCGAAAGTCTGTGAGTGAAAGCCAGTTCGACTCCCACCCCCTCATTCTCAGCTTTGCTGCCGGAGGCATTGCCCGTGATAAAATCCAGCTGGCTGTTTATCTCGGTCTCAGGAGTAAAGGTAACTGCCTTTGTCGTGTTGTCAATAGTCACACCGGCAAGCGAAGAGGGCGCATAAGCATAGAACGAGAGCACCCCGTCGCTCGGCCAATAATAGGTTTTATCGGAAACGAACGTCGTACCACCTGCTTTTTTCTTAAAGAGCACATCTGAAAAATAGGTTTCCCCGGCTGCGTTGAGCGCGGTTACCTTAAAGTCATTGAGATTGTCGATAGTCGTCTCTTCCGCACGTGTACACATTGCGGAAAGGAACTCGATTCCGTCTCCGGTGTTAACTCCCGTCGTTTCATCCTTCGAACACGCAACCATGGCCAAAATTGCCCCGGCTGCAAAAAATAATGTTTTTTTCATAGACAATTAAAGATTAAAAGTTACATTGATTATTATCGCAATCCCCGCCCTATGCAGGGCAAGCGGGAAAATATCACATTTCTATACCGATATCCACTCGATCCCATTCATCCACCGACGGTTGAAAACCGCCGCCATTGTCGATCGGCTCCGGCAAGGGAAGCCCACTCAGCCGGATAAGCACGTTGCGCTGGTCGGGAGCCGCATGAATCTGCCGCGTAACTTCCACAGCATCGTATGTGTAGGCGAATTTGCTGCCGTCGGCCAATACCGCATAGACGACCAACGCATGCTGCGCATCCGTATCGGGACAATGACCGAAAACGAGCAATTCACCCTCGACGGACGTATTGTTTCCGCAAACCCGCATCTCGAACGGATGCGTAACACACTCCGTTGAAGCCGTACCCGAACCGAGCAGCACGCCGCCCGCCATACCCGACAATGCGGCACTCAACCCGGAAACGTATTTCAGATTCTCGGCATCGGCGATCTCGACCCTATACGAGCAGACCGACACATCGGGACAGAGCGTGACCGTCGGCTCCGCATCCGATTCCGCGAGAACGATATCCCGCCCGGAATCGCTCCACAACATATCCGCGGCAAGAGCCACACGTTCATCTTCCGTACCCTCGGCACGCGGCGCACTATCGGAACGGACGCCCAGCCCGGTCAGGTCCGACACAAGCAGCTCGGTCGTCCGCGTCGAAACCTCGAATGTCCCGTGACGGTCCGTATTCCGATAGACGATTCCTTCCGTATCGCTGTTCAGGCAGAGGGCGTCGTACGCGCCGAAAGGCACGTCAATAGTCCCGCCTTTTCGGTCGGTAAATTCATAACGCAACGCCTTGCCCCCGTCTTTGGGGAAAAGATACAAAGACATGGACGCAGGATCGGCATCGGGAGCCTCGCGCCAGTCGAAAATCACCTTTAACGGAACGATGTGGGAGTGATCGTAACACAGTTCCTTGTGTTCGCATCCGGCCAACAGCATCGCTGTGACCCCGGACAACAAATATTTCATCGTCGTTTTCATCGTGCGCCTCCTTTCTTCTCGTTATAATTACCGCGGCCGAGGAGCCAGACAAGTGAAATCTCCGCTTTCGTAGGCCCGAACCAATGC
>JAJPZH010000293.1 GCA_021204515.1 Alistipes sp. | reverse complement strand
CCGTGCGGCCCGTGCGGATCGTTTTCGCCAAGATGATTCCCTACTTACTGCTTTCGTGCCTGAATCTGGCTTCGATTCTGCTGCTGGCGCGTTTCGTACTGGATACCCCGATGTCGGGCAGTATCGGCGGACTGGTCGGCATGTCGCTGCTCTACCTGATGCTTGCGCTTGCGCTGGGGCTTTTCATTTCGACGGTGTCGGACAAGCAGATCACGGCGATGATTATCTCCGGCATGCTGCTCATCCTGCCGATCATCATGCTCTCCGGGATGATCTTTCCGATCGAGAACATGCCCGGCATCCTACAGTGGGCGTCGTGTATAATTCCTGCCCGCTGGTATATCGAAGCCGTGCGCAAACTGATGATCGAAGGGCTGCCTTTCGCGGCCGTGCTGAAGGAGTTCACCGTTCTGGCCGTCATGACTGCGGTGCTGATCGTCGTGGCGCTGAAAAAATTCAACGATAAACTCGAATAACGATGCGTACGCTGTTAGTTTTACTCGATAAGGAGTTCCGCCAGTTTTTCCGCAATCCGTTTCTGCCGAAGATGGTCGTCGTGTTTCCGCTGATGGTGATGTTCGTCATTCCGTGGGTTACGACTATGGACGTGCGGCATATCGGCGTCGCCGTGGTGGACAACGATCGTTCGGACGCTTCGTGTCGGCTGATTGCGAAGCTCGGTGCATCCGACTATTTCTCGCTGTACGAGGTCTCCGATACCTATGCCGCATCGCTCGAAACCCTCGAAGCGGGCGGCGCCGACGTGATCGTCGAGATTCCCGACGATTTCGAACGCGACCTGATGTCCGGTGCGCCCCGAAAGGTGAGCATCGCCGCCAACGGCGTCAATGCGCTCAAGGGCAGTCTCGGTTCGCAGTACGTGACGCAGACCGTGATGCGAACCCTCGCCGAACTGCGCGGCGAACAGGGCCAGACCGCTGCGTCGGAGCTGATAACTGTTCAGAACCGCTACAATCCGACGCTCGAATACCGCTATTACATGATTCCGGCGCTGATGATCATGCTGTTGATTATGCTCTGCGGATTCCTGCCCGCGCTGAATCTCGTCGGCGAAAAGGAAACGGGAACCATCGAACAGATCAACGTCACGCCCGTCAGCCGTTTCACCTTTACCCTCGCCAAGCTGATTCCCTTCTGGATCGTCGGCCTGCTGGTGTTGACCGTCGTCGTGCTCGTCGCATGGTGGCTTTACGGACTCTTCCCTGCGGGATCGCTCGGGGCCGTTTATCTGGCGTCGGTGCTGTTCATCCTTACCATGTCGGGCGTCGGCGTTATCTGCGCCAACCACTCCGCGACGATGCAGCAGACGATGTTCGTCATGTTCTTCTTCGTGTTGATATTCGTCCTGATGAGCGGACTCATCACCCCGATCGAGTCCATGCCCGGGTGGGCGCAGGCGATCACGCGCTTCCTGCCGCCCCGCTACTTCATCGAAGCCATGCGTTCGGTTTACCTCAAGGGAACGACGATCGCCGAATTGTGGGACAGCTACGCCGCGCTGGCGTTGTCCGCCGTCGTGTTCAACCTATGGGCCGCACTGAGTTATAAAAAGCAGGCCTGACATATTCCGGACCGGGTTTCGGGCGCCGTTCTGCGCTGAACAGCCGGAACGGGATTCCGGAGAATGATACGATAACGACCGCCCGTCGGGCGGTCGTTATCGTATCAGAGACTCCAGCCGAGCGTCTGTTGCTGGATCGTCCATAACCGGGCGTACAGCCCGCCCTGTGCGAGCAGTTCGCCGTGCGTTCCCTGTTCGGCGATCCGTCCGCCCTCCAGCACGACGATATTGTCGGCATTGCAGACCGTCTTGAGCCGGTGGGCGATCACGATGACTGTACGGCCTTCGATCAGGGTATTGACGGCGCGTTGTACCTCGACTTCGTTTTCGGGATCGAGCGATGCAGTGGCTTCGTCGAGCAGGATGATCTGTGCGTCTTTGAGCATGGCGCGGGCGATCGACAGCCGTTGTTTCTCACCGCCCGAAAGCGTACAGCCGCCCTCGCCTACCATCGTGTCGTAGCCTTTGGGCAGGCGCATGATGAAGTCGTGGCACTGCGCCTTCCGCGCGGCCTCGGCGATCTCTTCGTCGGTGGCTCCTGTTCTGCCGAAGCGGATGTTGTTGCGGATCGTGTCCTGAAACAGGTAAACGTCCTGAAAAACCATAGAAATATGGCTCATCAGCGATTCCGGCTCGATTTCGGCCATCGGGCACTCCGTTGAACAGGACGCGTCCCTGCTGCGGGTCGTAAAACCGGGCGCAGAGTTTCATCAGCGTACTCTTGCCGCTGCCCGAAGGCCCCACGAGCGCCGTCAGAGAGCCTTTCGGCAGTGTGAGCGAAATGTCGTGCAGCACCTCTTTGTCCTGATAGCCGAACGACACGTGTTCCAGCGTGATGTCGCCGCTTTCGGGAGCTTGACGTGAGCCTTTCATTTCGGGTTCGTTCATCAGCGAGAGGATGCGGCTTCCGGCGATCGAGAAATAACGGAATTCGGCGAAGTTGGTGAGAGCCGAGGTCAGCGGGTCGAAAACGCGCGAACCGACGATCAGGAACATCACAAAAGTCAGCAGCGACAACTCTCCGCCCAGAAGCAGGTAGGTACCGCAAAGGATCATCAGCGTCAGTCCGGCCCGGACTATGGTGATCGAGAGCAGGACGAACGGGCCTATCAGCGCTTCCAGCCGGATGCAGGCGCGACGCAGGTCGGCGAAGGCGTTGCGCAGGCGGACGAACCGTTCCCCGAGCAGGTTGTATGCCTTCATGACGCGGATGCCTTGCAGGTATTCTTCCAGCCGGTTTCCGGCGTTGATCTTGGCTTCGATTTGACGGCCGCTCAGTCGCTGCTGTATCCGGGTGCTGAGCTGCAGGATCAGCATGGCCAGCGGCAGGGCGACGAACATGGCCGCGGCCATGCGCCAATCGACCCACAACAGCGACAGAAACGCCAGCACGGGCATCACCATCGCGCCCATCAGCTGCGGCAGGTGGTGCGAAATGCCGGTTTCTGCCATTGTAAAATCGGTAATCAGCATCGACGACAGGTCGCCCGGGTCGCGCCGCGACAGAAATCCGAGCGAGAGTTTGCGCAGGTGCTCGGCAAGTGAAATCCGTCCTGCCGCGCTCATTTCGTAAGCGCCCCGGAAGTTGGTCCTGTATGCGGCCCGTTCGGCCAGCGCCATGACCGCCATGTAGACGACCAGTATGCCGAAAATCGTCCACAGCCGGGAGGTGTCGAGCGGCGCGCCGCTGCCGTCGTAAGCCCGGAAAATGACGTTCACGGCCTCGATCGAAAGACAGAACGGGACGATATTGACCAGATTGGCGAGCATCGTGCACCCTACGGGTTTGCGCAGGCGTCCGGGGTGGCCGATGGTTATGTTGCGTATGGCATTCATAATTTATTCCTTCTTTAGTTTTGTGATCGATTGTTTGCGTGCGACGATGCACAACTCTTTCTTTTTCCGGCGGCATACGGCGATATCCCCGAATCCGGCTTCGGTAAGCAATGCTTCCAGTTCTTCGGCCGGATGTATCACCATGCCCTCGATTCGTCTGGTCCACGTTTCGTCCGCGGGATCACCCGCCTCGCAACAGATCAGGAAATACCCCTTCGGACGCAGTACGCGCGCCACTTCGGCGAACGCCCGCGGCAGGTCGCCCCAGAAATAGACCGTCTCGAACGCCGTGACCGCGTCGAACATCCCCTTGTCGCAGGGCAGCCAGTCGGCAGTCCCCTGCTCGACGAAACAGCGTGTGCCGAGGTATTTTTTATTTTTCCGGCGGGCGAATCCGACGCTCTCCCACGAGAGGTCTACGCCGTATGCCTTTCCTCCGGGACAGCGGCGGAGTATCTCGGACAGGTTAGCTCCGCCCCCGCAGCCGATGTCGAGAACGCTCCAGTCCGGCTGCCATTCCAACTGCGACATGCCCCACCGCGACAGCGATGCGTGTCCGCTGTTCATGCCCCGCAGAACGAGGCGTCCGAGAAATCCCTTGGGGCTGCGGGCGTTCTGAAACAGAGTGTCGATAAAACTTTTCTTTACCATCGTATCATGCTTTTTTCGTGTTCAACTGCCAGCGGAACGCATCGGTATAAGCGTCCCACATTTTTTTGTATACTCCGTCGGTCGTGCTCAGTTCGCCGTGCCGTCCGCATTGCACGAGCCGGCCCTCTTTCAGCACGACGATCTGCCCTGCCGAGATGATCGAGGACAGCCTGTGGGCGATGATGATGACCGTCTTGTTGCGTATCAGCGCCTGCAATGCCTGCTGCATTTTGTATTCGTTTTCCGGGTCGGCGAAAGCCGTGGCTTCGTCGAGCACCAGTATCGGCGCATTTTTCAGGATCGCCCGCGCCACGCAGATCCGCTGGGCTTCGCCGCCCGAAAGGTAAACGCCCTTGTCGCCGATGCGGGTCATGTAACTGTTCGGCAGTCGTTCGATAAAGTCGTGGCACTGCGCCGCGCGTGCCGCCGCTTCGACCTCTTCGCGCTTGGCGTCGGGACGTCCGACGGCGATATTTTCATAGAGCGTATCGTAAAACAGGAAGGTATCCTGAAAAACGAACGAAACGATGTCCATCAGATATTCGGTGGCGATCTCTTTGATATTGATTCCGCCGATTCGGATTTCGCCCTGCCGTACGTCCCAGAACCGCGGAATCAGATTGGCCACGGTCGATTTTCCCGATCCCGAAGGACCGACGAGCGCCGTGATTTCGCCTTGCCGGGCTGTGAACGTGAGGTCCCGCAGCGCTTCGGTCCGGGTCGCTTCCTTCTTGTTTTCATAGGAAAACGATACGTTGCGGAATTCTATGTCGTAGCTTTCGGGGCGCTGCGGATTCGTCGCTTCGGGGATCGGCCGCTGTTCGAAGATGCGGTCGATGCGCACGACGCCTTCGTTGATCTCGCGCGTGCCGCCGCCCAGATACATCAGTTTGTAGACGGGTGATGCGACGCCCGGCCCCATGACGATAAAGAAGAGCCATACCGCGGCCAGTGCGATATTCGCCGCGTCGCCCGTAAGCAGCAGTCCGACGGGCAGGATAAACGTAATCAGCGAATTGAGAATCACTACGAAGGCGATCATGCCCGACTGGTAGGTGTCGCAGACTTTCAGCGCATAGGTTTTGTAGGCTTCGATTTCGGCATTGAACTGCCGGAACGACCGTACGCTCTGTCCGAAAATCTTTACGACGGGCATCCCCCTTACGTACTGCACGGCCGAGGCACTCATCCGCTCCTGCGCATCGAAATAGATACGGGTGAATTCCTGCGCTTTTTTACCCATGAAATTGGAAAACTGCAGGACGATGCTTACGGCGATCGCCGCCAGACAGACCGCCGCGAGCCAGCCGTCGAGCGAAAAGAAGATAGCGAACATCAGCGCTATTGTTGCCACGACATTGACCATGTCGGGAATCGTGTGGGCGATGAAGTTCTCGATTTTCTCGATATTCTGCTCCATCGTCTTTTTGATCGCCCCGGTCGAGGTCCCGTTCAGATAGCCCAGCGGCAGCCGCCCGATATGTCTCGAAAGGCTGGCCCGCAGTCCGTAGAGGATGCGGAAAGCCGCTACGTGCGACGACATCAGCGCACCGTAAAGCAGTATCAGGCCTCCGATCAGCCCGAAAAAGGCGATCCATCCCCAACGGATCAGCAAAGCCCCGTCCACCCGGTTCCAGTCGCCGCCGTTGTGCAGCAGTTCGTTCAGGATTTCATATACCGACCAATAAGGTACGAGCATACATGCGGCGCTTGCGGCTGAGAGCGCGCCGGCCAGTATCAGCAGCCCCTTGCGTTCGCCCGCGATTTCGAACAGACGGGCCAGTCCCGTTTTCTTTTTCTCTTTCATCGGTTTTCGATTTTAAAACACATCAGGGAACTGAATTTGTAGGCCAGCCGCGGAAATGTGCGGAACACCATGCCCGTCAGGCCCCAGCGGCGGCGTGCGAACTCCATGTAGGAGCGCTGTTCGGTCAGCCGCAGGCCGTGTACATGCCGCTCTATATCGCGGCCGTCTGCCGTTCCGCTGCGAATTTGCGCCGCATGTCCGCGCAGCGAGTCCGGTTTCAGCTTGGTTTTGACCATCATCGGACCGCAGACGTCGAAATAGATTTCCCCGCCGGGAAACCGCTTCACGAGGTTTTGCAGGACGCTGCGCACCTGTCTGTCGTAAAAGTACATCAGCACGCCTTCGAAAACGAAGGCGAAATGACCGTCGGGATGCTCCGCCCGCAGGCGGTCCATCCACTCCGTATCGAGCAGCGATCCGCTCATGTAATGATCTCCCGCCGGAGACGGAATCAGCTTTTTGCGGATCGCCATTACCTCAGGCAGGTCGAATTCATAAAAAACGGCATTGCGCCGCTCTGCGATCCGCTGGAACCGGGTATCCAGCCCGCAGCCGACATCGACGATTACCGGCCGGGCGTTGCGGCGGATAAACGATTCGACGCAGTCGTCGTAATACCGGCTGCGGACCACGCATCCCAATGCGCTCATCCACGCCTTATCGAATTTGGCATAATCGTACTCTATCCTCTCCACAAGCTCCTCGGCCAGCGGATCGTGCAGGATGGCGTCCTTCCTGCGGCTCTCCTTGGCCCGCATGTAGAGCGGAATCAGCAGTGTCTCCGTCACCACGCTCTGAAATTCAAACTTTTCTTTCATCTTCCTGTTATTTTAAAAACGAACAATATTCAAAATCGTTCAAAAAAAGAGAGAACTTATATCTTAATAAGTTCTCTCCAACCTGTAATTTCGAAGGTTATGTATTCCGTGACGATCCGCTCGGTCTCGTCCGGCCCCGTACGGTGCATGAGCAGTTCTTCGAACAGCGTGAACATCCATGCCGTATGCAGATGAATGAAAAAATCGGAAACATCGACGTCGATTTGCGGATGCCGACGTTTCATCTCCCTGAAATATTCCCTGACCAGCATCGTCGAACGGTCGGTAAATTCCTCCCGGTAATGCTCCAGCGACGATCCCTGCGCCCGGAAAAAAAGCAGTTGCAGTTCCGTCCGGTATTTGCGCAGCAACAGGACGTACTCTTCGACCACCTGCCTGAAATAGCTCTCCGACAGCATCTCCATAATATCAGCACCCTGCCGTCCGTGATGTTCTTCGAGCATCCTGTCGAACGAACGGACCGCCGGACGCACGACTTCGCGGAACAAAGCGTCCTTGCCCGGAAAATAGTTGTAGATGTTGCTCGGGCAGACCCGCGCCGCTTCCGCGATATCGCGCATGGAACTCCGGGCGAAACCCCGGCTGCCGAATATTCCGGCGGCCTGCCGCAGAATCTCGGCGCGTATGTCTTCTTTGCTGGTCTGCATGAATGCCCTTCTTCGATGTTGCAAAGTAGACGAAATATCGCATCATCTGCAATACCGACTTGTGGCTATTTTTCAGGCAAGAGTACGCATTGTAAGCGATATGGGCTTCTTCCCGAACGATTCCGGGCGTTTGTCGTTGTCACCCGAGATTCGAAGGGGTTATCTTTGCGTGCGCAGAAAATATTTCGTCAGGAACCTGCGTACCGGTTCGTCGTACAGTCTCAGGCATAGATAGGCCAATACCACGGACCCGATGACGAGCGCCAGTGCGCCGGGCAGGGATTGTGCGAACGTCAGGTTCCCGTTTTTCACCCACGCATAGTACCAGATAGATAAAGGGATAATGGACCATATACAACGGGTACGATATGTCTCCCAGAAATTTGCATATCCTAGCGGTCGTTTTGTCCGTCGTCTTTCCCGATGCTCCGAGGTAGACGAGTAGCGGGAAGGCGAACGCAAAGCATATCGTGTCGTACAGGCCGTTCATCCAGAAATTTTCATGCCCGCCGATTCGCGGAACGGCCAGCAGGGCGATGACGGCCAGACTGCATATCCAGAAAGCCCCCTTTATCCGAACGGGTCTGAATATGCGCGACATCAGCAATCCTGCCGAGAATGAGAATAACAGCCGCAGGGAGCCTCCGGCTATATTGTCCCCCGTCAGCGAGAATCCGGCGCATATGTCGCCGTACGGCCCCCAGATTGCAAACACCGCCAATCCGCATCCGGCGAGCAGAACCAGTACGGAGAGCGCTTTGGTCGGAAGTTTACGGATAAAGAACGCATACAGGATATTGCCGATATACTCGTAAAACAATGACCAGCTCGGACCGTTCAGCGGGAACATTTCGGTAACGCCCCGGATTTCCAGACCGGGCGTCGCCGGAATCATGCAGGCGTTCATCAGGGTCGCTATGATCAGCATCGTTACGGATACTTTGGAAACATCCCAGACGGAGCAGCCCTGAAAATAGAACATGACGGCCCCGATAACCGCTCCGATGACGACCATCGGATGCAGGCGGATAAGCCGTCGTTTGATAAAATCCTTTACCGTCATCCTTTTCCATCGGTCGTCGTAGGCGTAGCCGATCACGAAGCCGGACAGAATGAAGAAGAAATCGACGGCCAGATAGCCGTGGTTGATTTTCTGATCCACATGGCTGGTCGCAAAGGCTTCGAATACGTGAAACCAGACGACCATCAACGCCGCTACGCCGCGTAATCCGTCGAGTATGTCGTAATGGGGTTTCGTGTCTGTAAATGCCGCTGCAGAGACTCTTGTTTCCGACATGAATGCTGTTTTTTTACTGTAGTTTGGATGTAATTGATTTTTTTGTGTCTGCAAATATACGAAAAGTGCGGTTTAAATTGGTTATGTACTGCTCCTTTCATCCGTTCGGCCGATATATTTTGCGGAAGCCGTGCTCTTTTTTTTTGCCGAAAATCCCTAAATTTGCCGTAAGAATCGTTTTGTCATGCAAGCATATACCTACATAGAACACGGAAAATTCGAATTATCGGACAAGCCGAAGCCCGGACTCAGAGATTCGCGCGACGCCGTCGTGCGCGTTACGCTCGGCAGTATCTGCACCAGCGACCTGCATATCAAACACGGCAGCGTGCCCCGCGCCGTGCCGGGTGTCACCGTCGGACACGAGATGGTGGGAGTCGTGGAGCAGGTGGGCGTGGATGTCGTTTCGGTCAAACCCGGCGACCGTGTTACGGTCAATGTCGAGACCTTCTGCGGTGAATGTTTCTTTTGCAGACATGGATACGTGAACAACTGCACCGACCCGGACGGCGGCTGGGCTTTGGGATGCCGTATCGACGGCGGTCAGGCCGAGTATGTCCGGGTGCCTTATGCCGACCGGGGACTGAACCGCATTCCCGATACGGTGAGCGACGAGCAGGCGTTGTTCGTAGGCGACGTGCTCGCCACGGGCTTTTGGGCGGTACGTATTTCGGAGATTTCGGAGGATGATACGGTGCTGATTATCGGAGCCGGACCTACGGGTATTTGCACCCTGCTTTGTGCGATGCTGAAACGGCCGAAGCGCATTGTCGTTTGCGAAAAGTCGCCCGAAAGAATCCGCTTCGTTCGGGAGCATTATCCCGGCGTACTGGTTACGGACCCGGAGACGTGCAGGAATTTCGTGCTCCGCAACAGCGATCACGGAGGTGCCGATGTGGTTTTGGAAGTGGCGGGAGCGGAAGACACCTTCCGCCTTGCGTGGGAGTGTGCCCGCCCCAATGCCGTCGTTACCGTCGTGGCGCTCTACGATAACCCGCAAACGCTGCCTTTGCCGGATATGTACGGAAAGAACCTCACGTTCAAAACCGGCGGCGTGGACGGCTGCGACTGCGCCGAGATTCTCCGCCTGATCGAGCAGGGAAAGATCGACACCACGCCGCTTATCACCCACCGCTTTCCGTTGAGCGAAATCGAGGAAGCCTACCGCCTTTTCGAGAATAAGCAGGACGGGGTTATAAAAGTGGCGATTGGGTGCGGCAAGTAGAATCCGCATCTTCGTCGGCGTCGCCGATGCTGAACTCCCTGTCTGCGAAGAGTTCTGCGAGTCCCGTGATCTGTTTGAGACGCAGCAGTTCGTCGCGGTCCATACCGATATGGCGCATGATCCACTGGTCGGACATCCGGGCGCGGGTCAGTTCTGCGACGATTTCGCTCATCAGCTCGACGTTGTGCGTTCCTCGCGCCCGGTTGTGGCGGATGGTCGAAGCCATGCGGTTCGAAAGGTCCTTTTCGATCACGGCGACGGGCAGCATCCCTTGTTCGCGTTCGTAGATGCGTTTCGAGGTTTTGAGCACCAGATAGCGGTGGTAGCCGTCCACCAGTTCGTAGCGGTCCTTTCCTGCGTCGTAATAACAGACGCACGGCATGGTGTAGCCGTCTTCCCAGATCGACAGTTCCAGCAGCTTCATCTCGGGCGGTGCGACGACGTTGGGGTTGTAGCTGTTCGCCACGACCTTCTCCACCGGCACGGCGCGGACGTTATAGACAGGGCTCCGGTAGCTTTTTTCGGTCGGATGTTCGTAATAGCGCTTCATATTTTTCCATGATTTTCTTGCGGCGCTGCGTTTCGCTCTTGTTGGGCGAAAATCCCATGTATTTGCAGGCGTGATCGTTCTTCAGAATGCAGATGCAGATGCGTTTGAAGGTGGGCAGCTGGCTGAATTCCGGCAGGTCTATGTCGTCGAGATACTCCATGCGCACCGGCCGCTTGTCGGTGCGGTAGGCGCTTTTGTCGCCGACCTCGATGCGGATGCCGGCCTTTTGTAGCTTTGCAATGGTCTCGTCGGAGAGACATCCGCCCTTTTCGCGCCAGAAGCGGATGCTTACGGAGAGTTTTTCCAGATAGTTGCGCTGCGTCGGCTCCGGGAGTGTCGAGAGCAGGAAGTGCATGTAGCTTTCCCACGTCATGCCTTCCGGCAGGTGCGCCGACTGCCAGCCGACAGCCGCCGTGCAGCCGTATAACGCCGCGAAATTGGCCCCGTCGACCCGGCCTACCATGCGTCCCCACGTATCCGGGTCAATGGCTTTGTAGAGGTGCAGGCTTGCGATGGCCGGCGAGATGAACGGACTGGCCACGCGCTGGCTGTCGAGCGGCACGCCGGCCCGGTAGAAAAGGTCGTACAGCCGGTTATAAGGCCAGCCGAAGCGTCTGTTCGCCGTCCAGATGTCGGTCGTCAGCCAGTCGTAAAGCGGATATGCGTTGCAGATGCCGCCGCCGGCCCATTGGCGTATCCATCGTTTGCCGGAGAAACGGTGGTGGGTGCGGTCGCTGTAGATCGTGCGCCAGCGGTTGAAACTCTCCTGCGTGCGGATGCCGATCAGACAGCACGTGCGCGCCGCGCCGCTGCGTGTGTGTAGCCATTCGGCGAATCGGTTCTGGAATTCGTAGTCCCACATTTCGTCGGTGAAAAACGGAAAGTCGTGCTGTGTGAAGCATCCCTCAGGCATTTCCCGCACCCAAAGTTCCCGTTTCGATTCCTCCCACGGCCGCCAGTACTGCCGGAACATCGAGGTACAGGTCTGGACCTTGAACGGAACGCAGACCCGGTATACGTCGAGAATATCGGCGTTCGCGGTCAGCGTCCGATCTACGTAATCGAGCGTATCGCGGTACTGGATTTCGTAATCCATGTGGAATACCCCAATCCGGCGCCGCAGGCCGTGCCGCCGGATGTAGTCGATGCAGAGGTTGAGCAGTACGCCGCTGTCTTTGCCGCCGGAGAAGGAGACGTAGATGTTGTCGAAAAGGTCGAAGATCGTTTTTAACCGCTGCTGTGTCCGCTCGTAGACGTTCATAGCTGCCGGTTTTTCCCGTATTCCATCGCTACGTACTCTTTCCACTCCCGAACTTGTGTGAATCCCTCGGCGCGGAACACCTCTGCATGGCGGATCAGCGTCACGGAGCGTATCGTGTAGTCGCGGTGGTAATAT
>JAJPZH010000054.1 GCA_021204515.1 Alistipes sp. | reverse complement strand
GCGGGAGGCGGCCGACTTAAAACTGTTTTGACAGACCGGAACGACCGGCGAAAACAGCAAACCGCAGCAGATAACAACAAAAGCAGCGGACCGCGGCACAGGGCCGCTGCAGAAAAAAGACTACGAACAAAACCGGAAGACGGAGACGCGGAGGCGGGAACGGCGCGAGCGCCGGACCGCGGAAGACGGCCGCAGGAAAAAGAAACTACGAACAAAACAGGAATATGATGATAAGAGAGAAACTGACAGGCGTGGGGGTCGCGATGATAACCCCCTTCACACCCGACGGACGCGTCGATTATCAGGCATTGGCGCGCATGATCGATTACGTAATAGAGGGCGGCGTGGATTACATCGTGGCGCTCGGCACCACGGCCGAGACCCCGACGCTCTACATGCCCGAACGCGCGGTGATAGCCATGTTCATCACCAACCATATCGCAGGCCGCGTGCCGCTGGTGATGGGCTGCGGCGGCAACTCGACGTCGGAGGTGCTGGACCAGCTCCGCGAATTCGACCTGCGGGGCGCGGATGCCATTCTGAGCGTGACGCCCTATTACAACAAACCCTCGCAGGAGGGACTTTACCAGCATTTCCGCACCGTATCGGAACATTCGCCCCTGCCCGTGATACTCTACAACATACCGGGCCGGTCGGGCGTGAACATGACCGCCGATACCACGCTGCGGCTGGCACGCGACATGAAGAACGTCATCGGCATCAAGGAGGCGTCGGGCGACATCGAGCAGATGCAGCGCATCATCGACAACCGCCCCGAAGGGTTTCTGGTGCTGTCGGGCGACGACGGCATGACGCTCGACCTGATGCGCCGCGGCGGCGAAGGCGTGATTTCGGTGGCGGCGAACGTATTTCCCAAACGCTTCATGCAGTTCGTCGGTCATGCCAAGCAGGGCGATTTCGACCGCGCCGAAGAGGAATACAGGGCGCTCGACGAAGCGGTGCATGCGCTCTTCGAGGAGGGCAATCCCGTGGGTGCGAAATGTGCGCTCTCGGTGATGGGCAAAATCGGCCCCACGATGCGGCTGCCGCTGGTCGAGGGGTCGCAGGCGCTGCGCGAAAAGTTCAGCCGGCTGATTGCGGAATACGATTTGCGCTGATTCCGCGTTAGTGTCTAAAATACGGACTAAAACACGGATATGAAAAATTTACTGCTGTTACTGCTTCTGCTTCCGGCGCTGGCCGCGGCGAAGGTTCCCGACGAGGAGGATATTCAGAACAAGACGATGGACGCCGAGTCGCCGTTCTACTATCCGTCGCTGATGATGCGCTACAACGCCGGCGACGAAACGCTGACCGACGAAGATTACCATTATCTCTATTACGGCTATGCCTATCAGGACAGCTACAAGCCGCTGGATTCGAACCCCGATCTGGACAAACTGCTGTTGATGGCTTCGGGACTCGATCCCGACAAACCGGCCGTCGAGACGCTCGAAGCGATGCTCTACACGGGCGAGGATGCGCTGGCCCGCGATCCGTTCAGTCCCAAGATCCTCAACCTGATGGCCTACGCCCACGGCGCGCTGGGCAACAAACTGCAGGAAAAGATGTATTACAACCGGATGCAGGGTGTCATCCGGGCGATCCGGGAGTCGGGAGACGCGCTGACGCAGAAAACGCCGCGCCATATCCTGATGTTCGACCACGCGCTCGACGTGATGGCCACCGAAGGACTTTCGTACGACAAGAGCCGCATCATCAGCCGCACGGTGGAGTTCATCCCGCTGACCGTCCCCTACACCGTGGATGGCAAAAAGCGCAAGGGGCTCTACTACGACTTCGGACGCGTGTACTGGAACAAACCCGAAGGATATACCTATAAACGTGACCGCACATGGCAGTTCAACAACCTCAAACCCCGCACGTACAAATAATCCGGCACGCATTGTGCCTGCTGCTGGCGCTGGCGGTTTTCACCGGCTGCGAAAAGGAGCGGGAACCGGCGGAAATAACGAGTTCGCAGAAAGAAGCGGTGCTGCGCAGCACCGCCGGATCGGCAGCGGCGTTTACCGTGACGGCGACCGGGCCGTGGACGCTGACCACCACGGGCGACGGATTCGGCATCTCCCCCACCGCAGGCGGCCGGGGCGAGACGACGGTAACGGTGACGGCGTCGGACGGGAATACGGGCCGCAGCCGCATCGAGCTGGGGACGGTCACACTGAGCCTGACCGCAGGAGGCGCGCAATGCAGCGTCACCGTGTCGCAGAGTCCGGCGACGGCGACGCAGACCATGCTGCTCTACATGCCGGGGCGGGATTTGCTGAAATTCTACAAACAGAATATCGACGGCATCCTGAAAGCCGTCGATGCGAACGTTCCGGGCGACGGCCGCATATTGGTCTGCTACCAGCCCAACGCGCACTCGCAGGCCGAAATGTACGAGGCGTATTTCAACGCTGAAAAGCAGGCGGCCGCACTCGCGCTGCTGAAAACCTACGACGATTTCTCGGCGGCCGATCCCGCATGCGTACAGCGCATGCTGGCCGACGTGGAGGCGCTCGCCCCGGCGCAGCATTACGGAATCGTCGTCGGCTGTCACGGCAAGGCGTGGGTGCCCGCGAATCAGGGAGCGCTCAGCTACTCGGCCCGGATGTCGAAGGAGCTGGAGGATTTATGGACCCCGGCGCCGGGGGCGCTGACGACCCGTTCGTTCGGCGACACGGGGCGGTCGATCGACATTACGGACTTCGCGGCGGCGGTCGCAGCGCAGAGTTACCGGACGGACTACCTGCTTTTCGACGCCTGTTTCATGGCCAATATCGAAACGCTTTACGACCTGCGCGAATGTACGGATTACGTGATTGCCGCGCCCTGCGAAATCATGGGACAGGGATTCCCCTACGACCGTGCGATGCCGTGGTTCTTCACCGACGGCGGCAAAGGATACGATCTGACAAAGGTGTGCGAAGCGTTCTGGAATTTCTACATGAACGACGCGACGACCCAATCGGGCTGCATTTCACTGGCCGTGATGTCGGAAATGGAGGGCATGAAGGAGATCATGCGACGCATCAACGCCGCGCCCAAGCAGTCCTATGCGGAAGAGCTGCAAAGCTACGAGGGAATGTCCTCGCACATATTCTACGATCTGGGGCACTGGGTCGAACTGGCCTGCGGCGACGCCGGGCTGAAAGAGGAATTCAAAGCGCAGCTGGACAAGGCGTTCCCCAAAGCCGCGCGGCTCAACACGCCGGGGTTCTACTCGGCTTACAACCACCGGATGAACCCCGTCGCCTACTATTCGGGCGTGTCGTTCAGCGAACCGTCGAGCAGATACGTCGAAGAAAACAAACTGACCAACTGGTATCGGGCGACGCACGAATAGACCGGAAAGCCGAAGGATCGATTTGTCCGTACAGATCGGAATGCCGCAACAGCGCGGGACTCCGACAGATAAAATAAAAGAGTTTGCAACGATCGCAAACTCTTTTTCATTATGGTTACCCGCCTTGTCGGAATGCCGCGCGATGCGGATTGTCCGGGGCGGGATATTCTGCCGAAAACAGCGGTGTTATTCGTATTGTCCGAATCCCATTCCGGCCGCGCCTGCCGTATTATTCGTACTGGCCGGATTTGAGCCGTTCGACCTCCTCGCGGGAAAGGAAGCGCCATGCGCCGCGCTTGAGGTTCTTTTTCGTCAGACCCGCATAGTAGACGCGGTCGAGCTTGGTGACGGTATAACCGAGGAACTCGAAAATACGGCGCACGATGCGGTTGCGGCCCGAGTGAATCTCGATGCCGACCTCCTGCTTGTTGTCCTTGACATAGGAGATTTCGTCGGCGAAAATTTCGCCGTCTTCGAGCGTGATGCCCTCGGCGATGCGGTCCATGTCGGCGCGCGTCAGGGGTTTATCGAGCGACACCTGATAGATTTTTTTCTTCCGGAAGGCCGGATGCGTGAGCTGCTTGGTCAGATCGCCGTCATTGGTGAAAAGCAGCAGTCCGAGGCTGTTCTTGTCGAGACGCCCCACCGGATAGATACGTTCCGTGCAGGCGCCCTGCACCAGTTCCATGACGGTTTTGCCCGCATGCGGATCGTCGAGCGAAGTCACGTAGCCCTTGGGCTTGTTGAGCACCAGATAAACTTTCTTTTCGCCCTGCACGCGGCTGTCGTTGAACTTCACTTCGTCGGTGGGCATCACCTTGGTTCCCAGCTGAGTGACGATCTGGCCGTTGACCGTTACCAGACCCGCCGTGATGAAATCGTCGGCTTCGCGGCGCGAGCAGAGTCCCGACTGGGCCAGAAAGCGGTTCAGGCGCATTTCGCCGATCTGCTTTTCGGGGGTGAATTTCGGATAGGAAGCCGGTTTGTCGTCGTGCTTCCGGAATCCGGGTTTATAGGGTTTGTCGCCGAACCTGCTGTCACCGGATTTTTTATCCCCGAATTTACGGTCGCCGAATTTCTTGTCGCCGAACTTACGGTCGCCGGCGGGTTTGTCACCGAACTTACGTTCTCCGTAGGGTTTATCTCCGAACTTGCGGTCGCTGAACTTACGGTCGCCGGCGGCCGGAGCACCGAATTTCTTGGGTCCCCGGCTGTCGCCGTAGGCGGGTTTATCACCGCGGGGCTTATCGCCGAACGAGCGGCGGGGTTTGTCGCCGTCACGGTAACGTTCGTCCGAACGGGCACGGTCGCCCTGCGGTTTGTCGCCGAAGCTGCGGCGCGGTCTGTCGAACGCGGGACGGTTGTCCTCCGTAAAGTGGGGATTGTACGACGCCCGCTTGTCGGGCTTACGGTCATCGGACGGTTGCTCCGAATCGGCAGCATCACGCTGCAAACGCGGGCGACGCTCGACACGCTCCGCCGTAGCGGTCACGGTACGCTGACGCTTGTCGCGTCCGAAACGCGCAAGCACCGAGGTCGAGTCGTTTTTAAAGTCTTTCATAATCTGTTTGAATGTTTACGCGGCAAAGTTAATTCAATTTTCCGGATTAAAGCATATTGCGTGCCTGATTCGGAGATAAAAGCCGCAGGCCGTTACAAATTCGCCGCTTTTGCGCTATCTTTGCACCCATAAACAACGTCCGGCGCCGTTAGCCGGGTATTTTCCCCGCCGCTTTCTATGAACATGAACCGTGAAATACTGCGCATTGCACTCCCCAATATCGTCTCGAACATCACCGTCCCGCTGATGGGCATCGTCTCGACGGCCATCGCCGGGCACTGGGGCGCGGATTCGGCCGCTACGATCGGTGCGCTGGCGATCGGGGTGTCGATCTTCAACTTCATCTACTGGAACTGTTCGTTCGTGCGCATGGGAACCAGCGGACTGACGGCGCAGGCGTTCGGCGCAGGCAACTACCGCGAGTGTACCAACATGCTGGTCCGGGCACTGCTCGTGGCCGGAGCGATGGGCCTGCTGATGCTTCTGCTGCAATATCCGCTGGGAGAGGTGGCATTGTGGGGACTCAACGGCAACGAAATGACGCGCGAGTACTTCTACGCCCGTATCTGGGCCGTGCCGGCGGGAATCCTGCTGTTCGGCTTCAACGGCTGGTTTACGGGAATGCAGAACGCCCTGATACCGATGTGCACGGCCATTACGGTCAATGCGGTCCATGTGCTGTGCAGTCTCTGGTTCGCATTCGGACTGGACATGGGGATCGTCGGCATCGCCTACGCTTCGGTAATCGCGCAATGGACGGGCGTAGCGCTCTCCGCCCTGCTGCTCTTCGCATGCTACCGCAGAATACTGACCGGAATCGACTGGGCGGAGGTGGTGAACCTGAAACCGCTCAGGACCTTCTTTGTCGTAAACCGCGACATCATGCTGCGCACGTTCTGCATCGTGGCCGTCTACACCTTCTTCACGGGGGCGTCGGCCCGCATGGACGAGCCGGCGCTGCTGGCCGTGAATACGCTGCTGCTGCAGCTGTTCACACTCTTCTCGTACATGAACGACGGATTCGCATACGCTGCCGAGGCCCTGACGGGCCGTTTTATCGGCGCACGCGACGAAAGGGCACTGCGCGACTGCCTGCGCCGCTGCATCGCATGGGGCACGGCCGTATCGGTGCTGTTCGTCGGCATCTATATCGGCTGGTGGCGCGATCTGGTGGGATTGTTCGTGGACAGCTCGGCGCCCAATGCCGCGACGATCGTGGAGCTGGCGGGAGAGTATATCGTCTGGATCATCCTGATTCCCGTCGCCAGCGCCATGCCCTTCATCATGGACGGCATCATGGTCGGGGCGACCGAGACGCGCGTCATGCGCAATTCGATGTTCTGGGCCACGGCGGCCTACTTCGGCATCTTCTACGTCGCTTACACGGTGATCGACAACAACGCCCTCTGGCTGGCGTTCACGCTCTACATGTTCCTGCGCGGGGTGCTCCAGTATTTCATGACGCACCGTCTGCGGTCGATCTATGTGAAAGCCACAAACTGACCGCCATGGAACTGACCGCAGATTCGCTGTACATCAAATACGTCCGCCTGAAAGAGGAGGGCGAAACGCCGCAGACCTATCCGTACACCGTTCCGGCGCTGGCCAACTTCCGGCGGCTGGAATTCCGTCGGCCCGTGACGTTCATCATGGGCGAGAACGGCATGGGAAAATCGACGCTGCTCGAAGCCATAGCCGTCAAGGCGGGGTTCAATCCCGAAGGCGGATCCAAGAACTTCCGGTTCGCAACGCGCGCCAGCCATTCGGACCTTTACGAACATATCGTACTGGGACGCGGTCTCCAGCCGCGCGACGGCTATTTCCTGCGGGCGGAGAGTTTCTACAACGTGACGACCGAAATCGAGAACGTCGCCGACGGCGTGCTGAAATATTACGGAGACAAGTCGCTGCACCAGCAGTCGCACGGCGAGAGTTTTCTGGCGCTGCTCGGACACCGGCTGTTCGGGCACGGGCTTTACATCTTCGACGAGCCGGAAGCCGCGCTGTCGCCCTCGCGCCAGATGTACATGCTGTGCCGGATGAAGCAACTGGCCGAGCAGGGATCGCAGTTCATCATCAGCACCCACTCGCCGATCGTCATGTCCTACCCCGGCGCCGAGATATACGAAATCACGGACCGCGGACTGGAACCGACCGAGCTGGAGGAGACCTCCCACTTCCGGCTGATGAAGCGTTTTATCCTCGACCGGCGGGGAATACTGCGGCAGATGGAGCTGGAAAAGGAATAAAGCTTCAAAGTTTCGGTCGGAGCCGATTCCTTATTTGAAATACGGCCCGGAAAAGGACACAAACAGAGACAGAAGCGGAAACAGAAGCAGAGATAGAGATAAGAACAAAAGACAGGAGCTGCAACGAGAACGGGTCTGCAGACAGTCTGGAGAGGGCAACGAGAACGGTAGGACAGATTCTGAGGCGGACCGGCACATAAACGGAGTCCGCAAAAATCATCGCGCAGAGCATCGCATCGGACAGAGCATGTAACAAATAAAACCACCCGACTCGCAGGAGTCGGGTGGTTTCTATATTGCTGGCGGACTGTCCCGCCTCGTTATGCGGCGGTTATTCGCCTTTGGCGGCCTGCCAGAGCGGGAAGTATTTGTCGTACTTCTCCTGAATGCCGGGTTCGTCGCGCAGGCGGAAGCAGAGCTGCTTGAGCATGTCGAGCGTATTGAAGTCGTCGGCTTTCAACTCGTGGGCCTTCTCGAACCACGGAATAGCCTCCATATAAACTGCATTGGCGGCTTTCAAATCGGCATCGTAAGCGGCCTGACTGCTGTACTGCTTCTCGTTCATCACCTTGTTCATGTCATCGGCCTTGATCGTATAGAACACGCCCAGATAGTAGTTGCCTTCGAACAGGTCGGGTTTCAGTTCGACGACCTTCCGGAACGATGCGATGCTTTCGTCATACTGCTTCAGCGCGAAGAAGATACGGCCGCGGCCGAACCAAAGATCCACATTCTCCGGATTGCTCTCGATAGCCGCGTCGATCAGCGCCACCAAGTCGGCGGGATCGCCCACCGAATCCTCAGGATTGGTATAGAGCTGCACCAGACCGTCGAGAATACGCTCGTTCTTCGGGAATTTCTTGATACCCTCGACCAGTGCGTCCTTAGCCTTCAGGACATTGGCCTTGTCGGCATCCTTCTGACCGTAGTAGCAGTGGAAGAGGTAGTAGTAGATATTGCCTTCCTCGTCGTTATAGCCCAGTTCGAGCGCCTTGTTCAGGTAGTCGGCGCCGATGACGAACGAAGCGGGGTTCGTAGCGCCGTCCACCGTACGCAGGTAACCCGCATAATAGAGCAGTGCGGGTTCGGGATTGCCGTGAGCGGGGCTGGACTGGGCTTCGAAAGCCAGTGCATAGGCATCGGCAGCATCGGCGTAGTTGCCGGTGTCGATACCCGTATTGCCCACCTGCGAGCAGAAGTCGCTGATCTGCTTGAGACCGTCCTTGACCTTATCGGCCGTCTTGGGGTCCATTTCGTAAGCCTTGTTATAGGCTTCGATAGCCTTGGCGGGAGCATCTTCAATCACCCACTGCGTCTGGTTCCAAGTAGCGATCTTGCCGTCCTTGATGTAAGCCGTGAACCAAGGATAAACCCAAGCCTCGTAGGGAACATTGACCAGCGTCACCGATTCGGTCGAAGCAGGTTCGCCCACAGCCAGTTTCAGCATGGCGGCGTCCATATTGACGAAAAGGCTCTTCGTCGGCTCGATAGCCGCTTCGTAGAAGGCTTTGCCCCGGTTGATCCACGTCGCAGCCTTGGCGCCCTTCTTCGCATCGGCGATGTCGGCGTCGCTCTTCTCGATCTTGGAGACGAGCGCCGACTTGTTTACTTTCTGGGCCTGAACAGCAGTAACTGCTACGAGAGCCACCGCAAGGACCGTCAAAAATACTTTTTTCATAACAGATTGAATTTTAATGTTTTAAAGTCGTTTCTTTTCTACTCCTCCGCCGGCTGGCTGGCCTCGGGAGTGGCGTCATTCCCGGTTGCAGCGACCTCTGCGGATTGTACTTCTTCGTCTTCATCGCCCGCTGCGGGTACGGCCATCACGGAAGCAATGGCGTCGCCGTCACGCAGATTGATGATACGCACGCCCTGAGTAGCGCGGCCCGCCAAGCGGATCTGCGATACGGCCGTACGTATGGTAAGTCCCGAACGGTTGATAATCATCAGGTCGTTGTCGTCCGTAACGGCCTGAATGGAGATAAGTTTGCCGGTTTTCTCCGTTATATTGATAGTCTTCACTCCTTTTCCGCCGCGGTTGGTGATGCGGTACTCTTCCAGATCGGTACGCTTGCCGTAGCCGTTCTCGCTCAGCACCAGTACGTCCTGCTTCGAATCGGGTTCGACACATATCATGCCGATCACCTCGTCGCCCTCTTCGATCGAGATGCCGCGGACACCGGCACCGACACGTCCGATAGGACGTACAGTACTCTCGTTGAAGCGGATAGCCTTGCCGTCGCGGGCCGCGATCATCACCTCGGCCTGACCGCTGGTGAGCTTGGCCTCGATCAGCTGGTCGCCTTCGCGGATGACGATGGCGTTCACGCCGTTCTGACGCGGACGCGAGTAGGCTTCGAGTTTGGTTTTCTTGATCGTACCGTCCTTGGTACACATGATGATAAAGTTGTTGTTCACGTACTCCTCATCGTTCAGACGCTTGACATTGATGTAAGCGCGCACCTTGTCGTCGGGTTCGATCTGGATGACGTTCTGGATGGCGCGCCCCTTCGAAGAGCGGGCACCCTCCGGAATCTCGTATACCTTGAGCCAGAAGCAACGGCCCTTCTCGGTGAAGAAGAGCATCGTATTGTGCATCGAAGCCACGTAGATATGTTCGATGAAGTCTTCGTCGCGCGTCGCGCTGCCCTTGGCGCCGACGCCGCCGCGGTTCTGCGTACGGTACTCGGCAAGCGGCGTACGCTTGATATAGCCCATATGCGAGATGGTGATGACCATATCGTCGTCGGCATAGAAATCCTCGGGGTTGAACTCCTCGGAAGAGTAAACGATCTCCGAGCGACGTTCGTCGCCGTATTTCTCCTTCATTTCGAGCAGCTCGTCCTTGATGATCTGCATCTGCATCCCGACGTTTTCGAGCACCTCCTTGAGGTGGGCGATCTGCTTCGTAAGCTCGTCGCGTTCGGCGACCAGCTTGCCGTATTCGAGTCCGGTCAGGGCGCGCAGACGCATCTCGATAATGGCGGAAGCCTGAATGTCGCTCAGGCTGAAACGCTCGATCATCGTCTGCTTGGCGGCGTCGGGCGTCTGCGACGAACGGATGATATGCACGATCTCGTCGATGTTGTCCTGCGCGATCAAAAGACCCAGCACGATATGCAGACGCTCCTCGGCCTTCTTCAGGTCGAAACGCGCCCGGCGCACCACCACATCGTGGCGGTGATTGACGAAATGCTTGACCAGATCGCGCATCGGCAGCATCTGGGGACGGCCGTTCACCAGCGCGATATTGTTCACCGCAAAGGAGGTTTGCAGCGGCGTATTCTTGAAGAGCGTATTCAGCACGACGCTGGCGACGGCGTCGTGTTTGAGAATGATGATGATGCGAAGGCCGTTGCGGTCGGATTCGTCGTTGATGTAGGAGATGCCCTCGATCTTCTTCTCGTTGATCATGTCGGCGATCTTCTTGATCATCTCGGCCTTGTTGATCATGTAGGGAATCTCGGTGATGACGATGCACTCGCGGCCGCTGGGAGTATGCTCGATATCGGTCTTGGCGCGCATCATAACACGGCCACGGCCCGTAAGCATCGCCTCGCGGACACCCTCGTAGCCGTAGATGATACCTCCCGTCGGGAAGTCGGGGCCCTTGATATACTGCAGCATCTCCTCGCCCGTGATTTCGGGATTGTCGATATAGGCGCAGCAGGCGTCCACGACCTCGCTCAGGTTATGCGGGGCCATATTGGTCGCCATGCCGACGGCGATACCGCTCGCGCCGTTGACGATCAGCAGCGGAATCTTGGTGGGCAGCACCGTAGGTTCGGGAATCGTATCGTCGAAGTTGAGCGTCCAGTCCACGGTCTCCTTGTCGATGTCGGCCATCACCTCGTCGGTGATCTTCTTCATGCGGGCCTCGGTGTAACGCATGGCCGCAGGCGAGTCGCCGTCCATGGAACCGAAGTTACCCTGACCGTCGACCAGCGGATAACGCATCGACCAGTCCTGAGCCAGACGCACCATGGCGTCGTAGACCGACGTATCGCCGTGAGGGTGGAACTTACCGAGCACGTCGCCGACGATACGGGCCGACTTACGGGTGGGTTTATCGGAGTAGAGGTTGAGCTCCGCACTCATATCGTAGAGGATGCGGCGGTGCACGGGCTTCATACCGTCGCGCACATCGGGAAGCGCACGCGACACGATGACCGACATCGAATAGTCGATGTACGCCGACTTCATCTGCTCTTCGATATTGATAGGAATGATACGTCCTACCAAACCGGCATTCTTTTCTTCTTCAGTTAGCATCTTATCTCTTTAAAATTACGGTCTTTTAACGAACAAAAATACGATTTATTTCCGATCTGAGCAACTTTAGGGCGATAAATCTGACGCCGACGCACAAGATTTCCGGACCGGCACCCCGTATTTGCCCGTTTTCCGCCGATCTGACGGCCTAAAAAAAATCTCCCGACGAGGTGTCGGGAGAAATGCGACCGTTCCGGCGGGAATCAGAACACCAGACCGACACCCGGCGACAGCGAATGCCGTGACCGGTCTACGCCGTCGAACGACCGGGCCGCCTCGGCAACGGTTCTTTCTTATACGGAAGACGCGGCCTACAGCCGCGTCCCCGGAGTATTCCTCTCTATAATGACCCCGCAGCGTCCACATCTAGGCGCGTATAAAAAAATGACGCGGCCCCCCAAGAGGATTGTGTTGATATAGGGGGTGGCCGGATAAATAAAA
>JAJPZH010000209.1:4221-11880 GCA_021204515.1 Alistipes sp. | reverse complement strand
GTCCTGTCGCCCCCGGTCCTGTCGCCCCCGGTCCTGTCGCCCCCGGTCCTGTCGTGCTCGGTTCTGCGTTGTCATCCTGCGCCGCCTTTCGCCCGGCATCGGAGTCTTGCGCCGTCTTGTCGGTACCCGGTCCAGCCGCGTCGGTACCCGGTCCTGCGCTGCTGAGCTGGGCCGCGTCACCTGTGCCGGGGTGCGGTGTGCCGGCTGCGGGCATATGTGTTCGTTGTTCGTTCATCGGGTTCGTATCGTTCCTGTGTTCCATGCTTACGGCAGTTTGGCCAGTTCCTCCCTGATTTTGCGCGGCAGGTCGCCGCAGTGCTTGCAGCACTTCATATCTACCGAGTACATGCGCGCGATGCAGTAGTTGCGGTGGTCGCACTCGCTGCGGGTCGCGGCGTCGCCCTCGCGGAGCTTGTTGACGAACGCCGGGTCGTTGACCAGCGCCCGGGCCATCTGCACCAGTTCGAATCCCGCGTCCAGCGCCCTGTCGATGCCTTCGCGGCTCACCAGCCCGCCCACATAGACCAGCGGGCACTTCAGCTCGGCGCGGAACTTCTTGGCGTCCTCCAGAAAATAGCACTCCTCGAACGGAAACTGCCGGATCATCCACGGTCCGCACCAGCGGATGAAGTAACGCAGCCACAGCGGCGAATAGTAGCTCATCGTGTAGATCGGAATCAGCCCCCGCATCACGGCCATCGGGGCCTTCGACACGAATCCGCCCGACAGCACGATGCCGTCCACGCCGAAACGCTCGATCTCGCGGGCGATTTCGAGACTTTCGGGAATCTCGATGCCGCCCTTGAATCCGTCGTACATGTTGTGCTTCACCAGCACGGCCGTTCCGGTCTGCGCGGCGGCTTCCATGACCTCCTCCAGACACATCCGCATAAAGCGCATGCGGTTTTCGAGCGATCCGCCGTACTCGTCGCGGCGGCGGTTGGTGTAGGGCGAGAGAAACTGCGAGATCAGATAACCGTGTCCGGCGTGCACCTCCACCGAGTCGAATCCGGCGTCGTGGGCCGTGTGCACTGCCCGCCCGAAGTCGCGGGCCACCTGCTCGATCTCGCCGGCCCGCATGCCCCGGACCGGGGTGTAGGCGTAGAGGTTGAATCCCGTCGAGGCGCCGATCGGAATCTGTCCCGCGGTGGTCAGGTGGGTCATGTTGCCGCAGTGGCCGATCTGAATTCCCGCCGCCGCGCCCTCGCGGTGTACGGCGTCGGTGATGTCGCGCAGTCCCGGCACGATTTCGGGCCGCAGCCACAGCTGTTTGTCGAACGAGAGTCCGCTGCGGCAGACCGCCGCATAGGCCAGCGTGGTCATGCCCACGCCGCCGCGGGCCACCGATACGTGGTAATCCTTCAACTGCTGCGTCGGGCCGAAATGGCGGCCCATCGACTCGAACGCCGCCGAACGGATCGTGCGGTTGCGCAGCGTTACGGGTCCTAACTTATAGGGGGTGAAAAGCGATGACATGATAGGGTCAGTAAATGAAAGGTATGATTTTTTTGCGTCCGAGCGACGTGAATTCGTCGCCGAACTCCTCGGTGTAGCGTTTGTTGAGCGAAGCGGCGCGGGGCGCCAGATTGGCGAAGGTCCACCATGCGAACACCGCTCCGGCCCACGACCACGAAGCCACGGCGAAGCCCGTCCATTCGAGCAGTTCGCCGAAGTAGTTGGCCGACGAGACGTAGCGGAACATGCCGCCGTACGGAATGTAGTGGCGCGTGTCGCCCGGCCGGCGCAGGTTGCGGATGATGTGGTCCGAGTGGAGATTCACGGCCATTCCCGCGAGGAACATCGCCCCGCCGATGTAAATATAAGGCTGCGCGAACCAGTCGGCGTAGTAGCCTTCGGGCGAGACGTAGAAGATCCACCCGCCCTGCATCAGGGCGTTGAGCGTGTTGAAGCACATGCCCATCACGACGATTCCGAGCGGCATTTTCGACGCGCCGCGCATGAGCAGCGGGAAGATGAACGCCCGTTGCAGGTAGTGGGCCTGAAAGAGCGCGAACAAGGCCAGCGGCCCGGCTTCCCACGTCCTTTCGGAGAGCAGCCACAGCACGCACATAGCCACGAATACGGGCGATTCCATCAGCACCCAGCCGATTTTGTTGGGCACGGGCGGCCCGTATTTGGGGTTGAACAGATAGCCGTATCCGGCTTCGAAAAAATGCAGGGCTACGTAGACCGCCAAGGCCAGCAGCGCCATGACGATCAGGAATATATCGAATGTTTCTGCCATATCGGAACGGTTTTGCTAAAACGGCATAAAGATAATAAAACTTTCTCGCTCCGGCAAGCCCCCGAAAGGGCCGGTTCTGTCCTTTTCCGGCGGGCGGCGGTCCGGTCGTTTTCTTTCCCGTCCGGCGGGTGGCAGCCCGGTTGTTTTCTTTCCCGTCCGGCGGGTGGCGGCCGGTCGTTTTCTTTTCCGTCCGGCGGGAGCGGCCGTCGCTTTCCTCCGCGGAGCGTTGCAGTTGTTGCAGTTGTTACAGTTGTTACATCTGTTACATGTCGGGCACGCCCCTGTAACAGTGTAACAATGTAACACCCCCCCCGGCGCTCATTTTCCGGCACAATTCTTTTCTACGTTTTCGGAAATCCCTTGACAAGGGGCCTGCGATTTCGTATCTTTGCATTACGGCATACATATATACATTCGCAGGAGGATATATCTATATTCTTCCGGTTCGGTGTGTTCGCTCCTGCCGGACCTCGCCTGCGTCGTTATACAATCGTTATATAATCGTATGATGCGGTATCGTACCGTCATTGCCGCTGCCGCCGGCGGCCTTTGCGATCTGCGGCGGTTCTTGTCTTCCGTCCGCGGGATTTCGCGTCCTGCGGCGGTTTTTGTCTTCCGTCCGCGTAATTTCGCGTCCTGCGGCGGTTCCTGTTACATTGTTACACTGTTACAGGGGTGTGCCCGACATGTAACAGATGTAACAGATGTAACAACTGCGACAGCCTTGCATGAAAAAGGCGGCCGCCACTGTGCGTGGAAGCCGCCTGCCAAGTCCCCGTGACGCCCGGAAAGTGTGCGTGTCGCGGTCGTGCCCGCCGTGACGGGTGCGCAGCGCCGTCTGTCGTCCGGGGCCCGCTGCCGGGTCCTGATCCGTAGTTCCCGGACCCGGAGCCGGACGTGCAGTCCTGCGACCGCCCTGACGGGTGCGCAGAGCCGTGAACCCGGGCTGCCTGCGAGAAAGCACCGCCTCGGGGCGTACGGGACTGTAGCGAGGGTGCCGAAGCGCCCGATTTTCGCCTGCCGTCGGTGAGGGTGCGGTGAGGATGCGGGTACGGATGCGGTGCGATTCCCGTTCCTGTAATCCTCCGCGGCAGACTTCCGGAACGCCGCAGCGTCCCGAGACAAAAACCCCTGCCGAAGCAGGGGCGCCGGAAGCGGTGGCCAGCCGGCGGCGTCCCGCCGTTAGCTAAACCTTTTTTATGGGAGTTGTCCCGCTTTCCGGCCGGGATGTCGGTCCGGAACCGGCCGGAAGTACGGGGCGAACCCCGGACCGCCGGTCCGAATCCGGTCGGAATACCGGAGCCTGCCGTCCGCGTGCGGACGAAAATGCAGGTCCCCGGTCCGAATCCCCGATTCTAATGCGTGAATACCTTGCCCTTCTGGTGCTCCATGTTCTCGTACTTGATACGCGACGTGGTGGGGTATTCGAGCTGTTCGAACTCGGCGACGGCGTTGCGGATGTCGTTCATCAGCATATCGGCCATGTCGCGCGACATGCCCTGACGCACCACGATACGCATCACGACCACGTTCTCGATGTTCTTGGGCATGGTGTATGCCGGAACCATCCAGCCGCTCTGCTGCAATTTGGCCTGCAGGTCGAAGAGCGTCCACTTGGCCTTCTTGTCGTATTCGGCGTCCATCATCCAGATAAACAGCGGATTGACGACCTCCGTCGAGTAATTCTTGAAGCACTTCATCGTGCCGATCTGCTGGTGGCAGTACTTGGCCACGTCCATCGAGTTCTGCTGAATCTCCTTGTAGCCCTCGAATCCCAGCCGGATGAAGTTGTAGTACTGGCCCAGAATCTGCGCCGCGGGACGCGAGAAGTTCAGACCTACCTGCGTGATGTTGGCGCCGAGGTAATTGACCGAGAACGACATTTCGTCGGGCAGATACTTCTTGTCCTTCCAGACCACCCAGCCCAGACCCGGATATACCAGACCGTACTTGTGGCCCGACGTGGAGATCGACAGCACCCATTTGAGGCGGAAGTCCCACTTCTTTTCGGGTTTGAGGAACGGCAGGATGAAACCGCCCGACGCGGCGTCCACGTGGATCGGAATTTCGTAGCCCGTCTTGGCGTTGTATGCGTCGAGCGCCTTGTCCAGCCCCTCGATGTCGTCGTCCAGACCCGTCCACGTCACACCGGCTATGGGCACGATGCAGATCGTGTTTTCGTCGCACATGGCCAGCGCCTGCTCGGGATCGAGCGTGATATGCTCCAGCGTCAGGGGCACGGTGCGCATCTCGATCTGCCACAGCTGGCAGAATTTCTCCCATACGACCTGAAATCCTGCGCTCATCACCAGATTCGGTTTGTCGAAGGGTTTGCCGGCGGCCTTGCGGCGGTTGCGCCAGCGCAGCCACGCGGCCACGCCGCCCAGCATGCAGGCTTCCGACGACCCGATGCCCAGCGCTCCGGTCTTCCACTCGGCCTTTTCGGGGGTGTTCCACAGGTTGGCGACGATATTCAGACAGCGGCCGCACATCACCGCGACACGCGGATACTCCGTTTCGTCGATGTAGTTGATGTTGATCGCCTCGTTCATCAGGCGCGTTGCATAGTCGTCCATATAGGTCGTCACGAACGTCGCCAGATTGAGTCGCGGCTGCGTCTGCGGATAGGTCTCGTCCTTGACTAACTGGTAGGCGATTTCGGGCGATGTCTTGCCTTTGGGGATAAACTCCGTGGGCGCGGGATTGCGCATCTCTTCCGAACCGAAAATATCGGTCAGCGTGTCTTCGTTGGTGTGTCTTTGCTGATTCATAACGTAAATTTTATTTATTTGGTTTACGAGCATACGACCTTGCATGAACCGTGCCGCGAAAGCACCCCGCCGCGCCGAAGGGAACCGCTCTTTTTTGCGCCCTAAAACCTCCCTCTGCGGCCCCGCAGCCCCTTTCCGCTTCGTACTCAACCGACTGCCGGGCCGGCTGCCGGGCAAATGCTGCCGCTTTTTGTGTCTCTCCTGCGTTTCTTGTTCTTCCCTTTTTCTCTTGTTTGCCTTCCTACCCCCCCCCTGAAAAAAGCGGGGGAATGTTTGGAATCCCGGAAAAATTCGATATATTTGTAATATCAAAATAATATCATCTGAAATCTACTGAAATGGAGAATGGAAATTTTGTCTACAAGGGCTGGAAATGCAACGGTTTTCTGGCTTTGACGCTGATCCTCGCCGGGTTGGCGCTGGGTGTGTGCGCGATCGTGTTCGGTGCGCAGCGTATCGACGCGGGGCTGGAGTTCGGCGTCGGACCGGTCGTGATCGGTGCGGTCTGGTCTCTCTGCGTGCTGATCTGCATGGCGGGCTTCATGCTGCTCGAACCCAACGAAGCCCGCGTCATGGTCTTCTTCGGCAAATACAAGGGCACTTTCTATGAGACGGGCTACTGGTGGGTCAATCCCTTTATGTCGGCCAAGCAGATTTCGATCCGCGCCCGCAATCTGAACGTCGATCCGATCAAAGTGAACGACAAGACGGGCAACCCGATTATGATCGGGCTGGTGCTGGTGTGGAAGATCAAGCGCGACGACATCTATAAGGCGGTCTTCGAGATCGACGCCCCGACGACGGCCGGGCAGACCGGGGTTTCGGCTTCGGCCCGCATGAACATCCTCGAAAATTTCGTGGGGGTGCAGAGCGACGCCGCACTGCGTCAGGTTGCCGGATGTTATGCCTATGACAATAATGGAGTTAAGGACGATGAATTAACGCTCCGCTCGAACAGCGAGGCGATTAACGACCAGCTCGAATACACGCTCAACGAGCGGCTGGCGATGGCCGGTATCGAGGTGGTCGAAGCCCGCATCAACTACTTGGCCTATGCGCCCGAAATCGCCGCCGTGATGCTGCGCCGCCAGCAGGCCGACGCCATCATCTCGGTCCGCGAAAAGATCGTCGAGGGCGCCGTGTCGATGGTCCATATGGCTTTGGAGCGTCTGGGCAACGAACATATCGTCGAACTGGACGAGGAGCGCAAGGCGGCGATGGTCACCAACCTGCTCGTGGTGCTCTGCGCCGACGAAGCCGCGCAGCCGGTAGTCAATGCAGGAACCCTGCACCATTGATTTAACTGCCAATGGCTAAGGAGAACAATAACAAGAGTTTCGTATTGCGTATCGACGCTGCGGTCATGGAGGCGCTCGAAGGGTGGGCGGCCGACGAGTTCCGCTCGATCAACGGCCAGTTGCAGTGGATCATCGCCGACGCCCTGCGCCGCAGCGGCCGCCTGAAAAAGCCGCGGCCTGCCGTACTCCGGACGGGCGATTCGGCGGGCGTCCCGCCGGATAATGACGCGGAAGTTGAGGCGGGGGACTCGTTTGGCGGTCGGCCGGACGATGTTGCGGGAATGCGGCCGGATGAGTCGGTTGTCGGTCGTTCGGGCGATGCCGCTTCTGCAAAACCCTCGGTTTCGCCCCGGAACGATCATCCCGACGAAATTTAAACCGACACTCTAATTGGCATGGGTAATCTGTTGAACGAAAATCGAATAGAATCCTGTAGAAAACTCCGTGACTTGCAGTCGGTTCGGGGCATGTCCGGTCTGCGTCCGGGCTGGGGTATGTCCGCTTTGCGTTCGGTTCGGGGCGAGTTCGGTCTGCGTCCGGGTCGGAGTGTGTCCGCTTTGCGTCCGGTTCGGGGCGAGTCCGGTCTGCGTCCGGTTCGGAGTGTGTTCGGTCTGCGGTCTGAGCGGATTATCTCCGGTTTGCATGTCGCGGCCGTCCTGCTGGTCTTTTTTCTCCTGCTTCGGCCCGACTGGCTGCCCCGGTGGGCCTATTGGGGAGCGCTGGCGCTGGGCGCCGCCCTCACCCTCGGCGAAATGGCGCTCGATTACCGTCGCCGCCGTCCGCGCCGCCGCTGGCGCGATACGGGGCTGGTGCTGTTATCGCTCTCCGTGGTCTGGACCGTCGTCATGCCGCCGTTCTTTTTCTGGGGAGTGACCGACGAGAAGGAGTTGGCCCGCGCCACGCTGGGATTGGGCATTGCGACGCTCGTCGCATGCGTCGTCTGCCTGCTGCGCTGGCGGCGTTTGCGCGCCGAGGCTGAAATGCGCCTTTGGAAGCTGAAAGCCGAACGCCGAAGACGCGACATGCTTTGCGCCCGTGCCGCGGCGGAAGGAGGGCATATATGTTAGATTACCTAAAGTTATAGTTTATGAAAAGAATAGTCGTTTTTACGGGCGCCGGGGTGAGTGCCGACAGCGGTCTTGCCACGTTCCGCGATTCGGACGGCCTGTGGGCCGACTACCGCATCGAGGATGTCTGTACGCCCGAAGCGCTGGCGCACAACCGCGCCACCGTGATCGAATTTTACAACAAACGCCGCCGCGAGATGCTCGCCGCCGAGCCGAACGCCGGGCATCGGGCCATCGCGGAGCTGGAGCGGGATTTCGAGGTCGAGGTGCTGACGCAG
>JAJPZH010000209.1:0-4211 GCA_021204515.1 Alistipes sp. | reverse complement strand
CTGACGCAGAATGTCGATAATCTTCACGAGCGCGCCGGATCGTCGCGGGTGACGCACCTGCACGGCGAGCTGACCCGCCTGCGTTCGTCGCGCGATTCCGGGCTGATCGTCCCGATCGAAGGGTGGGAGCAGCGGCTCGACGCCACGGCTCCGGACGGGGCGCTGCTGCGGCCGCATATCGTCTTTTTCGGCGAGTCGGTGCCGATGTTCGAACGTGCGGCGGAGATTGCCCAGACGGCGGATATCATGGTCGTCGTGGGCACTTCGCTGGCGGTCTATCCTGCGGCGTCGCTGGTGCGTTACGTGCGGTCCGACATTCCGATTTACGTGGTCGATCCCGGCAATCCTGACACGGCGGGCATCCGCAATCCGCTGACCTTGATCCGCAAGCGCGCCGCCGAGGGTATGCCCGAACTGGCGGAGCTGCTGCGGGAGCGATATGCCGTATAGAGAATAGCTATAGACCTCGGTCCCGTTTTTCGGCGTTCCGCGTTGTTTCTTTTTGTTTTTATCTTATCCGGATGTGTGGGCGGAAATTTTCAATGTTAGTTTTGTGAAAATCAAAGAGTGACGCATAGAGGGGACTATGTATCCCGCCATACGCCACTCTTGGGTTTTATTATCCTTAATTTATCAGATGTTTATTAAATATTCGTATACCATTTTCCATCTTTATCGGCATAGTAGTAGTTGTATCCGTTTTCGTTACAAGGGAAAAGCCTATAATACTGATCTTGTTGTAATACATAATAGTTGCGACCCTTCTGATATACTTTACGAGAGTATGTATAACAACTATTCCCTGATAACTTACAAAAGTAAAAATTGCCGATGAATTCGTAGTCATCACTTACTCCTGCATTATTATAAGACACTAATTCCGAGGGACCTTCCATCGCATTGGCCGCAGTAAAATAAATTAATCCTCCAAGTAAGACTGCCGAAACAATTATAAACTTTTTCATTATTCTAAATATCAAGATGTTTTCCTACTCACTTAATGGCTTTTCGGGTTACTCCGTTGTACCTTGAACAAAGTGAAATACGCACAAAAAAAAGCGCGGTACTTTCAGTGTATTCGCATTTCGAGGTGTTTGGCGTAACCTACCGACAGAATAACCAAAAGCCCGCGCCGTTAAGCACGAGCATTTTTGCAGTATTCTTGTCGGTATTCATTAGTCGCCAAACTTTCGAAATGACAGAATAAAGCTAAAACGCTTTTTCTAATATGTTTAAAATGTGCGCATCAAATTATACGCAATGTTTCATAGGCAAATAACTATTAATGTTTCATACAAAGCTCTTCTCCTTGTCTGTGAGGCGGCAGAAATCTCGTACATCCGATTTGTGAGTGATCCGCAATCCGGCATATGCTGTCGGAGGATTACTTTAAATCCTTGAAATAGATGTCCAGCAACTCTTTGGCGGCGATGAACGACGAGATTTTGTCGTCCAGCACGCGCTGTTCGTATTCGGCGATGCGCGATTCGACCGCGGGATCGTGGTAGAACGAGTTGCGCAGAACCTCGTTGATCGACTCGTACATCCAGTATTTGTTCTGGCGGTTGCGGTTGTGGCGGAAGTAGCCGTTGGCTTCGATGTGGTCGAGGAACTCCTCGACGCCTTTCCAGACCTCTTCCAGTCCCGTTCCGGCTACGGTCGAGCAGGTATAGACCTTGGGCCGCCAGCCCGATTCCGGCAGGGGGAAGAGCCGCAGCGCGCCCTGAAACTGGGTTTTGGCGAGTTCGGCCTTGTGGATGTTTTCGCCGTCGGCCTTGGTGATTACCATGATGTCGGCCATCTCCATAATGCCGCGCTTGATGCCCTGCAACTCGTCGCCCGCGCCCGAAATCTGCAGCAGCATGAACATATCGACCATCGAATGTACGGCCGTTTCGGACTGTCCGACGCCCACCGTCTCGATGAAGATCACGTCGAATCCCGCGGCTTCGCACAGCACGATCGTCTCGCGCGTCTTGCGGGCCACGCCGCCCAGCGATCCCGCCGAGGGCGAGGGGCGGATAAAGACGTCGGGGTTGCCCGAAATGCTCTCCATGCGGGTTTTGTCGCCGAGGATCGAGCCGCCGCTGCGTTCCGACGAAGGGTCGATGGCCAGCACGGCGAGCTTGTGCCGCAGCGAGGTGACCATGTTGCCGACGGCCTCGATGAAGGTCGATTTTCCGGCTCCGGGGACGCCCGTGATGCCGATGCGGACCGATTTTCCGGCGTGGGGCAGGCAGCGTTCGATGATCTCCTGTGCCTGCGCGTAGTGCGCCGGGTCGTTGGACTCGATGAGCGTGATGGCCTGCGAGAGGGTGGTGATGTTGCCGGCGAGGATGCCCTCGACGTATTCGTCGGTCGAGAGTTTCCGCTTCTTGCGGCGCGTGAAGTAAGGGCTTACGATCGGCTGGTCTTCAACGCCTTCGGTGACGTTCAGAGCCGTGTCGTGGTGCGTGTCGGCGTACTCTTTTTCGTAATGGTTTATCTTGGTGAAGGACATGTTGTTATTTACTTGATTTTTCGATGATTTCGGGTGTCAGCTGCAGTGAGTTGCCCTGCCACAGCGCCCTGTTTTTGGAATCGACCAGCACCCCGAACGGAACGTACTGTACGCCGAATGCCGTGAAAATCTTGCCTCCGGCGTCCAGCGCTACGGAGATTTGCGGCGAAAGATAAGGCTTGAGCAGAGGGCCTATTTTATCCTCTTTTTCCTGCGTTACGATGACCACGCGGAGTTTGGTCCCTAATTTGTCGGTTATGGCCCGGAGCTGTTTGAGCGATGCGATGCAGGCTGCGTTCGACGACTGGAAGAACTCGACGTAGGTCAGCCGCGGTGCGGCCGCGGGCTTCTGTCCGTCGAGCCATGCCGGGACTTTCAGCTCGGGCACACGTTCGCCCAGAGCGATGTTCTGCGCGTCGGCCGCCGTGAAAGGCCGCAGTGACGCGAGGAGTAAAATAAGCAGTACTTTCTTCATAAGAGCGGACTTATTTTCAGCGAAGATAACAATTATTTGCCACATAGACGAACTTTTTTACTTGGACTTATGAAAATCGGATTCGACGATACGCCGGACGCACCGGCCGGAACCTATTCCCGACACCTTGCCAGACTTTTGGCCGAGTATGCTCCCGAGCACGAGTATATTATTGACGGAAAACGCAGTAAGGAGTTCGACCTCTACCACGGCTTCCGCCCCGGATTGCCCTTTCCGGTGCTGCTGCGCCGAATACCGTGCGTGATGACGGTCCACAACCTCAATTTCCTGCGTTACCCGCATCTCTATTCGCCGGGCGAGCGGCTGGTGCTGCAGCGTCTGTACCGGCGGATGCTGCGTTCGGCCAGCCGGGTGATTACGCTCGACCGCGGCGCGCGTGAAGAGTTGTCGGACCGTCTGCGGATCGACCCCGGCAGGATCGAGGTTGTGATGCCCCTCGCGGCGCAGGTGCCGCAGGCACCGCCCGCCGAGGCCGAACTGGAAGCCGTGCGGCGCAAATATGCGCTGCCGCGCGATTTCGTGCTGATGCTGGGGACCGTCGAGCCGCGCCATAACCACGAGGTGCTGTTCGAGGCGCTGGCCCTGCTCCGGGAGCGCGAGCGCGAGATGCTCGAAACGAGAGGGGCGGAGATGCCGACGGCAGCGGAACGGACTGAGGTGCGGGCTGCGGAGCGAACCGGGTCGCAAGCCGGGGCGGAAACCGGGGCGCGGACCGGGGAACAACCTGCAGGAGGTGCTGCGGAGCGAACTGGGGAGCGGGCAGCCGGACGGAATGCGGAATCGGCTGCGGATGCGGGGGCTTTGGCGGAGACTGTTGCGCGATCCGCGCGGGAGTCGGACGGCGGCGATGATCTGAACCCTGAAAATGCTGGCTGGCGGGACGATATGGCGTCGGACGGCGCCGGCGGGTACGGGGATGTCGAAGCCGAAACCGGGACTGGACCCGGAACTGCGGCGTGCGACGACGGCAGGGAATCGCTGGAGGTAAACCGGAATACGGTTGCAGACTTCACAGCCGCGGACCGGGAGCGTATTTATTCGGCGGCGGATACCGGCCGTAGCGGGAAGGCGGGGCCCGGAAACGCAGGCTGCGGGGACGGCGCTGCTGCCGGAACGGGGAAAAGTGACGGCGGTGCGGGAGCCGCAGTTCGTGACAGGGATGCTGTTGCCGGGGCCGCAGTCCGCAGTGCCGGTACGACCGCCGAAGTTGCGGAG
>JAJPZH010000147.1 GCA_021204515.1 Alistipes sp. | reverse complement strand
GCGAAAGGTCGCGGCTCTCGATGATCTCGCGAAAGCCGTCGGGCGTATAGCGCCCGCGTCCCACATCGACCAGCGTTCCGACCAGCGACCGGACCATGTTGCGCAGAAAACGGTCGGCACGGATCGTGAAGCAGAGCACGCCCCGTTCATCGGCCGTCCATGCGGCGTGCATGATACGGCAGATATTGGTCTTGTTGTTCGAATTGAGCTTGGCGAACGAAGTGAAGTCGTCGTATTCCAAGAGCAAAGCCGCCGCTTCGTTCATCCGGTCCATGTCCAGCGGCACGTAATACTGCCACGTCACATCCCGCGTAAAAGGATTCTTGCGCGGTTCGATATAGTAACGGTATTCGCGTTCGCGGGCCGCGAAACGCGCGTGCGCATCCGCTCCGACGGGCGTCATGCTCCCGACGGCGATGTCGCCCGGAAGCAGGAAATTCAGCTTATAGACGACCTGCGCCGGATCGGACACGGGGTCCGCACAGTCGAAATGCGCCACGTAATAGGAAGCATTGACGCCCGTATCGGTGCGTCCTGCTCCGGTCACCTCGATTTTCTCGCGCAGCAGGGTAGCGAGCGCCCGCTCCAACGTCTGCTGCACCGACGGCATGTCGGGCTGGCGCTGCCAGCCGCAGTAAGCGGCTCCGTTGTACCGAAGTTCGAGAAAATAACGCATGGCGATCAATGAGGTTTTCGCAAAATTACAAAAAATTTTCTAACGCCGCGGCTTGATATTCAGTTTTACAGGACGGATCATGTTTTCGGGCTTCAGCACCTCGTCCAACTCCTCGCGGCTCAGAATACCGTGTTCGAGCACCAGCTCGTAAACACCACGCCCGGTCTCCAGCGCCTCCTTGGCGATTTTCGTCAAATTCTTGTACCCGATGATCGGATTGAGCGCCGTCACCACGCCGATACTGTTGTGCACGTACTGCAGACACTTCTCCTCGTTGGCCGTGATGCCTTCGACACAGCGGATGCGAAGCGTATCGAAACCGTTGACAAGCAGTTCGGCGGACTCGAAACAGCATTGGGCCATCACCGGCTCCATGGCGTTCAGCTCCATCTGCGCCGCTTCGTCGGCCATCGTCACGCAGAGTTCGTTGCCGATGACCTTGAAGGCGATCTGGTTCATCACTTCGGGAATCACCGGATTGACCTTGCCGGGCATGATCGACGAACCGGGCTGGCGCGCCGGCAGGTTGAATTCGCCCAGACCACAGCGGGGTCCCGAAGAGAGCAGGCGCAGGTCGTTGCAGATTTTGTTCATCTTCGAAGCGATGCGCTTCATGGCCGAAGAGTAGCCGACCATACAAACCGTGTCCGAAGTGGCCCCCACGAGGTCCTCGGCCTGCTTCACGTCCCAGCCCGTAATCTCCCGGATGGCGGCCGTACAGCGCTCGGCATAGCCCGGTTCGGCGCAGATGCCCGTACCGATGGCCGTGGCGCCCATATTGATCGACAGAAACTCCGAAGCCGCATGGTCGAGATTCTCGACTTCGCCCTGCAGGACACTCGCAAAGCCGTGGAAAGTCTGGCCAAGGGTCATCGGCACGGCATCCTGCAGCTGCGTGCGGCCCATCTTGAGCACGTGGGCAAACTCTTCGCCCTTGCGGGCAAAGGAGGCGATCAGCTCCATGAGGTGTTTGCGCAGTTCGAGGTGCGTGGCATAAAGTCCGAGGTGAATCGCCGAAGGGTAGGCGTCGTTGGTAGACTGCGAGCAGTTGACATGGTCGTTGGGCGAGCAGTACTGGTAGTCGCCGCGCGCATGCCCCATGATTTCCAGCGCACGGTTGGCGATCACCTCGTTGGCGTTCATGTTGGTCGTGGTACCCGCGCCGCCCTGAATCATGTCCACGGGGAAAAATTCGTGGAATTTTCCCTCCATGATTTCACGGCAGGCCTGCGAAATGGCGCTGAAAAGCTCATCCGAAAGCAGCCCCATGTCGTGATTGGCGACGGCGGCACCCAGTTTTACGATCGCCAGCCCCCGGATAAACAGGGGATACTCGCACAACCGGAATTTGCTGATCGGGAAATTCTCCAGCCCGCGCATGGTCTGCACACCGTACAATACGTTTTCCGGCACCTCAACACACCCGAGCAGGTCGCACTCGGTGCGTGTCTTTTTCTGTTCTTTTTCCATGTATCGTTTACATAAAAGTTATTTATCGAACCGGCAGTCGCCGATTCTCCGTTATATCCAAACCCGATGCCCGTTTTTCAGGCCCGCCTATTTCACGGCTCGATGCTGCAAAACGAACCGAACCGTCGATATCGTTCACTACGCCCTCGGCATGCAGCGTATAGTCGGCATCATCGTCGGCCGTATAAAATTCGACCACGGCACATCCCTCCGGCGATATCTTTACAGCGGGATTCCAGTAGAGAGTCGTCCGCAGGTCACGCTCCGGAGCATTGCGCCGTTTCGGCGTTTCGTATTTCGGAGAATAGAATTCGACCGGCTTCTGATAACCGAGCGGCATCAGAACCTGCATATTCAATCGGTCGAGATTTTCCCGGTTCCCGTTCAGAAACTCGGACCCGTTTTTGGTAGTAATGCAAACCACCGTACAGCCCCCTATGCGGGTGCCGAACAATGTGGTATTTACGGGCGGAATGACATCGATTCTCTTTATCATCTCAATCGGAATGAAGGTAGGAATCTTTTCGATAATCAGCACAGCCGATTCCGTTGTCGGATCGATCTTCAGGGGCTCATACGGCTCCCAGATCACATTGTCTATGACATATCTCACACTCCGTCCGAAAGCCCTTATCTCGTCCCTTCGGACTGTTACCCCATGCAGACAGCGCAATGCCTCTTCGAGACTCGAATAGTGTTCTTGCTCGATTTTCTTGTAATCGAGCGAACTGCTCGCCAGCGCTTCATACGGGGATTCGATCCTTTTCCGGGGCGTACCCAAAATAATCACCTCTTCGATCAGGATATGTTTCAAACTGTCGGTAAACTGTGACAGATTTTCATTGTAACTCCGCATATGCGCCGACCAGTCGGGGATGGGCAGCGGATAACACTGATCGGAAAAACCTTCCTCGTCGAGCATCAGTTCCACATCGGTTTTTCCGTCCGGCCCTTCGGCCTGCAGCACATAGAGCGTACTGTCGGGGAAATCGAATCCGTTCAGCACGAAGCGGCCCGCAGTGTCCACCTCGGAAACCGCAAAATGCCCGAACTGCGGAATCAGGGCCGAAACCCGATAATCCCGGAAATTCCGTTTGCGGAAGATACCGGTCTTGCGGATGCGCCCCGAAATCTCCTGACCTATTTCCAGCGGTTCCGACGGTTCGGCATATTCGCCCGACAGGACTGCGGGAATGTCGTACCGCCGCCAGCCCTGCGTAAGCATCAGGGCATCGGCCGCCTCCCGGCGGGCAGGTTCCGGCCCACCGAAGTAAAAAGCCGGATCTTCGACATAACCTCTCAACTCGGATTCCAGCAAAAGGGAGGTGCGGATGTCGTTCGGACGGCGGGACTCGACAATACGGTTATCCGTCACCGACACCGAGAAATCACCTGTCAGCGGATTGCCGCCGGTATCTTTGAAGTCCAGCGTGAGCGATACCTTTTCCCGGCGGCCGTACCGGGGCTTATCCTGCGTCGCCGTAACCTGCGGCTGCCGGTCTTCGTCGTAACAGAACAGCAGGCGTTCGCTCAGCGGACGATTTTCCCGATCCAGCAACAGGAATTGCAGCACGCCGTCCGGGAAGTCATTGCGCATAAAGGTAAGGTGTTCCTTCGAAGCGTCCCAATCCTTATAGTAGCACAATTCGCCCCGGCAGTGGACGAGCAGGGCCAGCGGACCGGGATCGTATCCGTGGGGAACAGCTACCTGCACGGAAAAACGTTCGGAAGTCAGAAATATCTGCAAAATACAAACGTCCCTCCGGGCCGCAGGCAGCCGAAATCGCTTGGTAACACCCTGAGGGTTGGTGCATTCGGCATAATAAATCCCGGCATGCTGCGGGGTAAAAGAGACTTTTCCCATTCCGGCATGCAGGCTTTCGGCCGCAGCTGTTTCCCGACCGTCCGCATCCACGATCCGGCACGAAACAAACGTCGAATTGCCGTCGGGTTTCAACGCTTTGAATCCCAGCGTACACGGAACGCTTTCGACCAGATAACCTCCTTCGGGGAAAAACGAGACATCGAAATCCCGTTCGGCATTCCGCTTCGGCGCCTGACGCTCGTAACGGCGGCCGTACGCGGAAACATAGACTGGCATCCGGAAATAATAGTCCGGACCCGCATTGCGCATAAAAGCGGTATAGGCCGTCAGGGTGTAATCACCGCTTGGGGCGGTCATGGGCAGAGGCAGATAACCTGCATAGACGCCATCCCGCTCCCGAATCCGTATCCGCAAAGGAGCGGAAGGCTCCTCGTCGAAGGCGGGCTTTTCCATGCTCCGGAGTTCGACATAGACATATTTGCTCAGCGACGTCCGGACATGCGAAGAGGCATCGACCACATGGGCGCGAAGCCAAATCGTATCTCCGGCCATGTAATACGGTTTATCGGTATGCACATAAACCTTTTCCTGAGGAAAGACCTCGGTTTGGGCAGACAAATTACGAATGACCCGTTCCTCGTTCCGGGAAACAGGCTGAGCCGCAATACTGCCGACAGACAACAACGGGACCGACAGGAAAAAAAGGAGACGCAGATTCATAATTTCTATTTATAGTGTGGACAAACAAACGCAACGCAGGAACTATCAGGAAAGTTAATAAATATTTCCCGAACAGAAAAATATTTTCCCGTTCTTCGACCCCTCCGAGTCCATCGGAAAGATAAACGCGCCTGCGGCAGCTGTTGAAAAATTTGGCAGTGCGGCCGGGTTGTATTATCTTTGTACGAATTTGCACGACAATAAAGACGGAAAGCATGAAAGCAGCTATCATAGGTTACGGCAAAATGGGCCGCGAGATCGAAAAAATACTTATCGAACGCGGCCACGACGTGGCGCTCGTGATCGACACCGACAACGCCGCGGACCTCAACGCCGAGAATCTCGCCGGAGTGGACGTGGCACTGGAATTCACCATGCCCTCGACGGCCTATGGCAACATACGCACCTGCATCGAAAACGCGACTCCCGTGGTGAGCGGCACGACGGGCTGGACCGACCGCTTGGGCGAGTTGCAGCAACTGTGCCGCGAGAAGGGCGGAGCGCTGTTCTATGCCTCGAATTACTGTCTGGGCGTAAACCTGATGTTCCGGCTCAACCGTCAGCTGGCGGCGATGATCGGCCGCGTCGGCGGCTATGACGTGAAGATCGAAGAGGTACACCACACCCAGAAGAAAGACGCCCCGAGCGGCACGGCCATCACGCTGGCCGAAGGGATCATTGCAGAACTGCACGACAAGACCGCATGGGTGAACTACGCACCGGGAATCGAGCATGCGGCGAATCGGATCGAAACTCCGGCGGACGCCGCCGCGAACCAAATAGCAATCAGTTCCGTGCGCGAAGGCATGGTTCCGGGCATACACACCGTGACCTACGAATCGGCAGACGATATTCTGGAACTGAAACATACGATTAAGAACCGCCGCACGTTAGCAATGGGGGCTGTCATAGCCGCCGAGTTTTTACGCGGCAGACAGGGCGTCTATTCGATGGACGACCTGCTGAAATAAATTACGAATATGGGAAAAATCAAGGCATTCTTCCGCAACAAATGGGTCGGCTTCACGCTCGCCTCGTTGCTTTACACGCTCTGGTTCGTCGTATGGACCGGCAATCTCTGGATGCTGCTGGGGCTGGCGGTGATCTTCGACCTCTATATCACGAAGTTCTTCTACCGCTACGTCTGGCGCCACAACGTGCGCATGTGCCAGCAGAGCAAGGTCTACAAGACCGTATACGAATGGGTAAACGCCATCATCTTCGCCACGGTCGTGGCTTCGCTGGTGCATATCTTCGTCTTCCAGATGTACGTCATCCCGACCTCGTCGATGGAAAAGTCGCTGCTGATCGGCGACTATCTCTATGTGAGCAAGGTGACTTACGGACCGCAGATGCCCAACACGCCGCTGTCGTTCCCGTTCGTACACCACACGATGCCCTTCTCGCAGACAAAAAAATCATTCTCCGAAGCCGTCAAGTGGCCGTACCACCGGCTCAAGGGGTTGCGCAAAATCAAACGCAACGACGTGGTGGTCTTCAACTTCCCGGCGGGCGACACCGTCCTCTTGGAGAATCAGAACGCCACCTATTACGACGTACTGCGCAGCTACGAAGATTCGTTCGGCAAAGAGGAGGGGCGCAAGCGTCTGGCCGAAAAATACACCATCATCAGCCGCCCCGTAGACAAACGGGAGAATTACATCAAACGCTGCGTGGCCATCCCCGGCGACTCGCTCGAAGTGCGTAACGGACAGGTATGGGTAAACGGCGCACCGCAGGAAGGGATTCCGGGCATACAATACCAGTATGCCGTACAAGTGTCGTCGCCCCTCACGCAGTACGCCATCGAGAATCTCGGCATTACGGAATACCGGGGTAATGGCTCGGTCTACGACATGTTCCTGACCGAAGAGGCCGCAAAAAAAATCGAAGCACTGAACAACGTGATCTCCGTCCGCCGCTACATCTTCTCCCCCAATACGGAGGTATTCCCGCAGTGGAAGGAGCCGCACTGGAGTCAGGACAACTACGGACCGATCTGGATTCCCCGGAAGGGTGCGACGGTGGAGCTGACCGCAGAGAACCTTCCGCTGTTCCGCCGCATCATCGAGACATACGAGGGCCACACGCTCGAAGAGCGCGACGGCAAAATATTCATCGACGGAGCGGAGGCCGACAGCTACACGTTCGGCATGGACTATTACTGGATGATGGGCGACAACCGCCACAATTCGGCCGACTCACGGTTCTGGGGCTTCGTTCCCGAAGACCATATCGTCGGCAAGGCTTCGTTCGTATGGCTGTCGCTCGACGCGAACAAGTCGTTCCCGTCGAACATCCGCTGGGATCGTCTGTTTACAAAGGTGCGGTAGGGTGGAACCGGAGGACAGCTATCTGACCATTGCGGCGCCCGCCGAGGCGTCATCGAGGGAGCGGAGCAGCAAGTTCTTCGCCTATGCCTATCCCGTACAGCGGGAGGAACAGATACGCGAAATCCTCGACGGCCTGCGCAAGAAATACTACGATGCGACGCATCATTGCTACGCATGGCGGCTAGGTCCGGGAGGTGCCGCTTTCCGGGCCAACGATGACGGAGAACCGTCGGGAACGGCAGGAAAACCAATTCTGGGACAGCTGCTTTCGAACAACCTGACGGACTGCCTGATCGTCGTGGTCCGCTACTTCGGCGGCACGAAACTGGGGGTTCCGGGACTGATCGCCGCCTACAGGGAATCGGCAGCGGAGGCGATCGCAGCGGCCCGAATCGTCGAACGCACCGTAGACCGCACGATCCGCGTCGATTTTCCCTATATCGTCCTGAACGACATCATGCGCGTCATCAAGGAGCAGCAGCCGAAGATCGCATCGCAGGAGTTCGACAACCTCTGTACGATGGTGCTCACCATCCGCGAAAGCCGCGCCGCACAACTGACCGAAAAACTGAAAAAAGCCGGAGGAAGCATTGCCGGCGAGGACATTTGAGAATCGAACGTTAAAAATTGAAAACCGGAAATGCGATCCGCCGTATTCCGCGGTTTCAGCGACACGAAATGACACACGAAAAATCTATATATATCAAAGGTGCACGGGTCCACAACCTCAAAAACATCGAGGTCGAGATTCCGCACGACAAGCTGGTCGTCGTAACGGGCCTTTCGGGTTCGGGCAAATCGACGCTGGCTTTCGACACCATCTTCGCCGAGGGACAGCGCCGCTATGTCGAGAGCCTTTCGGCCTACGCCCGGCAGTTTCTGGGGAAGATCAACAAACCCGACGTGGACATCATCACGGGCATCGCGCCGGCCATCGCCATCGAACAGAAGGTCAATACGCGCAATCCCCGTTCGACGGTAGGCACGACGACGGAGATTTACGACTACCTGAAACTGCTGTTCGCCCGCATCGGCCACACCTTTTCGCCCGTATCGGGACAAGAGGTGCGCTGCTACAGCGTGGACGACGTGGCGACATACATTCAGGAACTGGGCGAGGGGAGCCGCGCCGTCATCGCCGCGCCGCTCGTGCTGGCCGAAGGACAGGGAATCATCGAAAAACTGACGCTGCTGCTCTCGGACGGTCTGATGCGCGTCTATACCGACGGCGAAACACGTCTGATCGAAGACATTCTCCCCTCGATCGACGAAAAGACCAAAGCCGGGGATATTCAGGTCGTGATCGACCGCATGCGCATCGCGCCGGACGACGACACGCAGACCCGCATCCGCGACTCCGTGGCGCGAGCCTTCTCCTACGGCGACGGCATCTGTACCGTCATCTCGGACAAGGGCGCGGCCGAATTCTCATCGCGCTTCGAGGCCGACGGCATCGAATTCGAACATCCGTCGGAACATCTTTTCAGTTTCAACAATCCGCTGGGGGCATGTCCCCGTTGCGAGGGGTACGGCAAGGTGATCGGCATCGACGAGGATCTGGTGATTCCCGACAAGGGCAAGACCATCTACGAGGACGCCATCGCCTGCTGGCGGGGCGAGACCATGCGCAAATGGAAGGAAAAGCTGGTGGAGAACGCCTATAAGTTCGATTTCCCGATCCACACGCCGTTTCACGAGCTGACGCAGGAGCAGAAGCGGCTGTTGTGGCGCGGCAACCAATATTTCCACGGTCTGGACGAGTTCTTCGCCTACATCGACTCGGAGCGGCGGAAAATCCAGTTCCGCGTGATGAAGGCGCGCTACACGGGCAAGACGACCTGTCCCGAATGCGGGGGCAGCCGCCTGCGCAAAGAGGCGCTTTACGTCCGCATCGGCGGCCGGAACATCGCCGACCTCGTGGTGATGCCGGTAGACGACCTGATCGTATTCTTCAACGGACTGCAGCTCGACGAACACGACACGAAAACCGCGGCCCGCATCCTGATCGAGATCCGCAACCGCCTGCAATACCTTGCCGACGTGGGATTGGGGTATCTGACGCTCGACCGGCTTTCATCGACCCTTTCGGGCGGCGAGAGCCAGCGCATCAACCTCTCGACCTCGCTGGGCAGCAACCTCACCGGCTCGCTCTACATCCTCGACGAACCCTCGATCGGCCTGCATCCGCGCGACACGAACCGGCTTATCAAGGTGCTCAGACAACTGCGCGATCTGGGCAACACGGTGATCGTCGTCGAGCACGAAGAGGAGGTGATCCGCGCTGCCGACTACATCGTGGACATAGGTCCCAAGGCGGGTTACAACGGCGGCGAAGTGGTTTTCAGCGGTACGCTGCCGCAGCTTCTGAAAAACAAAAAAAGCCTGACGGCGGATTACCTGACGGGCCGCCGCGCGATCGCCCCGCCCGCCACGGAACGCGGATGGAGCAGTTCGATCGTCGTGAAAGGCGCCCGCGAGAACAACCTGCGCAATATCGACGTGCGGATTCCGCTGGGCGTGATGACCTGCATCACGGGAGTCAGCGGCAGCGGCAAATCGTCGCTGGCCAAGGGAATACTCTATCCGGCGCTGCGGCGCATGCTCTTCGACACGGGCGTCAAGCCCGGCGACTTCGACGGCATCGGCGGCGACGTACAGCTGCTCAAATCGGTCGAGATGATCGACCAGAACCCCATCGGCAAGTCGTCGCGTTCGAATCCCGTAACCTACATCAAGGCCTACGACGAAATCCGGCGGCTATTCGCCGACCAGCCCTACGCCCAGCATACGGGGCTGGGGGCTTCGGCATTCTCGTTCAACATCGCGGGCGGACGCTGCGAGGAGTGTCAGGGCGAAGGGGTCATCAAGGTCTCGATGCAGTTCATGGCCGACGTCGAACTGGTCTGCGAGGCCTGCGGAGGCAAACGCTTCCGCGACGAGATACTCGAAGTCAAATACCGCGGCAAGTCGATCTACGACGTGCTGGAGATGACCGTGGACGACGCGATCGCGTTCTTCGGCGAGGAGAAGAAGGATTCGACCTGCAAACGGATCGTCGAGCGGCTCAAACCGCTGCAGGACGTGGGGTTGGGCTACATCAAGCTGGGCCAGTCCTCTTCGACCCTGTCGGGCGGCGAGAGCCAGCGCGTGAAGCTGGCGTCGTTCCTGACCAAGGACAGCGCGCAGGGCGGCGTGATGTTCATCTTCGACGAACCGACGACGGGACTTCATTTCCACGACATCAACAAACTGCTGGCGGCATTCAACGCGCTGATCGAACGGGGACACACGATCGTCATCGTAGAACACAACATGGACGTCATCAAATGCGCCGACTGGGTCGTGGATCTCGGTCCCGAAGCGGGTACGGGCGGCGGCGGAGTCGTATTCGAAGGTACTCCGCGCGCACTGGAACAGTGCCCGGAGAGCTATACGGGCAAATTTCTCAGCCTGCGCACGAAATTATAATCATGGAATTCTTCACATACAGATTACCCAACGGCATCCGGGGCATCCACCGTCAGGTGAAAAGCAACGTGGCGCACTGCGCGCTGGTCGTCAATGCCGGAAGCCGCGACGAATACCCCGACCAGTACGGGCTGGCGCATTTTACGGAACACGCCTTTTTCAAGGGCACCCGGCGGCGCCGCGCATGGCAGGTGAACTGCCGGCTGGAAAACCTCGGCGGCGAACTGAACGCCTTCACGACCAAGGAGGACACGACCATTCACGCCACGACTCTGCGGGGCGACTTCCCGAAGGCCGTCGAGCTGATCGCCGACATCGCCTTCCGCTCGACGTTTCCCGACCGGGAGCTGGAGCGCGAAAAAGAGGTGATCGCCGAAGAGATCAACACCTACAAGGATTCGCCCGCCGACCTGATATACGACACGTTCGAAGACATGCTTTTCGCCGGGTCGGAATTGGGCCACAACATTCTGGGCCGCAAAGCTGCGCTCATGCGCTACGACGGCGACGCGATCCGCGCCTTCACCGGCCGCACGCACACGACCGACCAGATGGTCTTCTCATCGATCGGCAACTTCACGGCCAAGACGGCCGAGACCGTAGCGGCGCGCTATTTCGCGCAGCAGACGGCCACGACGCGCGGATTCGTCCGGGCCGCGACCGCACCCCGGCCGCCGTTCGAGAAGACCGTGGTGAAGCATACCCACCAAACACATTGCATCATCGGCGGCCGCGCGTACGGCATCGGCGAAGAGAAACGCCTGCCGCTGGCCCTCGTGACCAATATTTTGGGCGGACCGTGCGCCAATTCGCTGCTGAACGTCGTGGTGCGTGAGAAAAACGGTCTGTCGTACAACATCGAAGCCAGCTACACGCCTTACAGCGACACGGGAATCGTAACGATCTATTTCAGTTCGGAGAACGGCAACACGGCGCAGTGCATCGACCTGATCGAAGGGGAGCTGCGCAAACTGCGCACCACGCCGCTGACGGGCCGCCAACTGTCGATGGCCAAGAAACAGTTCATCGCCCAGCTCGCCATTTCGAGCGAGAGCAACGAGGGCTACATGCTCGGCGCCGGGAAAAGTTTCCTGACGCACGACGACGTGGACACGATGGAACAGGTTTACGCCAAGGTGCGTTCGCTGACCGCCGTGCAACTGACCGAAGTCGCCGAAGAGGTATTCTCCGGCATGTCGAGACTGATTTATAAATAAAGTTATGGAAAAAGAGATCGTATTCGTCCTGCTCGACGAATTTGCAGACTGGGAGGCGGCATTCCTCGCCCCGGCCCTGTGTTCGGGCGTCATGCCGGGCCGTCCGGGTTCATACGCCGCAAAATACATGTCTCCCGACGGAGAGTCCGTCCGGTCGATCGGAGGGTTGCGCGTAACGCCAGATTACGACGCTTCGGCGCTGCCGTCTGGGTACGC
>JAJPZH010000259.1 GCA_021204515.1 Alistipes sp. | reverse complement strand
CGACGGCACCTGGCGTCCGCATCCTGAGCGCAGGAAGCCCTCCGGCATGATCAAGGTGCGCGGCGCCAGGGAGAACAACCTCAAGAAGCTTAATATCGATATCCCGCTTAATGTGTTCGCCGCGCTTTCGGGGGTCTCCGGATCGGGCAAGAGCACCTTCCTCTACGAGGTCCTTTATAAGGGGCTGCGCGGAAAGTTTGACAAGGACTACCGCGAACGTCCCGGCAGGTTTGAATCGGTGAGCGGCTACGAATCGCTGCGCAATATCGTGCTTGTCGATCAGAGCCCGATCGGGCGTACCCCGCGCTCCAACCCCGCGACCTATACGGGGGTCTTCACGCCGATACGGGAGTTTTACGCCGAACTGCAGGAGTCGAAGCTGCGCGGCTATCAGCCGGGACGCTTCAGCTTCAACGTGAAGGGTGGACGCTGCGAGGCCTGCAACGGCGACGGCGTGATCAACAGCAACGACATGAAGCCGATGTTCTGGAACGGCCAGCCCAAGATGACGTTCGGCATCACGCTGTACGCAAGCTGGAAGGGCATCGACTTCAACATGCTCTGGTCGGGAGCCGCGAAATATACGGCCAAGTACAACGAGGTGCTGGGCAATGTGCTGGCGCTCGATTCGTCGAACTCTCCGGCATTCTATTACGACCGCTGGCATCTGGCCGACGTCTACGATCCGAACAGCGCGTGGATTCCCGGCAAATATCCGGCTACCCGCCGTACGGACGCCGACAACGGCGCCAACCGTCTGGAGAGCAACATGCAGCGTATCAATGCGGCCCACGCCCGTCTGAAGAACCTTGAGCTGGGTTATACGCTTCCGGCCAAACTGCTCCGCGGTTCGGGCATCTCCAAGCTGCGCTGCTACATCAACCTGACCAATCCGCTCGTAATCTGCAACAAATATCTCAAGGAGTTCGACCCCGAAATCTCCGATGGCAACGGATTCCAGTATCCGCTGCAGAAGTCTTACAATCTGGGTGTAAACATCACTTTTTAACTGATCGGACATGAAAAAGATTAAATATTTGATTATGGGTCTCGTAACGGTTTTCGGGGCAGCGTCCTGCGCCGATTTCCTTGAGGTGGAACCCAAAGACCGCGTAACGGGCGATGCCCTGCTGTCGAGCGACGGAGGTATCAATGCCTATATGGCCGGACATTATTACAATCTGCCTATCGAGGATTTCCGCTACGATTTTACCGGCGGAGGTTATAACGTGGGTCGCTGCGACGGCGGTAAAACCAACATGATGTCGGGTCCCGAAGCGGTGCACAGCGAATGGGGCGACGTCGCCAGCCAGACCGACCGTTTCGGAAACTGGGAAGCGCTTTACAAATACATCCGCGGATTCAACGAACTCAAGGCCAATATTCCGCTGATGAAGCCTTCGAATCCGGCGACTATCGATCAGGTGACGGGCGAGTATTACTTTATGATGGCCTATACCTATTTCGCGCTGGCCCGCCGCTACGGCGGTGTGCCGCTGATTACCGAGGTGCAGGAGTTCGACGGTGATTACGACGCCGTCAAGGTGCCGCGCAGCACGGAGGTCGCTACGTGGAAATTCATCCTCGAAATGTGCGACAAGGCGGCCGCGAGCCTGCCGGACGCAACCACGCAGGAGCGGGCCAACAAATGGACGGCATATGCGCTCAAGTCGCGCGCGGCGCTGTACGCCGCTTCGGTCGGCAAATTCTGGGACTGCGACGGTGCGATGCTGACGGGTGAGGCCGTAACCGAGAAACTCGTGGGCGGTTTCACCGATGCCGACGTGAAGTTTTTCTACGAAGAGTGTATCAAGGCTTCGGCCGAGGTGATTCGCAGCGGCAAATTCTCGCTGTACGGCGAAAATCCGGCGTCGCTGGACGAGGCTGCGGAGAACTACCACAAGATTTTCGTGGAGGGCAAAGGTATTTCGGAGGTGATTTTCCTGCGCGATTACGTCTATCCGGGTATCGCCCACAATATGGGTAAGTGGCATGAACCGAACCAGCTGTCGGTAGAATACGGCGGCCGCTGCTGCCCGACGCTCGATCTGGTCGAGTCGTATGCCGTTATCGATCCGCAGACCCGCATGGGAACTTACGACGTCAAACTGGTCACGACCAACGACGGAAACGAAAATTATGCTACGAACGGCTTCAACCCGAACGTCGATTACAAACAGTACGATGATTTCGCAACGATCTTCGCCAACCGCGATCCGCGTCTCTATGCGTCGGTGATCCTGCCCAATACGCAGTGGGGCGGTCAGACGATCCTTATTCAGGGCGGTCTGCGCAAACAGGACAAGTCGGTCGTATGGCAGGCCAATGACAGCTATGTTTTCGACGGCGTCACCTATTACGGCAAGGGAGATTCCGACGAAGGACGCTATTCGGGATGGGTGGACAACCGTGCCAACGGCACCCGTTCGGGCTTCCTGCTGAAGAAGTACCTCAAGGGTTCGGGCGATCAGGTCTGGGATCAGGTGGTCACTCCCTTCGTCGATCTGCGCTATGCCGAGGTGCTGCTCAACTATGCCGAAGCCGTGGCCGAGAGCAACCTGCCCAATGCCGAGGGCGTGATAACCGCGCAGGAGGCGCTCAACAAGGTGCACCACCGGGCCGGATTCCTCGACAATCTGGCTTTGACCTCCGAAAACGTACGCCGTGAGCGCAAAGCTGAATTCGCGCTGGAATACAACACGATCTGGGATTATTTCCGTCTGCGTGAGTTCCACACCATTTTCGACGGTACGTTCCGCCGCAGGGGACTCGTGCCCATGCTCGATTTCTCCGGCGGTGAGAAGAAGTATATTTTCGTGAGGGCGGAAGTGGAACCCGGAAACGCCCAGCATAAGTTCGAGCCGAAGGCCTATTACCGTCCTATTCCGGGAATCAGCGGCAACTCGTTGATTAATAACCCTAACTATTAACGGTCGATTCGATTATGAAAAACATGTTTAAATACGCCGCAGCAGCGGTGATTCTGTCCGCTTCGCTCGTGTCGTGCGAACTGGACAACTACGACGGGCCGAACGCCCAGATTTACGGCGAAGTGCGCGACAGCGAGACCGGAGCGTTGATCCAGCAGGACATCAACGGCACCAAGATCATGTACGAGGAACTGGGGTTTGAGAATCCCGACCGCCAGCAGATGATCTTCAAGGTCAACGGCGAATACCGCAACAACCTGATGTTCGCGGCCAAATACGACATCTATTTCGAAGAGAGCAACTTCGTGATTCCCGACCGGTTGGAGGGCTACGAGATCAAGCGCGGCGAGAACCGGCTCGACTTCGAAGTGCAGCCCTACATCCGCATTTCGAACGCTTCGATCCGCAAGGAAGGCTCCGAGATCGTGGCGACTTTTACCGTGACGCCCACCGTGGACAGCAACGTGCGCGCCGTCGGGCTTTTCGGCCATATCGACTACATCGTCGGGGACAACTATGCGCATGCCCGCGCTACGCAGAATGTGAACGAATCGTTCAAGGATACGGGGCGTGTCTTTACGCTGCGGATGGACGCTTCGCCGTTCAAGGCCGGACAGGCTTACTACTTCCGTGTCGGCGCCGTGGTTGACGTGGCCAATGCCAAGTATAATTATGCGCCTTCGGTACGTCTGACTATCTGATGTTTGCGGGGAGGAGCCGCTTTTAGGGCAGTTCCTCTCCGTTTTTAATAAATATTTCCTATGAAAAAACTACTTTATATCTGGACGATTCTTTCGTGCACGTCGCTTTTCGCGGCGGCGGGAACAATCTCGTTGGAGAACGACCGGATCGCAGCGACGTTCGATGCGAAGAGCGGTGCGCTGGTCGGACTCGTCAATAAGGCTTCGGGCTGGAAAATCATGGACCGGGCCGTGCTGGGGCAGTCCTTCGAGCTGCTGCTGCCGCTCGAAGGCAAAGAAATGACCGAGCAGGACTTCCGGTTCAATGTCGTGAAGGGTGTCGAACAGCAGGCGCCCGTCATCGAGCGTTCGGGCGACCGTATCGTCTTCACGTGGAGCAACCTGAAATCACCCCGTCTGGCGGAGCCTGTCGATGTCACTTTCCGTGGGGAGGTCCGACTGACCGACACGGGGCTCGAATACGGCGGTGAGCTGATCAACGACAGCCGGTATCCGGTCGAGTACGTCTCGTGGCCCTGCATCGGCGAGGTGTCGGTGCCCGACAAGAGCCAGCCGCTGCACCACAGTACGCGCAGCGATCAGCGCGAACTGTTTCCGCATCATTTCAACCAGCACGGCTATTGGGGCGTGGATTATCCGACTTCGACCTACGAGCTGCCCGAACGTTCGTACCTGCAGGTCAGCAACCGCGATCAGGGATTCATGTTCTATACCCGCGATGCCGCGCCGCGCTACATGGTCATCACCTCGTTCGAACTGATTCCCGGTTTCGAGAGCCGTGGCGTCAATCCCTACGAGGACGAGATCGACGGCGAACTGGTACGTATTCAGTTCAAGTCCAATCAGGTCGTCTATAACAAGCCCGGCGAGCGGACGACGCTCGATCCGGTGCGTCTGGCCCCCTATGCCGGCCCGTGGACTGCGGGCGTGGATATTTACAGGAAGGACCGCACGGCCGACGATCTTTCGGCGACGCCCGCATGGCTGCGCGAGCCGCTTACGTGGTGGAAAGTCGGTATCGGCAGCGGCGACGACCTGCTGCGTTATGCGCGTCAGGCCGCCGGGCAGGGTGTGGGTGTGCTGCAGGTGCGCGGCTGGTACCGCGGCACCGACGCGGGCCGGATCGAACAGGTCGCCGGTCTGGACGAGGCGATTGCGGCCTGCCGGGATCTCGGCGTGCGCGTTGTGCTGGAGACCAACTGGTACGAGGTCAATACGCATATGAAGGCCTATGCCGGGAAATACGAACCCTTCGTGATGAAGGACCCCTTCGGCTGGGCCTACAACCGCTCGCTGCTCTGTCCGCTCGCACCCGAATTCCAGCAAACCGTAAAGCGCGAGTGGCTGTCGCTGCCGGCGCTGCGTGCCGCCGACGGCTACCTCAACAACGATCCGAACCATCGTGACAAGACGTTTTTCTGCTTCGACGAGAAGCACGGCCACCGCGCGGGCGAAGCCACGGCCAACGGCGTGCTGAAACTGGACCGCGAAATGGCCGAAGCCGTTAAGGCCGACGGCGCGAAAGCGGCGCTGGGCTTCGGATTCCTCGACAGCCAGCAGGCTTTCTATGACGGCTACTCGCTCAACGCTTCCGAAGGCGAGTGGGCCAAACGCCGTTACCTCGATCCGTTCACGCCGGTAATCGCCGGAGCCGAGGTGCGCCGCGCCCGCCGCGATATGAATCAGGCGCTGCTGAACCGTTTCAACATCGCCTTCGATCTCAACTTCCACGGCAGTCAGTTGAAGGACTATCCTCATATCGCCGAATACGGCCGCCGGATCAAGGCGCTGCGCGAGCGTTATGCCGCGGAACTCTGGAATGCGGAGTTCGTCGAGCGGCAGGGAGCGCAGGTGAACGGTCCCGACCTGAGTTATTCGGTATTTGTCGGCCGGGACGGCAAGCGCGCCGTCGTTGTGGTCAATATGGGCACCGAACGGGCTTCGAAGGCCGAGGTGACGCTTCCGGGCGCTTCCGCCATGGCTTACGCTTCGCCCGAAGACCCGGCGCAGAAAACCTTCGGCGGCAGCGTCGAGATCGCTCCGCAGTCGGCAGTCGTGATTTTTGAAAAGTAAACCCCGATATACCATGAAGAGATTATTTTTGATACTGCTCGGCCTTGCCGCAGCGACGGTTGCTGCCGCCCGGCAGACATATACGCTGGAAAACGACAGGATGCGGGCTGAAATAGACCTCGCCAGCGGCGCGCTCGTCGGCATGCAGAGCAAGCTGACGGGCTGGAAAATGCTGGAGAACGCTGCGGTCGGCCGGGCGTTCGAGGCCAATGTCAAACTTGCCGACGGACGTTTTTACGTCGTCAACGAATCGTCGCAGGAGCGTCCCGAAGTGAAGATTTCGGGCAACGAACTGACTTTTGTGTGGAACGGCCTGAAGGCGGGTTCCGAGAAACTGGACATCGGCTTTCAGGGCCGCATCACCCTGACCGACGACGGTCTGGTTTACAGCGGCACGCTGGAGAACGGTTCCGATGCGGTCGTCGAGCAGTTCACTTGGCCTTTCATGGGCGAAGTGACCGTACCCGAAGATACGCAGCGGATGCTTTTCCAGTATTTCACCTACACCAAGTTCAACACCGAGGAGCTTTATCCGCGCGAGGCCGGCACGGGCTGGAGCAACCTGCCCGAACATGCGTTTACGCTGATCCACAATACCAAGCAGGGACTCTATCTGTCGAGCATGGACCACAAGCTCGACGAATATATCCGCTGCATTTACGAAACGCTGCCGACCGGAGAGTATGCCGCGCAGGCCGGGGCCGCGACCTCGAAACGCGGGAACGGCGAACGCAAGCTGATGCGGACGCAGATCAAGGCTGCCCGCATGGTCTATCTGCAGCCGGGGGAGAGCCGCGGGTTGGTTCCGGTGATTATGACCCCCTATGCGGGTACGTGGCATAAAGGCGCGGATATTTACAAGGCGTGGCGCAAGACGTGGTTCGTGGAGCCGCACCGTGCCGCATGGCTCGATGAGGTAAATTCATGGCAGCAGCTGCAGATCAACTCTTCGGAGAGCCGCATCAACTTTAAAATCAAGGATCTGCCCAAATACGTGGACGAGGCCAAACGTTACGGCGTCAATGCCATACAGCTCACCGGCTGGTCTTACGGCGGGCAGGACCGCGGCCTGCCTTCGCACGATCTCGATCCCCGTCTTGGAACGACCGAAGAGTTCCGGAAGGTGATTGCCGATGCGCAGAAGAAGGGCGTGAACATCCTGCTCTTCACCAAATTCACGTGGGCCGACCTGACGACCGAATACCACGAGAAGTACCTGCCGCACCGCGCGATCGATGCGTCGTTAGATCCCTATGTGCATCCGGGTTACAATTACAATACCTATACGCAGTTGATCGGCGTCAATACGCGCCGTTTCAGCATCCACTGCATGATGGACGACGAACTGCGCGGCATGCTCCGCACTGAGTTCCAGAAGTGTCTCGACCTGGGGGCGGCGGGCATGGTTTACGACGAAAACCAGCATCATGCGGGCGCCATGCTCTGCTTCGACCCCGACCACGGACACCGGGTGCCCGGATTCAATTATCAGGGAGCCGATAAGCTGGGCCGTGAGTTCTATGAAATGTGCCGGAAGTCGAATCCCGATTTCCTGATGGTCGGCGAGGGGTGTTACGACCTGCAGTCGCAGTATTACAGCACCTATACGCGCGCCGACTACTGGCATGAACCCGTGCTGCGCTATATCGATCCGAACATTCCGATCGCCTGCGCCGTGATCGACCACAACGACCTGAACCACGTCAATATGTGTCTGGCCGACCGCTATGCCATAAGTTACGAGGTGCGCAATTTCAAAGGCCACCTGGGCGAATTCCCGCGCGTGATGGCCTATGGCCGCAAGGTAGACGACCTGCGCAGGCGGTATTCCGATTTCCTTTGGAACGGCGAGTTCCTCGACGTGCTGGGGGCTACGGTGAAAGGCGACAATATCCGCTATACGGTATTCAAGAACCGGAAGAACGGCAAAAAGGCCGTCGTCGTCTACAACGTCGATACAAAGAGAGCGAATACGGCGAGTGTGAGTATCGACGGCTCTTCCGCGCCGCTGGTTATGGCGTCGCCCGAAAAGCCTTCGCCCGCGAAGTTTACGGGATCGGTGTCGGTCGGCCCGCAGTCGGCGGTCGTGATTATGGAGAAATAAATCGCTTAGGACCGGAAAAGGGGATTGTGCCGTATGCGGATAATCGCATACGGCACGGTTCCGGTCCTGTTAATAACAACAGAAAACAAACAGGTATATGAAAAACAAATTGCATGCGCTCCTCGTTGCCGCTGCGGCGCTGCTGGGGTGTGCGGGATGCGGCTCCGCGGAAAGCGGCTCCGCCGGAGAACCCGATCAGCGGGTTTTCGGATTCTATTACAACTGGTACGGAAATACCGAGGTCAACGGCAAGGAGGTGCACTGGGGACACGGCGTGATCGGGAACAACAATTACGACGGTCCTGCCGATTACATTCCCGGTGTTGATAACATTGCCGCCAATTTCTATCCCGAGTTGAAAAACTACAGCAGTACCGATCCTGCGACCGTCACGCGCCATGTGGAGATGATGGCCAAGGCGCGGATCGGCGTTGCGGTCGTGACGTGGTGGGGCGACAACGATTTCGGATCGCCGGCCCTGCCCGTTCTTTTCGACGAAGCGGCGAAGCACGGCATGAAAGTCTGCTTCCATATCGAGCCTTACCATGACCGCAATCCCGAGAATCTGCGCGCCAATATCGCCAAACTGCTCGGACGCTACGGTTCGCATCCGGCGTTTTACCGCATGGACGGACGTCCCTGCTTCTTTATCTACGACTCCTACATCACACCGGCTTCGGAGTGGGCGCGTCTGCTGCAGCCCGACGGCGACCTGACGATTCGCGGCACGGAACTCGATGCGGTGATGATCGGACTCTGGGTCAAGGAGCATGAGGAGGATTACTTCACCGAGTCGGGCATGGACGGGTTCTACACCTATTTCGCCGCGACGGGTTTCACCTACGGTTCGACGCCCGCCAACTGGAAGAAGATGCAGGCGTGGGCCGAGCGGAACGGCAAGATATTCATTCCCTGTGTCGGACCGGGTTATATCGACACCCGCGTCCGTCCGTGGAACGGCTCGACGACCCGCGACCGCGAAAACGGAAAGTATTACGACGACATGTTCGGCGCGGCCGTCGCCAGCGGTGCGCCGTATATCGGTATCACCTCGTTCAACGAGTGGCACGAAGGAACGCAGATCGAGCCGGCCGTACCTTTCAGTTGCGACGCCTTCACCTACCTCGATTATTCGCCGCTGGCGCCCGACTACTACCTGACGCGTACCGCATACCTGATTTCGAACTGGAAAAAATAGCCTTATGAAACATCTCCCGATGCTTCTCCTGCTCTGCTGTCTGGGTGCGTTCCCGGCGGCGGCCTCTTCCGGAGATTTCGATCCCGTCGAGCTGGTCAATCCGCTCATGGGCAGCCAGTCCGTGCATCAGTTCTCCGCCGGAAATACCTATCCGGCGGTGGCCACGCCGTGGGGCATGAATTTCTGGACGCCCCAGACCGGCAAGATGGGCGACGGCTGGGCCTATACCTATACCGACACCCGTATCCGGGGCTTCAAGCAGACGCACCAGCCCTCGCCGTGGATCAACGATTACGGACAGTTTTCGCTGATGCCCGTCACCGGAGCGCCCGAATTCGACGAGGAACGCCGCGCGAGCTGGTTCGGTCACAAGGCCGAGACTTCCAAGCCTTATTATTACAGCGTTTATCTGGCCGAATACGACGTGGTTGCCGAAATCACGCCGACGGACCGTGCCGCGGTCTTCCGCTTCACCTTTCCCGAGGGCGACGACTCCTATGTGGTGGTCGATGCTTTCGATAAAGGTTCCTATGTGAAGATCGAACCCGAAAAACGCCGTGTGACGGGCTATACGACCCGCAACAGTGGCGGAGTGCCGGATAATTTCCGCAACTGGTTCGTCGTCGAATTCGACCGCGACTTCGAATACACTGCGACCTTTGCCGACGGAGAGCGTTCCGAGAGCCTCGAACAGCAGGCCGGGCATGCCGGCGGCATCGTCGGCTTCCGGACCCGCCGCGGCGAACAGGTGACGGCGCGCGTCGCGTCGTCGTTCATCTCGCCCGAACAGGCGCTGCGTAATTTGCAGGAGGTCGGGGAGCGCGGTTTCGACGAGGTCTGCGCTGCGGCAAAACAACGCTGGAACGATGTGCTGGGCCGCATCGAGATCCGGGAAGGCGACTTGGACCATCGGCGGACTTTCTATACGTGTCTTTACCGCTCGACGTTGTTTCCGCGCAAGTTCTATGAATTCGACGCGCAGGGACGGCCCTGCCACTACAGCCCCTACAACGGCGAGGTGCTGCCCGGTTACATGTACACCGATACCGGATTCTGGGATACGTTCCGCTGCCTGTTTCCGCTGCTAAATCTGGTTTATCCCTCGGTGAACCGCGAAATTCAGGAGGGGCTGGTCAACGCCTATCGCGAAAGCGGGTTCTATCCCGAGTGGGCTTCGCCGGGGCACCGCGACTGCATGGTGGGCAACAACTCGGCTTCGGTCGTGGCGGACGCCTATCTGAAGGGCATTCGCGTCGAAGATACGGCGACGCTCTATCGGGGCCTCGTGGACGGAGCCAATAAGGTGCATCCGTCGGTGCGCTCGACGGGCCGCTGGGGATACGATTACTACAACCGGCTGGGGTATGTGCCCTATGACGTCGGGATTCGTGAAAACGCCGCCCGTACGCTCGAATACGCTTATGACGACTGGTGCATCTACCGCATGGCCAAGGCCCTCGGCCGCCCGCAGGAAGAGGTGGACCTCTACGCGCAGCGCGCCCTGAACTACCGCAACCTGTTCGATTCTCGGACCAAACTGATGCGGGGCCGCAACGCCGACGGCAGCTTCGCCGAGCCTTTCTCTCCTTTCAAATGGGGCGACGCCTTCACCGAAGGCAACTCGTGGCACTATACATGGTCGGTGTTTCATGATCCGCAGGGACTTATCGACCTGATGGGCGGCCGGGAACGGTTCGCCGGGATGCTCGATTCGGTATTCGTCGTGCCGCCGGTTTTCGACGAAAGTTATTACGGCAGCGTCATCCACGAAATCCGGGAGATGCAGGTGATGAATATGGGCAATTACGCCCACGGCAACCAGCCGATTCAGCACATGATTTACCTCTACAACTATGCGGGCCAGCCGTGGAAGGCGCAGTATCGTCTGCGGCAGGTGATGGAGCGGTTCTACTCGGCTACGCCCGACGGCTACTGCGGCGACGAGGACAACGGCCAGACTTCGGCGTGGTATGTCTTTTCGGCGTTGGGATTCTATCCCGTATGTCCCGCTTCGGATCAGTACGTGCTCGGGTCGCCGCTGTTCGAAAAGGCGGTCGTCCATTATGAAGACGGACGGCGGACGGTCATTACGGCCGCCGGCAACGGACCGGGCCGCTGCTATGTGAAGTCGCTGAAGATCAACGGCCGCAACTCTTCGAAGAACTATCTGACGCACGGAACGCTGACCGCAGGAGGAAAACTCGAATTCGGCATGTCGGACACTCCCGACCTGTCGCGGGGAACCGCGCCTTCGGATGCGCCCTATTCGTTCTCTTCGGAATTCTGACCGGTCGCCGGGGCCGCGAACCGGCCCCGGCGTTACTGGTTCTCTTTAGAGTCCGACAATACCTTTTTCCGGTACTCGACCGGGGACATGTTGATAACCTTTTTGAACTGCCTGTTGAAGTTCGAAAGGTTGTTGAACCCCGATTCGTAACAGATCTGGAGAATGTTGTAATTGTCCTCGAAAAGCAGTTTGCAGGCGTGCCCGATGCGCACTTCGTTTACGAATTCGATGAACGTTTTGTGCGTGCGCTCCTTGAAATATTTGCAGAAAGCCTGCGGCGTCATGTTGGCGATTCCGGCGATGTCATCCAGCGAGATGTTCTCCTTGTAGTTGATGGTGATGTATTTGAAGACCTTGTTCATCCGCTTGACCTTCTCCTCGTTGAGAACGTTGTTGAATCCGTAGGAGGAGAGGACGGTGTGTTCCTTGGCCGAGAGCCGTTGCAGCAGTTCGAGCAGCGCCATGCTCCGGTCGAACTCTTTCATGTGGAGCATGGCTTCCATCTCCTTGCCGATGCGCGCCGTTTCGCTGTCCTTGAAGCAAAGTCCCAGTTCCGATTTTTTCAGCAGTTCGTTGATCTCGGCAAAGGGCGCCAGCTCGAAGAACCCCGCGCCGAAAACGCTTTTCGGGAAGTGGATCACCACCTGATAGTCGGTGTCGGTTCCGAAGGCTTCGCTCCGTTTGTT
>JAJPZH010000028.1 GCA_021204515.1 Alistipes sp. | reverse complement strand
CTGCCATTGTTCAATGACGCCCGCCGGATCCTGTCTGCCGGACTCTTCGGCACCGTACCCCAGAACGCCGGACGTCCCGACGGAACGCCCGCCAAATACACCGGAAAACCATGACCGAATTCGGATTCATCGACCGCATAAAAGAGCTTTTCGCAACGCTCCCCGACAACGGTTTCGAAGGCATCGGCGACGACTGCGCCGTGTTGCCCGTCGGCGGCGGCGAATCGCTCGTGTTCACGACCGACATGCTCGCCGAAGGCGTGCATTTTCTGCGCGGAGCCACCTCCGCCCGGGAGTTGGGGCGCAAATCCCTCGCCGTAAATCTGAGCGACGTGGCTTCGATGGGCGCACGTCCCGCCGCCACCCTGCTGTCGCTCTCACTGCCCGCCGATGCGACCGGCGACTGGGCAGAAGAGTTCATGCTGGGCTACCGGGAAATGTCCGGAGAATTCGGCGTAACGCTCGCCGGGGGCGACACCACCCGCTCGGCGGCAGGCATCACGATCAACGTCACCGCCATCGGCCGCGCCGCCGACACGCATATCAAACGCCGCAGCGGAGCATGCCCCGGCGACGTAATCTTCACGGCAGGAGCGCTCGGAGCTTCCGGTGCGGGTCTGCGCGACATCCTCGCAGGCCGTTACGACACCCCCGCCGCAGCCATCCACCGCAATCCCCGGCCGCAGGTCGCCGAAGGCGTCTGGCTCGGCCAGCGGCACGAAGTACACGCCATGATGGATATTTCGGACGGGCTGGCGTCGGACATCCGCCACATCATGGAGCGTTCGGGCGTCGGCGCCGCCATCGACACCGAACGGATTCCGCACGCTCCATATGCGGACACACAGACCGCCGCCTGCGCCGGCGAGGACTACGTCCTCCTGCTCACGGCCGGTCGCGCAGGCGCGGAGCGTCTCGCCGCCGATTTCCGCACCCGGTTCGGCACCCCGCTCCACCCCATAGGCCGGATCACGGACAGCAAGGAACTGGAGTGGTTCGAAAACGGAACCATCCGCCCCCTCGACTGGCACGGTTTCACGCATTACTGATATTTCCGCCGGGGCGAAAAGGATAATCCTCCGTCCCGGCCGGCCGCAAAAAAACGGCGACCCGAAGGCCGCCGCATATTCGTAACACCGGAAACACTGTTTACCGGCATAAAAACTTACTCTTTGATAATATAGACGTGTTCGCCGCGCCGCTGCATGTGGTAATTCTCACGGGCGTATTCCTCCAGATAATCATCGTACTGCAACCGCTCCAGCAACGTGCTGTCCTGTTCGATCTTCGTCCGGTAATACTCCTTTTCACGGGTCATCGCATTGATCTGACGCTTGATTTTCACGGCATGCAGCGAGTTGCGCCCCACCACGAACAGCGTGACGACGACAATGACCGCCGTAGCGGCGATCCAGAACTTCCGGCCCACTTCGAGACTCATCAGGGTATGTGCATGTATTTATGCGTCTGGATGGAGATATTCCACTTCGGATGCGTCTTGGCGTACTCGACCATCGCGGGCATCACCCGCTCGGCAACGCTCCATTCGGGCTGCAGATAGAGGATGCACTCCGGCCGCACCCGTCCGGCATTCAGCTCGGCCCATTCGAAGTCGTTTTCGCTTTCGACGATCACCTTCAGTTCGTGCGCCCGCTCCAACACTTCGTCCAGCGGGGGCTGCTGCCGTTTGGGCGACAGACACACCCAGTCGAAGTAACCGCTGAAAGAGTGCGTTCCCGAAGTTTCCAGAAAGATCTGAAGCCCTCGTTCGTGCAGGGTTTCGGTCAGCACGCCCAGCGGGTAGAGCAGCGGTTCGCCGCCCGTGATGACGATCGCCTGCGCCGGACACGCCAGCGCGCGGTCGATGACCGTCCGAACGTCGGTCGGTGGATAGAGTTTCGGATTCCACGTATACTTGGCGTCGCACCAGCGGCACCCCACGTCGCACCCGCCCAGACGGATGAAATAGGCGGGTTTTCCCGCATGGAACCCTTCGCCCTGAATGGTATAGAAATCCTCGACGAGAGGCAGCAGGCGCCCCCCGTCCAGCAGTTCGGTATCTGCGGTAAGAGCCATTATTCGGTGACCACGTAAATATCCTTCAGACTGCGGCCCAGCTGGTCGTAGTCCAGTCCGTAGCCGACGATGAATTCATTGCCGATCTCCATAGCGCGGTACTTGATCGGAATCTGCTTGCGGTAGGCACCCGGCTTGAAAAAGAGCGTGCAGACTTCGAGACTGGCGGGCTTCTGCGACTTGAGATCGCAGATCATGTATTCGATGCTCTCACCCGTATCGACGATATCTTCGACCACGATCACGTGGCGGCCTTCGATGCTGCTGTTCAGCCCGATCAGGCTCTTGACGCAACCCGACGAACAGGTGCCGTCGTATGAGGCCAGCTTCACGAACGACAGTTCGTTGTTGAACTCGATTTTCTTGATCAGATCGCTCATGAACATAAACGAGCCGTTCAGCACGCCGACGAACAGCGGCGTCTCCTTGTCGCCGTAATCCTTGTTTATGCGCTGGGCAACAGCCGATACAGCCTCGTCGATTTTCTCGGCGGGAATCATGATTTTGAACTTTTTGTCGTGAAGTTTTATGATATCCTTCATTTCGATTCCGGGTTTTATTGTTATTTTTGCAAAATTAATTAATTGCTCGCAAGAAACGAATGTTTCAGCCGAAAATAATCGCAAAAACATGAAACTTTCCGAATGGTTCAAAGCCCGGTCCGGGCAGGAGCTGATGATGATCGCCGTCGTGGCGATGCTGCTTATCATGATCGCCACACGCTGGGCCTACATCTCCCGCACGGCCAAAGAGGCGATCCGCCAGCGGTTCGTGCCGCCGACCGAGCAGGCCGACAGCCTGCAGGCAAAATAAACAAAGGGAAGTTGCACGTCGGCAACTTCCCTTTTTCGTATCCGGAACAGCGGCGGAAACGCCACCGGAAATCCTGCGAACCGTCGCAGGCGGAATGGCGGAAACATCCTCCGCCACGTTCCCGGATCGGCTACTTTCCTCCCGGAAACCGCCCCTGTTTCTGTCCTTACACCAATCCGGAAAATCCCATGAAAGCCATGGCGAGGATGCCGGCCGTAATCAGCGCGATGGGCACCCCCTTGAACGCCTTGGGAACGTCCTCGAAATCGAGACGCTCGCGGATACCGGCGAAGAGCACCAGCGCGAGGGCGAAGCCCAGCGCCGTAGCCACCGAATAGGTGACGCTCTGCAGCAGGTCGAACTCCTTCTGGATCATCAGGATCGCCACGCCCAGCACGGCGCAGTTGGTCGTGATGAGGGGCAGAAAGATACCCAGCGCCTGATAGAGCGAGGGCGAAAGTTTCTTAAGCATGATCTCGACCATCTGCACCAGCGCCGCGATTACGAGGATAAAGACGATGGTCTGCATGTAAACGATGTCCAGCGGAACGAGCACATAGGTCTGAATCAGCCATGCCACCACGGCGGCGATCGCCATGACGAACGTTACGGCTGCCCCCATACCCATCGAGGTCTCGACTTTCGACGACACGCCCAAGAAAGGGCAGATGCCGAGGAACTGCGCCAGCACGACGTTGTTTACGAAGATGGCGCCGATGATGATTGCAAAATAGGAAAGCTCCATAACTATTTCTTGGCTAATTTGTTAAACAAAACCATGAGGTATCCCAGCACGAGGAACGCGCCCGGTGCGAGCACGAAAATCAGCGGCATGTAGTCCGCCGTACCGAGGCTGACGCCGAAAATCGCGCCGCTGCCCAGTATTTCGCGCACGGCGCCCACTGCCGTCAGGGACAGCGTAAAGCCCAGACCGATACCCACGCCGTCGAGGATCGAATCCAGCGGCGAGTTCTTCGAAGCGAACGCCTCGGCGCGGCCGAGGATAATGCAGTTCACCACGATCAGCGGGATAAATACGCCCAGCGAATCGTACAAAGCCGGCACGTATGCCTGCATCAGCATCTGGATAACGGTCACGAACGAAGCGATCACGACGATAAACGCCGGAATACGGACCTTGTCCGGAATGATGTTTTTGATGAGTGAGATCACCAGATTCGACATGATCAGCACAGCCATCGTCGCCAGTCCCATGCCCATACCGTTTTCGGCCGAGGTCGTCGTCCCCAGCGTGGGACACATGCCCAGCACCAGCACGAACGTCGGGTTGTTTTTGACGATGCCGCTTACGATGATATTCAGCTTATTCATTTTGTCCTCCTTCCTGAGCCTCAGACCCGCTGGTTTGTCCTTCCGCCGAATTTCCGGCCGCGGAAGTTGCGCCGGACGACACGTCGGTCGGGGCCGCTCCCGTCGCAACGCTCTTGTAAGCCATCCATGCACGGTTGATCGCATCCACATAGGCGCGCGACGAAATGGTCGCCGCCGTCAGCGCATCGACGTCGCCGCCGTCCTTGGTGACGGCCAGTTTGCCGTCCACGAGTTTCTTCTCTTCGAGTTTCTGGCCCTTGACGCAGCGCAGCAGCACGTTGTCGGCATCAGCCATCTTGGTTCCGAGTCCGGGCGTTTCGGCCTGCTTGAGCACATTGACGTTGATTACCTCGCCGTCGGGCGTGAAACCTACCATCATATTGATCGCACCGCCGAAACCGTTTTTGGTCATCGACTCCACGGCATATCCGGCCAGTTGGCCGCCCTTGGTCGCGGTGTAGACCGTGATCGGCATTTCGTCGATAGTCAGCGTCTCGGACGCCGTCTCATCGAATGCCGGAAGCACGCCGTTCAGCGCGGCGGTTTTCGCCGCCTGCTCGGCCTGAGCGATCGGTTCCGCCGTAATCATGTTCACGGCGCCCACCCCGGCCGAAGCGATGAGGGTGATGCCGAAGAGCACGGCCGTCATATTCAAAAGTGTACTTTTCATAACTGCGCCACTCCTATTTTACGCCGAAGCGCTTGGGTTTGACATATTTGTTGATCAGCGGCACCACGGCGTTCATAATCAGGATCGCAAACGACATGCCCTCGGGGTATGCGCCCCAGAGACGGATGCACATCGTAATCGCGCCGATGCCGACACCGAAGATCACGCCGCCCCTGACGGTCATCGGCGAGGTCGAATAGTCCGTCGCCATGAAGATCGCACCCAGCAACGCGCCGCCGGCCAACACATGGAACAGCGGGAACTGCCACAGCACCGGACCGGCCGACACTCCGCCCTTCGCCGCCGCGACGACAAACGCGAACAGCGCCATCGTGCCGAGGATCGTCACGGGAATCTGCCACGTGATGACGCGCCGCCACAGCAGGTAAACGAAGCCGCAAAGCAATGCCAGCGCGGCCACCTCGCCCAGCGAACCCGGCATATTGCCCAGCAGGAGTTCCTGCACGCCGAGCACGTCGGCGGCAGCGCCGTGTTTCACGGCCGCCAGCGGCGTCGCGCCCGACAGCGCGTCGAACGAACCGTTCGCCGGCAGCGGAAACGAGGTCATCTGCACCGGATAGGCTATGAGCAGGAACACACGGCCCACCAGCGCGGGGTTAAACGGATTCTTGCCCAGTCCGCCGAAGGTCATCTTGGCGATGGCGATGGCGACGAAAGCGCCGATCAGCACGATCCACCACGGAATCGACGCGGGAAGGTTGAAGGCCAGCAGTACGCCGGTCACAACCGCCGACCAGTTGCCGATAGTCGAAGCGCCGCGGACCAGAAACTTCTGAATCAGGTACTCGAACAGTACGCAGGCCGCGACCGAAAGCGCCGTGACACGCAGTACGTCCACTCCGAACACCACGGCCGAGACCGCCAACGCAGGCATCAGCGCGATCACGACGTCGCGCATGATCCGGGCCGTAGACTGCGAGGTCTGCACGTGCGGTGCGGGAGCAACTACAAGTTTGTTTGCCATAAATATTTGGTATTTTTTACGTTCGGAGATTTACTTCTTGGGAGCCGCGGCACGCGCACGGATAATTCCCATCACGGTTTGCTTGCCCAGACGCACCCAGTCCAGCAGCGGCAGGTACGAAGGACACGAAGCCTGACAGCAGCCGCATTCGATACACGAGATGCTCATCTGCTCTTCGAGCACGTCCCACCCCTTCTTCTGCGTCATTTTCGAGAGGTAATAGGGTTCGAGTCCCATCGGGCAGGCGGCCACGCACTTGGCGCACTTGATGCACTGCGAAGCCTCGCGGCGCACGGCGTCGCGGCCGCTCATCACCGTAATACCCGAACAGCCTTTTGTCACGGGCGAATCGAGATTGACCATCGCCCGGCCCATCATCGGACCGCCGTTGATCACCTTGCCCGCATCGGCGGGGAGTCCTCCGGCCGCCTCTATCAGCGCCGAAATCGGCGTACCCATGCGGGTCAGCAGGTTCTTCGGCTCCTTCACGCCCTTGCCCGTGACGGTCACCACGCGCTCGATGAGCGGTTTGTTTTTCTGCACGGCCTGATAGACGGCATAGGTCGTCGAAGCGTTGCACACCACGGCGCCCACGTCGATCGGAAGTGCGGGCGGAGGCGGCACCTCGCGGCCCGTCACGGCGGCGATCAGCTGCTTCTCACCGCCCTGCGGATACTTCACCCTGAGGGGCACCACTTCGATTCCCTTGTACCCTTCAGCCAGTTTGCGCAGGTGGGCAATAGCGTCGGGTTTGTTGTTTTCGATGCCGATGTAAGCCTTCTCCACCGCGATCGCCTTCATCAGAATCGTCACGCCCACGAGCAGCTCCTCGCCGTGTTCGAGCATCGTACGGTGGTCGGAGGTCAGATAAGGCTCACACTCCACACCGTTGATAATCAACGCTTCGGCTTTCTTTCCGGGAGGTATCGAAAGTTTCACATGCGTAGGGAACGTCGCACCACCCATGCCGACGATACCGGCGTCCTTGATCCGGGCGATGATCTCTGCGGCCGAAAGCGCGCACTCGCGGACGAGCGTCTGCGAACGGTCGATGCCTTCGGCCCACTCGTCGCCCTCGCGTTTGATCGTAATCATCACCTGACGCAGGCCCTGACCGTTGGGAACGGCATCGACAGCCGTCACCGTGCCCGAAATCGGGGAGTGGATATTGGCCGACATAAAGCTGGCCGCCTCGGCGATGAGCTGTCCCGTCAGCACCTTGTCGCCCTTGGCGACCTTGGCCGCGGCGGGCGCGCCGATATGCTGTGCGAGGGGAATCGCCACCGCATCGGGCAGCGGAAGCACCTCGATCGGTTTGGCGCCGCTCAGTTTATTTTCCGACGGATGGACTCCGCCTATTGGAAATGTCTTCATATCTTAATTTCTCAGTTTTTTCGATTGGATTCTTTCCTTCGTCTTCCGTACGCGACAGGGAAATACGCCCCCGTCCCGGCTCACGAAAGCGTCCGTTTATTCGGCTTTCGGAGCTGTTTCCGCCGGAGCGGACGCCCCCTTCTCGGCGTTGGGCGCAGCCTTCTCAGGCACAGCGGCACTCCCGGCAGTTTTTTCAGCTGCAGGCGCCGTCGGAGTTTCGGCCGGAACAGCCCGCCCGGATGCAAGCGCGGCTTTCTCCGCGGCCGGCTTAGCGGTTCCAGCACTCTTCTCAGCGACCGAAGCCGCTTTGTCTGCGGCCGGCGCGGCTTTCGGCGCGGCGGGAGCCGCCGGGGTCTTCGGCGCCTTGGGAAGCGGGTCCATGCCGACCAGCCGGATCGCACCCGTCGGGCACTCGTTCACGCACTTGCGGCAGAGCTTACACTTCTGCGGGTCGATATAGGCGAGGTTGTTCGCAATCGTAATAGCGTCGAACGCACACACCTTCTGGCATTTGCCGCAGCCGATACATCCGGCCTTGCAGGCCTTCATCACCACGGCGCCCTTGTCTTTCGACACGCACGACACGTATACCGCACGGTTCTTGGGCCACTTCTTGCGCAGCTCGATAATCATTTTGGGACACGCCTTCACGCAGGCGCCGCAGGCCGTACACTTATCGGGATCGACCTCGGGAAGCCCCGTTTCGGGATTCATGCGGATCGCGTCGAAAGCACAGGAGACGACGCAGTCCCCGAATCCCAGACAGCCGAACGCACAGCCCGTCTCGCCCACATAGAGCGACGAAGCCACGGCGCACGACTTGGCACCGTTATAATCGTTGGTGCGGGGGCGCTTCTCGCAGGTTCCGCCGCAGCGCACGGTCGCAACCTGCGGCTCCTTTTCGGGAGCGGACTTGCCGAGATAAGCCGCGACGGCCTTCATGCAGTCGCCGCCGCCCACGGGACAGAAGAGCGACGAAATGTCGTCCTGCTTCACGAGCGCATCGGCCATACCGCGGCAGCCGGCGAAACCGCAGCCGCCGCAGTTCGCACCCGGCAGCATCTTCTCGACTTCGTCGATCCGGGGATCCTCCTCGGCCCGGAATTTCTGAGCCACGAAATAGAGGATCACCGCGGAAAGCACTCCCAACGCACACAGCGTCAAGATTGTGTAAAGTAATACTTCCATCAGTAGTTTTTGGTTATTGAGAAATGAATTGTGTGTTCGATTTTATGCCTGAAGAGCCATAACACGCAGTAATAGACGCCCACGGCGGCCAATGCCGCCAAGGCGCTGCGGCCTTCGCCCCAGCCCAGCGCGGCGATCGCCGTGACCAGCACCGCCAGCAACACCGCCAGCGCGCCGACATAGGCCAATATAACGGCGACAGCGCCCGCACTGCGGCGGACGCCGACCGTAACGCTTTCGCCTGCGGCGTAGTTATGTTGCGCTCCGAGGGTCGTCACCTCGACGATTTTGTCCTGCGTCTCGGCGAGACCGCACGCCTCGCGCGCCTTGCAGGTACCGCAGGCGCTCTGCGAAATAATCTTCACATAGACCCGGTCGCCCTCGACGCGCGACACAATCCCCCCGTGTTCGATAATTCCGGATGCCACGCCTCAGTCGCCGTATTTATTGGTCAGGGGCATCAGTCGTTCGTGCCCGAACGAGCACATCGACAGGCGCAGCACGGGAGGAAACTGGTAACGCTTCTTCTCGTTGCACATGATCATACAGTGGATCTTCTCCACGACTTCCGAGTCGAATCCCGCATTGACGATCTCCTCGCGGTGCTGTCCCTCTTCGATCATGCGCAGCAGAATGGCGTCCACCACCTCGTACGGCGGCAGAATATCGCTGTCCTTCTGTCCCGGATGCAACTCCGACGAAGGCTCCTTGTCCAGAATGTTTTCGGGAATCGGATCTCCGAACGTGCGGTTGATATAGCGTGCCACGTCGTACATCTCGCTCTTGTAGAGGTCGCCCGTGGGGCTGAACGCACCTGCCGTATCGCCGTAAAGCGTACACAGGCCCAGCGCATTCTCGCTCTTGTTCGACGAGTTGAGCAGGATGTAATCCGTCTTGTTCTGCACGGCCATCAGCAGCACCGTGCGGATACGGGTCTGGATATTCTCCTCCGTAGCGTCGAACTCCCGCCCGCCGATGACCGGCTTGAGGGTGTTCACCACACTGGTATATATTTCGGTGATGGGAATTACGTTGTATTCGATGCCGAGGTTCTCGGCCAGCTTCTTGGCGTCTTCGACCGAATGATCCGACGAGAACTGCGAAGGCAGCAGCAGAGCGCGGACATTCCCGGCTCCCAGCGCATCGGCGGCCAGACAGGCCACCACGGCCGAGTCGATACCGCCCGAAAGTCCGATGCAGGCCTTCTTATAACCGTTCTTGACGAAGAAATCGCGAAGTCCGCAGCGGGCCGCCTGATAGACCATCCGCGTCCGGTCGTTGTAGGTCGAGGGAATCCCGACGGGAGGATTCTGGGCCTTGGTGTCGAAAATCTGGAAATCCTCTTCGAACTGTTTCATCATCAGCACCAGTTCGCCGCGGTTGTTGAACGCGCCCGAGGTGCCGTCGTAAACGATATCCGTCGCACCTCCGACCTGATTGACCAGCACGAGGTTCTTGGCCTCGACGAACGACAGGTGGCGCATCATTTCGTAGCGGTAGGTCATGGTGCCCTTGCCGTATTTGCGGGCGTTGATCGAAATGACGGTCTCGACCGACTGGTCGAAATCGTGCTCGCGGCTCAGGTCGTCGCCCACGATGATAGCGCACTTGTGGCCTTTGATCGTCGCATATTCGAACCCTTTCGAAGGAACGAGAAAACCCATTTCGCGGCGAGCCGTGATGTATTTCTTGCCCACGTAGCGCAGCACCTTGCGGTCCTGAATCAGCGCCGCGGCGCTGATGGTTCCTTCACGTGTCAGAATCGGCAGTCCCACGATCGCGGCAATGCCGTCGCAGCACGAGGCTATTTCGACCAGTGCGTCCTCGCACAGTTCGAGGAAGGTCGTTTTACGCAGCAGATCGAAAGCCGGTGTTCCGCTCACGGCCTGTTCTGCAAAGATGACGAGGTCGGCGCGCTGTGCTTTCGCTTTGTTGATGGAATCGATGATTTTCGAGGCGTTGCCGTCGATATCTCCGATCGTGTAGTTCAACTGGGCAATAGCTATTTTCATTTGCTAGTAATTTTAGTCCGAAAATTACGACTCCGCAAAGTTAAGGATTATTTATAAAAGTCGGAAGAATTTTGATGTTAATAAATTAACACATGCCGGTTTGCAAAAATATTTAAAAACCGGGAATTTCCGGCACGCGCCCTCCCCGCCCCCGGCTCACCCCTCTCCGAAGGATCGACCCGCCATACGGCCCGCCGCAAGGCATGGTTCCCAAAGGGCGCCGCCTCCGAAAATTGTTCCCGGAAACGGCCGCACACCGCCTCCGGCCGCGGAATATCCCGACGGTGCGAAAAAGTTTCATTTTTTTCGCACCCCGTTCCGCCTGACGGTCAGCATTAGTTTCCTCGATGTAAGTAACATACGCGCACGTACCGTCTTGTAATTGACGAACGCTCTCTTTACCTTTGCTTTTACTAAATACGAACCGCATTAATAAACCAAACGAACAGCAAAGATGAAAAAAGTCGAAAAAACAGCCGACGGCGCGAATTTCGCAGCCGTGACAGTCGGAAAAATGGACGAACTGGACCAGCACACGCTGGTCTTGGCCCCGGGCGTCGAGATTCCCGGAAAAGTATTTACGGGCAGCGCCCTCGGAACTACGGGTGCGGAGATGTCGTTCCAGCGCATCGAGCCGGGCGCAGGCGTCGGATTCCTGCACACCCACAAGACGCACGAAGAACTCTACATCATCGTCCGGGGCGACGGAGAGTTTCAGGTGGACGGCAAAATCTTCGCCGTCGGCGAGGGCAGCGTGATACGGGTTTCCCCCGACGGCAGACGCGCGCTGCGCAATACCGGTGCCGGACCGATGATTATGATCTGCGTCCAATATAAAGCCGGATCATTCGACCCGTCCGATGCCTCCGACGGGGTGATCCTCGACGACAAGGTCCGGTGGTAAGCGACCTGCGTAGAAACGGCGGCGGAAACACTCGTCCCGTCCGCGCGCGCCGGCGGCACAGGGAACAGGTCTCCGACCCGCATACGCAGCGGGACTGGAACCGCGCCTGCCGTCCGGACACGTCGGCGAACTAACGAGCGCGCTTACCCGAAGGCCCCGCCGTCCGCCGGAACCGGCGGCACATAACAAAGAGAGCCGGAGTAATTCAACTCCGGCTCTCTTATTACTTTACTGAATGTCCCGCTACTCCTGAACCTCTTCGGGATCGGTCACGAGAATACGTCCGCAGTACTCGCAGATAATGATCTTCTTGCCCTGACGGATTTCCACCTGACGCTGCGGGGGAATGCGATTGAAACAGCCGCCGCAGGCGTCGCGCTTGACGGTCACCACGGCCAGTCCGTTGCGGACGTTCTGGCGGATGCGGGCGTAGGCCGCCAGCAGGCGTTCGTCGATCTTGGCTTTGGCACGGTCGGCCTGCACTTCGAACTCGGCGACCAGCGGAGCGGTCTCGGCCTCGATGCCCTCCAGCTCGCTCTTCTTGGCGGCAAGGTCTGCGGCGCGTCCGTCGGCCACGGCTTCGGCCTCCTCCAGCTGGAGTTTCTTGGCCTTCACGCCGGCGCTGTACTCCTTGAGACGCTTTTCGGCCAGTTCGATCTCCAGTTCCTGATACTCGATCTCCTTGGTGATGGCGTCGAACTCGCGATTGTTGCGCACGTTGTTCTGTTGTACCTTTTATTTTCCTTAATGAAGATTGGCGGGATCCACCACGCGG
>JAJPZH010000042.1 GCA_021204515.1 Alistipes sp. | reverse complement strand
GACCTACACTTTCCCGCTGCTCAACGAGTGGCTGAAGGCGACCGGAACGTTCTGGGTGTACGGCGGAATCTGTCTGGCCGTCTTCTTCTTCATCCTGCGTTACCTGCCCGAAACGAAAGGCAAGTCGCTCGAACAGATCGAAAACGAAATAACCAAATAATATAAGTTCAGTTACAGACATGAGTAAAGTTAATGTATGGGAGGAGGATATCCTGCTGCCCACCTACGGTATCGGGAAGCCGGAAAAGAATCCGATGTTCCTCGAAAAACGGGTTTATCAGGGAAGCAGCGGAGTCGTATATCCTTATCCGGTGATCGAGAAGATCGAGGATACCTGCGAAGACAAATCCTATCACGCCGTATTCCTTGAGAACGAGTATCTCAAAATCATGATCCTGCCCGAACTGGGCGGTCGGGTGCAGATGGCTTATGACAAAATCAAGGAGCGCCATTTCATCTACTACAACCATGTGATAAAACCCGCGCTGGTCGGACTGACCGGGCCGTGGATTTCGGGCGGCATCGAATTCAACTGGCCGCAGCACCACCGTCCGAGCACCTTCCTGCCGGTCGATTTCAGCATCGAACGCCGGGCGGACGGCTCCGCCGTGGTGTGGGTGAGCGAACGCGAACGGATGTTCCATCAGAAAGGCATGGCCGGGTTCGTGCTTCGTCCCGGACGCGCCGTACTCGAAATCGAGGGTAAACTCTACAACCCGACCCCCGTGCCGCAGACCTTCCTGTGGTGGGCAAATCCCGCCGTGTCGGTCAACGACCACTACCAGTCAGTGTTCCCGGGGGATGTGAACGCCGTTTTCGACCACGGCAAGCGCGACGTGTCGAAATATCCCATTGCTACGGGCGTATACTACAAGATGGATTATTCGGCCGGAGTCGATATTTCGCGTTACAAGAATATTCCCGTGCCGACCTCCTATATGGCGATCAAGTCGAAATACGATTTCGTCGGCGGGTACGAAAACGACACCCGCGCGGGTGTGCTGCACGTGGCCGATCACCATATCTCGCCGGGCAAGAAGCAGTGGACGTGGGGCAACGGGGATTTCGGACTGGCATGGGACCGCAACCTGACCGACGAGGACGGTTCGTACATCGAACTGATGACGGGTGTGTATACCGACAATCAGCCCGACTTTACGTGGCTGCAACCCTATGAGGAAAAGACTTTTACACAATATTTCATGCCTTACCGCGAGTTGGGCGTGGTGAAGAATGCGACGGCCGACCTGCTGATGAATATCGAACCGGACAGAACCGGAAAGCATGTGCTGAAACTGTTCGCAACGTCGGTGCGGCAGGGTGTGCGTATCGTCGTGGAGCAGGAGGGACGGAGCTGTTTCGACGAGGTGCACGACCTGACGCCCGAGGCGGTGTTCGAGGCCGCAGTGCCGGTGACGGAACTGCGCGGGGTATGTATCCGGATCTCCGATGCCCGGGGAAAATCTCTGCTGACTTGGGAACCGGAGCCGGATACGATCAAACCGGTTCCCGATCCGGCCAAGGCGGCCCTCGATCCTGCGGAGATAGATACGGCGGAACAGCTCTATCTGACGGGACTCCATCTGGAGCAGTACCGCCATGCGACCTACTCTCCTACGGACTATTACCGCGAAGCGCTCCGGCGTTTTCCGGACGACGTCCGCAACAACAACGCGATGGGGCTCTGGCTGATCCGCAAAGGCAAGTTCGTCGAGGCCGAACCTTATCTGCGGAAGGCGGTAGAGGTGCTCACGGAGCGCAATCCGAATCCCTACGACGGCGAACCGCTCTACAACCTCGGTCTGTCGCTGAAATATCAGGGCCGCGCGGAGGAGGCTTACGACTGCTTCTATAAGGCCTGCTGGAACGCCGCATGGCAGGATGCAGGCTATTTCGCGCTGGCGCAGCTTTCGGCCGCTGCCGGCCGTTGGGAGGACGCGCTGTACGAGATCGACAAATCCCTGCTGCGCAACTGGCACAACCACCGCGGCCGTCATCTGAAAACCGTCGTGCTGCGGCGGCTGGGCCGTTCGGACGAGGCGCTGGCGCTGATTGCCGATTCGCTCGGAATCGACCGCTTCAACTTCGGCTGCCGCTTCGAGGAGTATCTTATCTCCGGCGACGAAACCGTGCTCGAAATGCTCGATGCCCAGATGCGGGCCGAATCGCGCAATTACGAGGAGCTGATTCTCGACTATGCCGATGCCGGATGCTGGGAGGAGGCGTTGAAGCTGGCCCGGACGGCGATCGATCATGCCGCGGACTGCAGTCCGATGGTGCATTATTACCGGGTTTGGGCGCTGGTGAAGCTCGGCCGGAGCGCAGAGGCTCTCCAAGCCGCGGCATTGGCCGAACGGCAGCCGGCCGACTGCTGCTTCCCGAACCGGCTCGACGATATCGAAGTGTTGCAGACCGCGATTGCGCTGCCGGCGGAGACTCCCAAGGCATATTACTATCTGGGCAATCTGTGGTACGACAAGCGGCAGTATGCCGAGGCCGTTGCGGCGTGGGAAGCTTCCGCCGCGATCGACGGGGTGTTCCCCACGGTGCTGCGCAACCTGTCGCTGGCCTATTTCAACAAGCTGAACCGCAGGGACGAGGCCGTGACGCTGCTCGAAAAGGCGTTCGAACTCGATACGGCCGACGCCCGAATCCTGATGGAGCTGGATCAGCTTTACAAGCGGCTCAACCGTCCGCATGCGGAGCGTCTGGCCCTGCTGGAACGTTACCGCGAAACGGCGTTCCGGCGCGACGATCTTTATCTGGAATACGTGACGCTGCTCAATCAGCTCGGCCGCCACGAGGAGGCGATGGAGATGATCGACCGCCGGAAATTCCATCCGTGGGAGGGCGGCGAAGGAAAGGTCCCCGCCCAGTATCAGCTGGCGCGCGTGGAGCTGGTGAAGGGCTGTCTGGCCCGTAAGGAGTACGACCGTGCGCTGAAGCTGATCGAAGAGTGTTACGTTTACCCCCACAATCTGGGCGAAGGAAAACTGCCCGGAGCGCAGGAGAACGATTTCAATTATTACAAGGCGCGCATTCTCCAAGAGACGGGGCATGCGGACGAAGCCCGCGCACTGTACGAGGCCGCATCGGTCGGCAACAGCCAGCCCGCGGCGGCGATCTACTACAACGACCAGAAGCCGGACAAGATCTTCTACCAAGGACTGGCCCTGCTCCGGCTGGGACGCGAGACCGAGGCGCGCAGCCGTTTCAACAACCTGATCTCCTACGGAGAGAAGCATCTTTACGACGTATTCAAAATGGACTATTTCGCCGTGTCGCTGCCCGATCTCCAGATCTGGGAGGACGACATGGACCGCAAGAACATTATTCACTGCAATTACCTGATGGGTCTCGGACATCTGGGACTCGGCGACAAGGCCAAGGCGGAAAAGTATTTCGCGGCGGCCGCGGAGCTGGACAACAACCATCAGGGCGTGCAGGTACACCGCATGATGTTGAACGAAAAATAAGAGTACACGATGAAACTATTCCTGATGACCTTGCTGCTGAGCGGCCTGACCTTGTGGACCGGCCGCGCGGCCGACATTACGAAGATCGAAGGCAGAGCCGCCGGATGGGATATCACGACCCGCCGTTCCGTCTGCCGGCTACGGCTGGACGGAGCCGGCGGTATTTATCCCGTTTTCTGGGGGAACCGCGCCTGTGTAGGGGTTTCGCCCGAGCAGAATCGCAAACGTGCGAACGGACCCTTCCGGCTCGACGAAGTTCCCGTGCGCGGGACGTATGCCGACAAGATGCCCGTGCTGGAGGTGGTGTACGCCGACGGGACCCGCGACTGCGAGCTGACGCTCGTCTCGGCCGAAGTCGTCTCCGTGGAGGGGCGGGAGACGCTGAAGATCGTGCAGCGGGACAAACACTATCCGCTGGAGGTGGTCTCCTATCTGCGCGTGCTGCCGGAGTACGACCTGATCGAAAAATGGATCGAGGTGACCAATACGGCCCGCAGGGGCAAGGAGGAGATCCGCATCGAGAACCTGCTTTCGGGTTCGGCCCTGCTGCCTGCCGACCGCTATTTCCTGACGCATCATTCGGGACAGTGGTTCCGGGAGTATCAGCTCCGCAAGACCGAGTTGACGGCCGGGGTGAAAAGCCTGCTGTCGCGCGACTTCTTCGCCTTTGAGAATACCCCGTGGTTCGCCGTGACCAATACGCCGGACGACGATGCGCACCATGCTGAAGTGTGGTTCGGACAGGTGCATTACAGCGGAAACTGGCGGATCGACTTCGAAGCGACGCACAGCAGCCACCTGCAGATCGTGGGCGGTATCAATTTCTGGGACACGGAGCTGTCGCTGCTGCCCGGACAGTCGTTCAGGACTCCGAAGTTCAGCATGGGATATACGCCCGACGGCACGGAGGATGCGGCGCAGCTCGCCCACGCCTACGTACGGGGTGAAATACTGCCCGCGCCGCACCGCGACCGGATTCGCCCGGTGCTTTACAACAGCTGGTACGCCACGGCTTTCGACGTGAACGAGGAGCAGCAGCTGGCGCTGGCGCGGCGTGCGAAGGAGATCGGCGTAGAGCTGTTCGTAATCGACGACGGCTGGTTCAAGGGCCGCAAGTCGGACAATGCCGGACTGGGCGACTGGACGGTCGATCCGGAGAAGTTCCCCAACGGGTTGCAGTCGATGATCGGCCGTATCAACGAACTGGGACTCGATTTCGGCATCTGGGTCGAACCGGAGATGGTCAATCCCAACAGCGACCTTTACCGCAAGCACCCCGACTGGGTGCTGAACTTTCCCAACCGCGAACGCACCGAATGGCGCAATCAGCTGACGCTGAATCTGGCGCGCGAGGACGTGTATCAGTATCTGCTGAAGTCGATGACCGATCTGCTCGCGCAGAACAACATCAAATTCGTCAAGTGGGACCGCAACCGGGGGCTTACGCAGCCCGGATGGCCCGAAGCCGATCGACGGATTCAGCGCGAAGTGCGCATCCGCTACATGGAGAATCTCTACCGGCTGATCGAGACCCTCAGGGAGCGTTTCCCGGATGTGATCTTTGAAAACTGTTCGAGCGGCGGCGGACGTCCCGATCTGGGGATGCTGCAGCGCATGGATCAGACGTGGGCCAGCGACAATACCGATCCGATCGACCGCCTGTTCATCCAGTACGGCTATCTGAGCGCATGGCCGGCCAATACGATGGTCTGCTGGATCAACCGTTCGGACTATCACCGGGCCGGGCTTTCGCTCGACTACACCTTCGATGTGGCGATGCAGGGCGTGCTGGGCATCGGACAGGACATCACCAAATGGAATGAACGCGAAACGGCTACGGCCAAGCGGAAAATAGCCGAGTACAAGGAGGTGCGCGACCTTGTACAGCGGGGCGTGGCCGACCGGCTCCGCTCTCCGTTCGAGGGAAACCGCAGTGCGGTGCAGTATACGGACGCCGGGGCTTCTCGGTCTGTGGTGTTTTGCTACAATCTCGGCGAGACGATGGAGGGCAGCACCGAACAGATGCGCGAGAGCCAGATGCTCCGGCTGCGCAGTCTCGATCCCGAAAAGAACTACCGGATCAACAACGACGCTGCGACCTACACGGGCGATTACCTGATGAAAATCGGCATTCGCTGGCCGGTGCAGGGGGCATACAAGAGTGCCGTGATCCGCATAACAAGGCTTTAAAACCTTCACAATAACCTATTATTAACTTAAAACTTCTCAAATGAAACCTAAAGATGGACTATTTGCAGGCGGCAGACGGTTTACCGGTCTGTGTCTGCTCTGTCTGATGCTTCTCGGCGGCGGGAAAGCCGTGGCGAACAGTGAGGTCTTAACCCCCCCCCTCCATGCTGCCGCAGAGTCGTCTCAGACTGTTAAGGGTAACGTAATCGACAAGGTCACCAAGCAGCCTGTCGTCGGTGCCAGCGTGTGGTTGAAAGATACGTCGATCGGCGTGATAACGGGCGCCGACGGTACCTTCTCGATCAATGTGCCGGGACCCGGCGGCGTACTGGCCGTCTCGTTTCTCGGATATAAGACGGCCGAACTCGAAATCAAGGGACGTACGCAGCTGAACTTCGTGCTCGAACCCGGTTCGGAGGTGGTGGACGAAGTCGTGGTCGTCGGCTACGGAGTCCAGCGCAAGGAGAGCGTCGTCGGTTCGATCTCCTCGGTCAAAGGACGGGATCTCCAGTTGCCCGTGGCCAATGTCAGTTCGAGTCTGGCGGGACAACTGGCGGGTATCGTCTCGGTGCAGCGTTCGGGCGAACCCGGCGCCGCATCCAATTTCTGGATCCGCGGTATGAGTTCGTTCAACCCGTCCGAACCCGGAACCATCGATAATGCGAATGCTCCGCTGATCCTTGTAGACGGCATCGAACGTTCCATCGACCTCGTCGATCCGGAAGATATCGAGAGCCTTTCGGTGCTGAAGGATGCCGCGGCGACCGCCGTTTACGGCGTGCGGGATGCCAACGGCGTAGTCATCATCAAAACGCGCAGCGGCGAGACCGGAGCCGCCAAGGTTTCGATCCGCGCCGAAGCGGGTCTGGTGACTCCGACCAAGATGCCCGAGATGGTCAATTCGTTCGAATTCATAAACCTCTTCAACGAGGCGTACGGCTATCGTAACAACGGAGAACTTTACTACAAGGCCGATATGGTCGAAAAATACCGTACGGGAGCCGATCCGGATCTCTACCCGAATGTAAACTGGGTGGACGAACTGTTCAAGAACGTGGCATGGAACCAGCGGGTGAACGCCAACGTGAGCGGCGGCGGTTCCATCGCGCGTTACTATGTTTCGGGATCGTTCTATAACGAGAGCAGTATCTACAAGACCGACAACATGAACTCTTACGATACGTCGATCAATTACAACAAGTTCAACTTCCGCTCCAACATCGACATCAACCTTTCGCCCTCCACGGTGCTGAACGTGAATCTGTCGAATATTTACGAGACGAAGGTGTCGCCTACTGCGGACGACATCTGGAACCGAGCCTTCTACACCAGTCCGAACGCCATTCCGGTAAAATATTCCGACGGGACTTTTGCTGCGAACCCGAATGGAAAGAACCCTTACAACCTTCTGACCCAGAGCGGTTACAAGAACCAGTACTGGAACAACGCCCAAGCGCTGGTCGGCCTGACGCAGGACTTCAGCAATTCGATCACCAAGGGGCTTAAGGCCAATGTCAAGTTCTCGTGGGACGTCGTGACCAGCCAGACGCAGTCCTATACCGGCTCCGCCAATACGTTCTATGCTACGGGCCGCGACGAGGAGGGAAAACTGATCTATCAGGAGGTAGACAAAGGCTCCAATACGCTCTCTTACGGCAAAAATTCGAGCGGCAACAAGGTTTTCTACCTCGAAGGTTCGATCACTTACGACCGCGTATTCGGCAAGCACCGCGTCGGCGGACTCTTCCTCTACAACCATAAGTCGCAGCGCTATATACTCGCCGACAACAAGGACAAATCGCTGCCCTATCGCAATCAGGGTATCGCCGGACGTGCGACTTATTCGTTCGACGACCGCTATTTCGCCGAGTTCAACTTCGGTTACAACGGTTCGGAGAATTTCTCTCCCGGCAGGCGTTTCGGTTTCTTCCCCTCGGTGGCGCTGGGCTGGATGATCTCCAACGAGAAGTTCTTCGACGGGGCGCGGGACGTGGTGGACGCCCTGAAGATCAAAGGTTCGTACGGTGTGGTCGGCAACGACAAGATCGGCGGCGATCGCCGGTTCATCTATGACGACGTGTACGCTACGCTGAGCAATGTCTACCAGTTCGGTTCGCAGGCCTCGTGGGTGAACGGTCTCTATCTGCAGGAGCTGGGAAACCGGAATGTTTCTTGGGAAAAGGCTTATAAGCTTAATCTGGGTATCGAACTTTCGCTCTTCAACTCGATTCGTATTTCGGCCGACTACTTCAGGGACGACCGCCGGGGAATCTTTTTGCGCCGCGATGATTTGTCGTCGCTCTTCGGCATGGATAAGCGGCCCTACGCCAATATCGGCGAAGGCGTGAACCGCGGCGTGGATACGCAGGTGGAGGTGATGCGGACGTTCGGCAAACTGAAAGTTTCGTTGAAAGGAAACTTCACCTATAACCGCAGCAAAATGATCAAGGACGGACGGCCCGGCGGCGATTATGCCGTGCGTACGTGGATAGGCCGCCCGATCGATCAGCAGATCGGTCTGATCGCCGAAGGTCTGTTTACCTCTCAGGAAGAGATCGACAACAGCCCCAAGCAGGACTACGGAATCGTCCGGGTGGGAGATATTCCGTTACCGGGATATAAACGGTGACGGCGTTATCAACAAGAACGACATCACGGCGATCGGCCGGACGCGCATTCCCGAAATCGTTTACGGCTTCGGCGCTTCGCTGCAGTGGCACAATTTCGACCTGTCGTTCCTCTTCCAAGGCGTCGGCAACGTAACCATGCAGCTGAACGGCTACGCCATCCATCCTTTCTCGGCCAACCAGCACGCTTCGTCGGGTTTCTACCGTTACGTGTACGACAACTGCTGGCGTCTGGATAATCCCGACCCGCATGCCGAATTCCCGCGTAACGATACGCAGAGCAATACCAACAACGAACAGGCATCGACTTTCTGGCAGCGCGACGCCAGCTACCTGCGCCTGAAGAACGCTACGATCGGCTATACCTTCCCGCGTTCGGTCGTGCGCAAAATCCGGATCGAGAACCTTCGGCTCTATCTTTCGGGCGTGAATCTGCTCACGTTCTCGAAATTCAAGATGTTCGACCCCGAACTGGGCGACGGACAGGGCGCGGGCTATCCTCCGACGACTGTCGTGAATTTCGGTATCAACTTCAACTTCTAAAGCCATGAAAAAGATCATATACACCGTTTTGTCGCTGTTGATCTGCGGGATGGTATCCTGCGATTCGTTCCTCGACCAGCAGCCTATCGACAAACAGACGACCGCCGAAGATATCTTTACCAAGAAGTCCAGTACGGAACAGTATCTGAACGGGTGCTATCGTTTTCTGCCCGAATACTGGACGATCAGTGCGAACGAAGGTTGGGGCCCGCTTTCGGACGAGGCGGACGTGTCGTTCAATCACGACGTCCATAAGGTGCATCAGGGGGCGTTCGGTCCGTCGGCTGCCTATTACAAAAAATGGGGCAGCTGCTATAAAGGCATACGCGAGACCACCTATTTTCTGAACAATGTCCATATGTGCCGCGAACTTTCGGATGCGGAGATGAAGCGTTTTGTCGCCGAGGCCCGTTTCTGCCGCGCCTATTACTATTTTCTGCTGATTCGCAACTACGGTCCCGTGGTGCTGATGGGCGACCGCACGCTCGGTCCCGAGGACGACGGCAATATCGGTCGCAATCCGCTGGACGAGTGCGTGAATTATGTGTGCAGCGAATTGTTCAAGGCCGCTCAGGACTTGGAAGTCAAGTACGAAAATACCGCCGCCCTCTATCTGGGACGTCCGACCAAGGCCGCGGCGCTGGCCCTGCGTGCCCGCATGATGCTCTATGCCGCCAGTGAATTGTTCAATCCCAGCGGAAAGTCGATTTACTCCGATTGGAAAAGCAATACGACGGGAGAGAATCTCATGCCGACTTCGTACAGCAAACAGAAATGGGTGGATGCGGCCGAAGCGGCCCGTTTGGTGATCGACCTGCCGGGATACTCGCTCGTCGAGGTCCGCGGCGATGACGGCGAAATAGATCCCTACCAGTCGCTTTACCGGATATATACGACGCAGTGGAACGACGAGATCATCTACGGCCGTATCTTCAACGACGTAGCGTGGTACAAGCGTATTACGCCGCGTGCGATGAAAAACTGCTGGGGCGGCTACAACCCTTCGCAGAAACAGGTCGATGCCTTTGCGATGAATACGGGCGTCTATCCCATCCGCGGGTATAAGAATGCCGGACCCAACGGTAACAGCGACGAGCCGATCGTCGAGGCCGAAGCAGGATATACCGAGACCGGGTACACGACCGGTTACGAGCACCCGTTCGACAAGGTGAAGGCCGATACGTACAATATGTATGTGAACCGCGAGCCGCGGTTCTACCTCAACATTACGTGGAACGGAATGAAACTGCCCTATGAGGTGACTGGGTCCACGGTGACTTCGACCAAAAACGTGCAGTTCTATTACGGCGGCAACAGCGGCGGCCCGAGCGGCGACCGTTCGATAACGGGCTACTCGGTGCGCAAGATGTACAACAACGGCAACAACTCGGATCAGGATGTCTGGATCAAGCCGATGCTGTGGCCGATGATCCGTCTGGCGGAGGTCTACCTGAACTATACCGAGGCGCTGATCGAGGCGGGCGACCTGACCAATCCCGATCTGCTGACTTACTGGAACAAGGTGCGCGCACGTGCCGGAGTTCCCAATATCGAGGAGGTTTATCCCGGCATAGAGAGCAATCAGACGCTGCTGCGCGAGATGATTCGCCGCGAACGTCAGGTGGAGCTGGCCTTTGAGAACCACCGCTACTTCGACACGCGCCGCTGGATGATCGCCGAAGAGACCAACAACGACTATGTCTACGGTATGAATATCATGGAGACGACCGACAAACCGATCGGCGGCTCGGCCTTCTGGCGGCGTACGCCGTTCAAGGATTACGGCAAGCGCGTCTTCCCGAAGGCTTTCTATCTGCATCCGATCGAACAATGGGAACTCGACCGCAACACCAAACTCGAACAGGCTCCCTTCTATTAATAGTCCGGATTGAACAAGTAAATTTTATTCAGTAAAAGCTATGAAAAAACTAGTATATCTTGTGATGACGGCGCTGGTGCTCGTATCGTGCGAGGACAATCGCTTCGACTGGCGGAAGGCAAAGCCGGATCAGGTCTATCTGCCCAAACACGGACTGCAGATCGAGGAGTCCTATACGATCGGCAAGCAGACCGAAGCTTCGCTCTGGGCCTATAAAAGCGGCTACGGAGACACCGACTGCCGGGTGACCTACATGCTCGACGAGCAGGCGCTCGACGAATACAACCGAACCAACGGCACGGCTTACGAACTCCTGCCCGAATCGTGCTACGAGATTCCGACGTCGGTGGTCGAGATTCCCGGAAAGGAGGAACACGGACGTTTCTCGGTGATCTATTCGCCCGAGAAGATCGTGGAGTTGTGCGGCGGCGAGTACGGGGTGGAGAAATATGTCCTGCCCCTGCGTATAAGTTCCAACATACCGACGACCGAACAGAACTCGGCGATTCTGCTCTTCAAGGTCAAGGAACCCCTCGTGAAGATGGCGGCCGGAACGGTTGGCGAACTGAAATTCGATTACGGCGCCGAGGAGAGCGTGATACAATCCGTGAAGTTTGGGATGGACTTCGAGAGCCGCTGGATGTGCGCCTATACCCTGAGCACCGATGCCGAAGAGCTGGGGCAGGCGCTGGCGGATTACAATGCGGCGAACGGGACCCGCTACGGGCTGCTGCCGGCCGACGCCTATGCGCTTTCCGCGACGGAAGGCGTGATCCGGGAGGGGATGAGCAGCGTGACCGTCGATGTGACGGTCTATCCGGCGAAGTGCGCTTCGGGGCTTTATGCCGTACCCCTCGTACTGACAGGGGTGGATGAACCGCTGCGGCTGGACGAGAACGCGCGCGTTTGCATCGTACCCGTTAATTGCGTCGGCAAATACATCGATAAGGCCGGCTGGAAACTTACCGTGTCGAGTTCGAATCCCAATGTAGGCAAGCCCGAATACCTGATCGACGGAAATGCGGATACTTTCTGGCACCCCGCCGGTCGGAAGTTCTCCGAGGCGATTCCGAAGGACGAGCATCCGTGGGCGATGGTCGATATGGGCAAGCGCGTGCGCGTTTCCTGTTTCGAGATCGATCCGCGCAAGGATCAGTTCTATCCCCAAATCTACTCGGACCTGCGCTGCTATGTGAGCGACGACGGGCTGAACTTTACGGAGGTGGGATATGTTCCCGTTCCGTGGACCAAGATCGTGAAATGTACGGTTCCCGTCACTCCGACGCAAGGCCGCTATGTGAAGTTCTCCATCGAATATCAGCAGAACCAGATCTCGCTCGCCTTTGCCGAGCTGAGTATCCGGGGCGAGGTGGTTGAGTAACCGGTGCAGAAAAGGCTTGCGGCCCTCTATGTCCCGGGGGACGGTCGGGGACCGCAAGCCTTTGTAATTCCAAAATTCGTTCTTTCTTATTGCTGAGGAGTCAAACGGATGGCAAAACCGCCGCCCGCCGCCATGCGGACCGTCAGTTTATCGGCGGCCGTTAGCGTGCGCCGCTCGCACTCGTAGCGGTCGGCGTACAGGTTGGCGTCGGGGCCGTCGCGGAAGATCTCGGCGGCGTATGTGACGCCGGGACGCAGGAACGAGAAGTCGATTTCGGTGCTGCGGGCCGTCCAGTCGGTCATTCCGCCGACGAACCAGTCGTTGCCGTGCCGCTTTGCGACGACGGCGTAATCGCCGACACGGGCCGACAAAACCTCGGTCTGGTCGAAGACGACCGGGACGGCGGCGAGAAAGCCGAGGATGTCGGGATATTTGCGGTATTCGGCGGGCGAGTCGCAGAGCATGGCTAAATACTGGTCGAAGACGACGAACATGGCCAGCTCGTGGCAGCGTGTGCCCTGCGCCATGGGAAGTCCCGGATCGAGGGGCTTGAATAGCTGACGCGAGCGGTTGCGGAGTGCGCCGGGCGTGTAATCGACGCTTCCGCCCAGCATGCGCGTAAACGGGAACGTGAGATGGTGTTCGGGATTGGCCGTCAGGTCCCATTTCGAACATTCGGCACCCCGGAGGGCCTCGAAATTGACGATGTTGGGGTAGAGACGCTGCATACCGGTCGGTTTGCTGCAGCCGTGGTAATTGAGCATCAGCCTGTATTCGGCGGCTTTGCGGGCCAGTTCTTCGTACCACTGCATGGCGATCTGGTCGTCGCGGTCGAAGAAATCGACTTTCAGGCCCGCGACGCCCCATTCGGACAGAAGCCGCATATAGCGGTCGGGGTCGCTGACGAGCGTATGGGCGACGCACCACAGGAAAACGCCTACGTCTTTTTGCTTGGCGTAGCGTACCAGTTCTTTGATATCAACCTGCGGATTGACTTTGGAGAGGTCGAATATGTCGGACCATCCGGCGTCGATCATCAGGTATTCCAAGTCGTTTTCGGCGGCGAAGTCGATGTAGTATTTATAGAGGGCGGTGTTGCGGTTTTTCATGCCGGAGGGAACGGACGCGCCCGGCAGCATGGCGTCGTGCCACCACTCCCAAGCGGCTTTGCCCGGACGGACCCACGAGAAGTCGCCCGGAGCCTGCGGCGAAGAGAGCTTGTAGATCAGTTCGTTGTTCAGCAGCGTGCGGTCGTCGTCGGTGGCCATGATTACGCGCCACGGAAATTCGCGGCGGCCCGATGTTTCGGCGATATGGTCTTTGCGGCTGCGTACCACCGAGACGAAATTGCCCCAGCTTCCCATCGCGACGCTGTCGGGATAGGCGGCGAAGTCGCTGTGCAGGCCGCGTCCGGTCTTGACGAGGTACATGCCCGGATAATCGCGCACGTCGGCTTCGGCGATTACGACCCTGACGCCGTCCCTGCGCGACAGGAGCGCGGGGGTAATAGCCCGCGTGCCGTTGGCGACGGCCGACAGAGTTTGGTAATCGACGTAGGCCAGTTCCCATGCAGTCAGTGCGGCGGTTTCGGGAAACAGGACGCCCGGATCGTCCGGGATGTTGAAGCGGGCGGATTCGCCGCGTACGACGATGCGGCCCGGAAGGTCCGTGACGAAGCGGTAAGCCACGCCTTCGTCGTAGGCGCGCACCAGAAGCGACCAGCCGCCCGCGAAGTCGATGCGCAGTTCGTTGTACCGGTCCGAAAGACGTTCCGTTTTTCCATAGAGGGGCCGGATGGTGCCGTTGACCGACCGGCGCGACATGGACAGGACGACGGGAGCGCCGTGCGGAAGTTCGGGAATGTCGAGTCCGATGCGGGAGCGGCCTATAAGGGGCCGGCCCTTGTATTCGACCCGGTATTCGAGCGAGTCGCCGCAGCTGATGCGGAACCGCAGCCGTTTGTCGGGGGAGACGACGTCCGCTTGGCGGGCGTATGCGCTCCAGCTGCAGAGGATGAGCATGAAGAGCAGAATGGGTAGTTTTTTCATCTCGATTTTTTTTTGGTTTTTGGAAAATTTGAATAAAAATAGCCGTTTCATACGGGCGCTACAATGTATTTTTGTACGGAAAGATGCAGAATCTTACGATCGCTTCCGCAGTGCGGAAGGTGGGGGCGGTCGCGTTGTTCCGGTGTTTATGCGCTGCGGAGTTCGGGACGGACGTCGCAAGTATGGAATCTGAATTAGGAAATGTCGGCGGTAAGCCGTGAAAACAGTATATGTAATGGAAAAAAAGATTTTGGCGTTGTTGCTGACGGCGCTTCTGGGTGTGCAGACCTCCGTGTTGGCCCAAAGAGAGGTGCGGAACCTCGATTTCGACTGGTATTTTCATAAGGGCGATGTCGAAGACGGTTTCGCCGACGAGGTGGATTTCTCCGGGTGGAGACAGCTCGACGTGCCCCATGATTTCAGTATCGAAGGTCCTTACGGCAAGGATTGGCCGGGCGGCGGCAGGATGGGATTTCTGCCGGGCGGCATCGGATGGTACAAGAAGGTGCTGGAGTGGGATCCTTCGTGGGAGGGAAAGCGGCTCTATCTGGAATTCGACGGGGTCTTTATGAACAGTACCGTATGGGTGAACGGCGTCGAAGCCGGATTCCGGCCGAACGGATATCTGACCTTCGGGTACGACATTACGCCCTATATGAAGAGGGGCCGGAACATCGTTTCGGTGCGTGTGGACAACAGCAAGCAGCCCGCGGCGCGCTGGTATACCGGTTCGGGCATCTACCGCCCGGTCAATCTGATCGTGACGGGACCCGTATTCGTTCCGCAGTCGGGGACCTATGTCACCACGCCCGAGGTGAACGACAGGGCCGCGACGGTGCGCGCGGAGGTGGAGATACGCAACATGTCCGGGGAGACGGCCGGGGTGACGGTGATCTCGGCGGTGAAGGATGCGGCGGGACGCGAAGTCGCCCGCCGGTCGCAGCGGACCGAACTGAAACCGGGAGAGAACACGGTTACGGAGGAACTCGTTGTGACGGAGCCGAAGTTGTGGAGTCCCGATACGCCGGAGGTCTATTACCTCTGCACGACGATTGAACGAGAGGGGCGGGAAGCGGACAACTATGTGACGCGCTTCGGCATCCGGACGATCGGGTACAATGTCGCCGAGGGATTTCTGCTCAACGGCGAGCCGACCATCCTGAAGGGCGTGTGCATCCATCAGGATGCGTCGCCTGCGGGGACGGCCGTCGGGACGGATATATTGCACCGTCGTCTGAAGATATTGAAGGAGATGGGATGCAATGCGATCCGCACGACGCACCATCCATTTTCGACGGAGTTTTACGCCATGTGCGACACGATGGGCTTTATGGTGATGGACGAACCTTGGGACGGCTGGTTCCAGTGGAAGGGATCGAATAAGGCCAAGTACGATTACGGTTACTATTTCCTCGACTGGTGGGAGCGGGACCTCCGGGATTTTATCCGCCGCGACCGCAATTACCCCTGCGTGGTGATGTGGAGCATGGGCAACGAGGTCTGGAACTGGGAGAGTCATCAGTACCTGCAGTTGAAAATCAACGAAACCTATCACAAACTCGATCCTACGCGTCCGACCACGCAGGCGTGGGCGCTCGGAAATTATCTCGACATTGCGGGCTTCAATGCCAACGGCGAGGGGATCGGCGATCTGGCCCGTTTCCATAAGCAGCAGCCGGAAAAGGTGGCCGTCGGAACCGAAATTCCCCATACGCGCCAGACCCGCGGCGTGTACCGGACCAAAACTTCTTACAACGGATTCGATACGCCGCCCGCTGCGGGTAAGGCGGACGTGACGTCGGCCGGGGACCCTGACGTGCTGTTCCCGATTCCCGATTTGACGCCGCAGGAGGTATTTCCCGAATTCGATCTGCGTTATGCGTCGAGTTACGACAACCATACCCGGAAAATCAGCTGCCGCGACGAGTGGAAGCAGGTGCGCGACAACAAGTTCTTTATCGGCGATTTCCGCTGGACGGGCTTCGACTACCTCGGCGAGTCGTGGGGATGCCCGGCGCGGACCAACAATTACGGGGTGATCGATCTGGCCGGATTCCCCAAAGACAGTTATTATCTTTACCGGAGTTTCTGGTCGGACGAACCGATGGTGCATATTCTGCCGCACTGGACATGGCCCGGCAAGGAGGGCGTGGAGATTCCGGTCGTGGCCTACACCAACGGCGACGAAGCGGAGCTATTCATCGACGGCCGTTCGCTGGGGCGCAAAAAGATGGACCCCGAAGTGCTGCAGATCGTCTGGCTGGTGCCCTATAAGGCCGGGACTCTGAAGGCGGTGGCCTATAAGGAGGGGCGCAAGGTGGCCGAAACGTCGGTCGCGACCGCGTCGAAGCCCGCCGCCGTACGTCTGAATCCCGACCGGAAAACGATGACGGCCAACCGCCGCGACGTGGTGCATGTCGAAGCGGAGATCGTCGATGCGCGCGGACGTATGGTGCCGTATGCCGACAACCGGATCGAGTTCGAGATAACGGGTCCCTACAAGCTGATCGGCATGGAGAACGGCGATATTCTCGACTGGAATCCGCAGCAGAGCCTGAGCGGAAAGGCGTTTATGGGCAAGACGCTGCTGATGCTGCAGGCGACGGGCGAATCCGGCGTACTGACGATAAAAGGGAAAAGCGGCGGTCTGCGTACCGGCACAGCAACCCTCCGCGTGGAAAAACAGATCGAATAACCCCGGCGCATCCGGGTTTCGGGTGCGCTGCCGTACGAAAAAATGATTATGAAACAGAAGAAGATTGCCGCTGCTCTGCTGGGCCTTGTGTTGTGTGTTTGCGCGCAGGCGCAGGAGGTGAGGTATGACGGACCCGTCGAAGAGATAGATATCGTAAACTGGACGCATACGGACTACGGATATACGGAACATCCGCTGATCGTGGCCGAACTGCACAAGCGTTTCATCGACATTGCGCTCGATGCGGCCGCGGCGACCAAGGGCAACAGGCCGGGCGAACGTTTCACGTGGACGGTCGAGGCGCTCGATCCGCTGCTGCACTGGTGGCGGGAGACCACGCCCGCACGCCGGAAACTGATGGCCGAAGCGATTGCCGGCGGGCAGATAGACGTCAATATCATGCCCTTCAACATACATCCCGGCTTGGACGGGAGCGAAATGGACCGGCTGATGAACTGGCTGCCGGAGGATGCGGCGGCGAAGATATGGCCGACGGTCGCCATTCAGAACGACGTGAACGGCTTTCCCCGGTCGGCAGTGAGCCGTGCGCTGGACAAGGGGGTGCGCTATGTCTGGATGGGCATGAACGGCCGCCATCCCTTTCCGATTCCCACGCTGAGCCGCTGGGAGATGCCCGACGGACGCGAAGCCCTGCTGTGGAGCGGCGTCTCCTACTGGGCCGGATACGACTTCTTCCACGACACGCGGTGGCGGACCATGCAGCGCGAAGCCGCGGACCTGCAGTACCGATGGCCGCGCGACGGCGAGTTTTTCCGCTCCGACGAAGCGTCGGTGCGCAGGGCGCACGCCGTGTGTGTCGGGAAACTCAGGGAGCTTGAGCGGAAAGGGTTCGGCCTGAAACTGCTTCCCGTGACGTTCGCCAACCAGTGGCGGTTCGACAACGACGGCCCCTATCCGGCGGTCGTGGATTTCGTGAAGAAGTGGAACGAACTCGGCCTGCGGCCTGCGCTGCGGCTTTCCACGGCGACCGCGTCGATGGAGCGGCTCGAAAAAATCGCCGGGGCGCAGGCGAAAACCCTGCGCGGCGAGTTCGGGGACTGGTGGGCGTTCGGAATGAGCGCCATGCCGCGCGAGACGGCCGTGGCCCGCGGTGCGCGTTATATGCTCAAGGCGGCGCTTTCGCCGCTGTTCGGGCCGCTGACTCCGAAGCAGCAGGCGCGCAGGGAGGAGATCGAACGGGATGTCTGCACCTATTACGAGCATACGTTCGCAGCGTACGATTCGGGGGACAATATCTATGAAATACACAATCAGGGGACGATGAACGAGGCGTTCCGCTACGCCTACAAAGCGTATGAATACGCTCGCTGGATACTGGCCCAGCGGGCGCGGGTGCGGGCTGACGCCGAAGCCGGGGGCGTGGTGGTGATGAACACCCAGAAGGAGCCTTATTCGGGCTGGTGCCGGCTGGAGAAGGCGTCGCTCCGCGAGATGAGGAACGCCAAATCACTGCGGGATGCCGAGACGGGTGCGCTCGCAAAGCTTCGTGCCGCGGGTGCCGATTATTACTTCTGGGTGGAGCGTCTGCCGGGCGAAAGCGTGCGGCGCTATGTGCCGGATATGGCGGAACCCGGACAGGTTGCGGCGGCAGGCGGTCCCGAACTGAAAACCGACGCTGCGGGGTGGCCCGTGAGCATCCGCTGGGAAGGGATGGAGCGGCCGTTGTTCGACGGCGAGGCGCCCCGGCTGTATGTGAGCCGTTTCGTAACGGGCGGCTGGTGGGGAGCTACGGCCGTGCCGGGCGACTGCATGTCTTCTCCGGCCGGGATGACCCGGCGGACGGAAACTCCGCACAGCGTCGTCTTCGAGCAGGAACTGTCCAATGAACGGCTGGTGAGCGCCAAGCGTGTGATGGTTGTTTACCGGAACGAGAAGCGGGTACATGTGCGCGTGGAGTTCGACCGCAGGCTGCACACCGGGCGGGAACCGGAGGTGATCTATGCCGAATTCCCGTTTCCCGATACGGAGCGCCGGGTGACGGCCGTGAACGGCGGAATGGAGTTCGAACCCTACCGCGACAATATTCCCAATACGTGCAAGACGTTTTTCCTGACCGATTCGTGGGTGAAATATGCGGCTGCGGACGGGACGCGGGTTTGGGCGTCGAAAACCTCGCCGGTCTTCGAGTTGGGACGGCATATGTTTTTCCGCGGCGGCGACGTGGCCGAACCGGAGAACTCGAATCTGCTGCAGTCGATGGTCTACAACAACGGCTGGGGCGTGAATTTCCCGGTGGAATACACCGGCAGGACCGTATGCGAATACGACGTATACTGGACGTCCGCCGATCCCGGCCGGGAGCGGACCGATGCGGTGACGGATACCTATCTGGTCGGTCCGGTCGTCGTGAACAATCCGGATATGCCCGAAAATGCGCTTTACGACAAGTGGCTGAACGACAATCCGGCGGCCGGGAAAAAGCATTCGAAATAAGCACGATCAAACAGAACGAGAGATGAAGAGTGTTTTGATTATACCGGTTGCGGGGCTGCTGGCGGCGCCCGCGGCAGCAGCAGGGGTGTCGGGGAAGGTTCAGGAGAAGCCCCGGAAAGGGACTCCCAATGTCATATATATTTTTGCCGACGATCTGGGATACGGGGATTTGGGCTGCATGGGGCAGCGGAAGATACTCACGCCGAATATCGACCGGCTGGCGGCGGAAGGCATGTTGTTTACCCAGCACTATGCCGGAAGCGCTGTCAGCGCGCCTTCGCGTTCGGTGCTGCTGACCGGGCTGCATACCGGACATACGCCGATCCGGGGCAACAAATCCGTCGTACGGGCGGATTGCCGCGGACAGCAGCCGCTGCCGGAGGATACCTTCACCATTGCCCGGATGTTCCGTACCGCCGGGTATGCGACCGGAATTTTCGGCAAATGGGGACTCGGTTATCCCGGCTCAGAAGGGGTTCCCGCCAAGCAGGGATTCGACGAATTCTTCGGGTATAACTGTCAGGCTCTGGCGCACCGCTACTACCCGGACCATTTGTGGCATAACGACGAAAGGGTCGTTCTGGACGGGAACGCCGGGTATGCCAAGGGGGAGTATTCCGCCGATCTGATCCATGAAAAGGCTTTGGAGTTTATCGGCGGGCATGCGCAGCGTCCGTTTTTCCTCCTGATGGCCTATACGCTGCCGCATGCGGAACTTGCGGCGCCCGAAGACGAAATCATGCGTTATTACCGGGGCCAGTTCCCCGAAAAGGCGTTTACGCCCGGCGGCGGAAACGATTACGGTCCGGAGATGCTGCCCGGCGGATATGCTTCGCAGCAGGAACCGATGGCGACGTACGCCGCCATGGTGACGCGTCTCGACAAATACGTCGGCGAAGTGATGGCGGAACTCAGGCGTCTGGGCATAGACGGCAATACGGTCGTGATTTTCAGCAGCGACAACGGTCCGCATAACGAGGGCGGGGCGGCGCCCCGGTTTTTCGACAGCGCCGGGCCGCTGCACGGGATCAAACGCGACCTGTACGAAGGCGGTATTCGCGTGCCGCTGGTCGTCCGCGGTCCGGAAATCGAGGCCGGAAGCGTGAGCGACCATGTCTGCGCCTTCTGGGACATGCTGCCCACGTTCGCCGATATGGTCGGCGTGAAACTGCCCGCCTCCGTACGGCATGACGGGATTTCGTTTTACCCGACCCTTACCGGGAAAAAGCGGCAGCCGCAGCATGAATACCTGTATTGGGAGTTCCACGAGCGGAACGGCTCGGTCGCCGTGCGCCGGGGAAACTGGAAAGCCGTGCGGCGCAATGCCTTTACGGACAAGGCGCGCACCGAACTGTACGATCTGTCGGCCGACATCCACGAGGACCGCGATCTGGCCGCCGAGCGGCCGGAGGTGGTCGCCGAACTGGAAAACTGCATGCGGGAAGCCCATGCGGAATCGGCTGTTTTTCCATTTCCGGCGAAATGGTAGCGTATGACGATATTGTGGGCGGGGCGTCGCCGTATTTTTATCCATTTTTCCGGCGCTGAGTCCATTTTAACTTTTTGCAGGTTTGTATTCCTTTGCAGTAAGGAATTCTCGCACTAACTTTAAATGAAAACAGAAACAGCATGAAACTACTGAGACCATTATTTGCCGCCCTGCTGCTTTGCTGCGCCGCAGCGGCTTACGGCGCCTCTCCGCGAACGGTGACCAACATCGACTTCGACTGGTATTTCCACCTCGGCGATCTGGAGGGTGCGGAGAAGCCCGGGACGGACTATTCGTCGTGGCGCAGGCTCGACGTGCCGCACGACTGGACGATAGAGGCGGAATATTCGAAGGACAACCGCCGGGAGAACGCCTTTCTGCCGGGCGGCATCGCTTGGTACAAGAAGGAGATCGAATGGCGGCCCGAATGGGAGGGACGGCGCGTCTGCATCGAGTTCGACGCGATCTATACGAACAGTACGGTGTGGCTCAACGGACGCAAGGTCGGCAACCGCCCGCAGGGGTATCAGGGCATCAATTACGACCTGACGCCCTATCTGGTGAAAGGAAAGAACGTCATGTCGGTCAAGGTGGATAACTCGCTGATGCCCAGTTCGCGCTGGTATCAGGGATCGGGCATTTACCGGCATGTGAACCTGATCGTGACGGACGAGATCCATGTGGCGCGTTTCGGTACGTGGGTGCACACGCCCGAGGTAAGTTCCGAAAAAGCTTCGGTGGCGGTCGAGACCGATGTACGCAACGAGAGCGGCTCGCCTGCGTCCGTGCGGGTCGTTTCGGTCGTGTCCGATATGAACGGCGTCGAGGTGGCGCGGAGCGTGTCGGAGGGACTTATCGGCTGGAAGCAGGAGTTTTTCCGCGACACGCTGACGGTTTCCCGTCCGGATTTGTGGAGTCCCGACGCCCCGAATCTCTATTCGCTCCGGACTACGGTCGAGAGCGGCGGCAGGGTCGTAGACGAGGTGGTGACGCCTTTCGGCATCCGGAAACTGGAGTTCGACGCCGGATTCGGATTCAAGCTCAACGGCGGACGCCTGAAAATGAAGGGCGTATGCCTGCACCAGAATATGGGCGCGGCCGGATCGGCCCTGACCGACGACATGTGGCACCGCCGTCTGGTACAGCTCAAGGAGATGGGATGCAATGCGATACGTACGTCGCACTATGCCTATGCGCCGGAGTTCTACCGCATGTGCGATGAAATGGGATTCATGGTCGTGGACGAACCTTGGGACGGCTGGTTCAACTGGTACGGTTGCCACAAGGCCCAGTACGACTATACGATCTATTTCCTCGACTGGTGGGAGCAGGATCTCGCGGAGTTCATCAAACGCGACCGCAATCATCCGAGCGTCGTGATCTGGTGCATCGGCAACGAAGTGTGGGGATGGGACCGTCACCACTATCTGCAGTGGAAAATCGTCGATACGTTCCATAAGATGGACCCGACCCGGCCTACGGTGCAGGCGCATACCCAGAAACTCTATCCCGATCTGGCCGGCTTCAATGCCGACGGCGAGAATATCGGCGACATCGAGAAATTCCGCAAGGAGCAGCCCAACAAGGCGGCCGTCGGAACCGAGATTCCGCACAACCGCCAGACGCGCGGCGTGTACAGGAGCATCGGCTCGTACAACTCGTGGAATAAGCCCGATAATTTCAAACCCGAGGAGAAGGCCAAGCTTTTCCCGGTGGAAAGCTACACCGAAGAGGAGGTTTTCCCCGAATTCGACAGTCACTACGCATCGAGTTATGACAACCAGCCGCGCCGCGTGACGCACCGCAAACAGTGGCAGCGCACCCGCGATTTCGATTTTATGATCGGCGAATTCCTGTGGACGGGCTTCGACTACCTCGGCGAGTCGTGGGGATGGCCCGGACGCACCAACAACTTCGGCATCATCGACTTGGCCGGATTTCCGAAGGATTCGTATTACCTCTACCAGAGTATGTGGTCGGACAAGCCGATGGTGCATATCCTGCCCCACTGGACATGGCCCGGCAAGGAGGGCGTGGAGATTCCGGTCGTGGTCTATACGAACGGCGACGATGCGGAACTGTTTTATAACGGCCGTTCGCTGGGTCGGAAAACCATCGATAAGCAGGAGGAGATGCAGGCCGTATGGCTTGTGCCCTACAAGGCGGGAACCATCACTGCCGTAGCTTACAAGGACGGCCGCGAAATCGCCCGGACCAGCCACAGGACGGCGTCGAAACCTGCCGCCGTGAAGCTTTCGGCCGACAGGAAGACCATCAGCACGGACAGGCGCGAGGTCATATACATCACGGCGGACATTACCGACGCGCGCGGAAATTTCGTGCCCTATGCCGACAACCACCTGACTTTCGAGGTGACGGGACCCTACAAACTGATCGGTGTGGAGAACGGCGACATCATCGACCTGAGTCCGCACAAGGTGCTCGACCGGAAGGCGTTCATGGGCAAGGCCCTGCTTATCCTGCAGGCGACCGGAGAGAAGGGCGTGCTGAAGGTGAAGGCGAAGAGTCCGACGCTCAAATCGAATACCGTGACGGTGCAGTGCAACTGATATAAGTCCGAAAACAATGAAACCGATAAAAATTTCGGCATTGCTTCCGCTGCTCGGCCTGATACCGGCGGCAGGGACGGCGGCGGAGCCGACGAATATCGTAATTATCAATCTGGACGATTCGGGGTACGGCGATTTTTCCTGCAACGGTGCATACGGATACCGGACGCCCAATATCGACCTGATGGCGGCGCAGGGTATGCGGTTTACGCATTTTCTGGCCGCACAGCCGATCAGCGGGGCTTCCCGGGCGGGGCTGCTGACGGGGTGCTACCCGAACCGCATCGGCTTTTTCGGCGCTCCCGGACCTGATTGCTGGTTCGGCATTCATCCCGACGAGACGACGATCGCTGAACTGGTCAAACAAAAAGGCTATGCCACCGCCGTTTTCGGGAAGTGGCATGTGGGCGATGCGTACCGGTTTCTGCCGCTGCAGAACGGCTTCGACGAATATTACGGACTGCCGTACTCCAACGATATGTGGAACCGCGATCCGCAGACGCACGAACCGCGGCAGCCGTTGTACGACGGGAACGAGATCGTCGAATTCAACACCGACCAGTCCCGGCTGACGACATCGTATACCGAACGTTCGGTGGAATTTATCCGGAAAAACCGCAGACGGCCTTTTCTGCTCTATCTGGCTCACTCCATGCCGCACGTTCCGCTCGCCGTTTCGGACAAGTTCAAAGGACGGAGCGAACAGGGACTTTACGGCGACGTGATGATGGAGCTGGACTGGTCGGTGGGCGAGATCTTGAAAACGCTGCGCGAAGAAAAGATCGAACGCAATACGCTGGTGATACTCACCTCGGACAACGGACCGTGGATCAGCTACGGGAATCATGCCGGATCGACCGGAGGGTTGCGCGAGGCGAAAATGTCCACGTTCGACGGCGGCAACCGGGTCCCCTGCATCATGTATTGGAAAGGGCGCATCGCCCCGGGAACGGTCTGCAACCGACTGGCTTCGAATATCGACCTGTTTCCGACGGTGGCGGAACTGACCGGCGCCCCGCTGCCGGAGCGTAAGATCGACGGGGTGAGTCTGGTACCCCTGCTGGACGGAGAGGCCGGAAGCAATCCCCGGGAGTGGTTCGTTTACTATTACAACCGGAACGACCTCGAAGCGGTCACCGACGGCCGCTACAAGCTCGTTTTTCCGCACAGGTACAAGACTTCCGAAGGGAGTGTTCCCGGAATGGACGGGAAAGCCGGAAAATTCGGGAATGCGGAGCTGACGGAGCCTGAACTCTACGATTTGCGGCGGGATCCGGGGGAGAGGTACAACGTTATCGCGCAGCATCCCGGAGTCCGGAAAAAGCTGGAGCAGATCGCCGAGCGGATGCGCGGCGATCTGGGCGACGGCCTGCGGAATGTTCCGCCGACCAACGCCCGCCCCGCGGGACTGCGCAAAGATTACGGGAATTAGCCGCAGGCCCGTTCGGGGCCGGAGCATGCCGTTCCTGTGAGCAGAAATCGGCCGCTTATGCGAAAGCATGGGCGGCTGATTTTGTTTGGCGGGACGTTGGGCCGCGGTTTCCTGTTGTCGGATGGGACATGTCGGGAAAAGGGGCGTGGAACCGGGACCTTCGGACGCCGGGCCGGGAAATGCCGATTTTTTTTCGTATCTTTGCACAAAATCCCGTACTGCGGCCGTTATTGTTCATATCGTGCAGACCGCAGATTTTGCCGTAACAGCTCTCCGGCGGCAATCCTGAATGTTCGCGGCGGAAAAAATTGTAAATTTTCCGCGCAATGTTTTTCAAATGCGGCGGAATTTGCCGGGATTTCCTGCGATCAGCGGATTTTTGCGATTTTTTATCGCGCCGGACCTGTCCCGCACTTCGTGAGACGACGCCCGCGATGCGGGATTGCGGCGGTCCCCTGTCAACAGATGCTTAACACGAAAAACAACAGCTTATGAAACAAAGAAAAATGCTTGCACTCACGCTCTACCAGCTCGGACAGCTTTACCGTCAGGAATTACCCGAACTCGTCGCAGCCGCCGAAGCGAGCGGCGACGCCGCGCAGTTCCGAAGGCGTCTGGGCGAGTGGGTCTCCCGTTCGGAGTCCGCGCAGGGCGATGCGGGCGAGCAGATTCGGCTGCTGATCGATTACGACGGGCGGGAGGTCAGCGAATTATCGACCGGCGAGCGGATGCCGGTGCGGACGCTGACGCTGCTGTGGCAGTTTCTTACGGGCTGTCTGGAGAATGTGGAGATGCGCACGGACCTGTTCATCGACCTGTTTTATCTGTTCAAACGCTTCGTCGGACCGGAACTGCCGCCGCTCTCGATGCCGCGCGTCCGCATCCGCTCCGATCGCTGGCCCTCGGGACTCGACCCCCAAGTGGAGGAGATCAGGGCCGACAACAGGGAGCGCATGCTGCATCTGCTGGTGCAGAAAATCGAGAACCGCAAATCGACGCCCTCGCGGTTCCGTTTCGCGGAGGGGATGAGTTATGAAGACAAATACCGTCAGGTGGCCCTTTGGTGGAACGATTTCAGGTTCCATCTGGCGATGGCGGTGAAAAGTCCCTCGGAGCTGAACCGTTTTCTGGGCAATTCGCTTTCGGCGGAGACCATGTACCTGCTGTCGAAGGCCCGCAAGAAGGGGATGCCGTTCTTCGCCACGCCCTATTATCTCTCGCTGCTGGACGTGACCGGGAAAGGGTACGGCGACGAGGCGATCCGCAGCTATGTCCTCTACTCGCCGCAGCTGGTCGAGACCTACGGCAGCATCCGCGCGTGGGAGAAAGAGGACGTCGTCGAAGCCGGAAAACCCAATGCCGCGGGGTGGCTGCTGCCCGACGGGCACAATATCCACCGCCGCTATCCGGAGGTGGCGATCCTGATTCCCGACACGATGGGGCGCGCCTGCGGCGGGTTGTGCGCGTCGTGCCAGCGCATGTACGATTTTCAGAGCGAGCGGCTCAATTTCGAGTTCGAGAGCCTGCGGCCCAAAGAGAGCTGGGACCACAAGCTGCGCCGCCTGATGACCTATTTCGAAGAAGACACGCAGCTGCGTGACATTCTCATCACGGGCGGGGACGCTCTGATGAGCCAGAACAAGACGCTGCACAATATACTGGAGGCCGTATACCGCATGGCCTGCCGCAAGCGCAAGGCCAACGCCGGGCGTCCCGACGGCGAAAAATACGCCGAACTGCAGCGCGTGCGTCTGGGTTCGCGTCTGCCGGCCTATCTGCCGATGCGTATCGACGACGGGCTGGTGGAAGTGCTGAAAGAGTTCAAAGAGAAGGCTTCGGCCGTCGGCGTGCGGCAGTTCATCATCCAGACCCATTTCCAATCGCCGCTGGAGGTGACGCCCGAAGCGCAGGAGGCGATCCGCAGGATACTCTCGGCCGGGTGGCTCGTCACCAACCAGCTGGTTTATACCGTCGCGGCGTCGCGCCGCGGGCATACGACCCGTCTGCGGCAGGTACTCAATTCGCTGGGGGTGGTTTGCTATTACACTTTCTCGGTGAAGGGGTTTCAGGAAAATTACGCCGTCTTTACGCCCAACAGCCGTTCGCTGCAGGAACAGCACGAGGAGAAGATTTACGGCCGGCTGACGCCCGAACAGGCCGGGGAACTGGATGCCGAGCTGGAAAAGGGCGGGGACACGGCCGAACGGCTCCGCCGCTTTATGAAGAGACACCGGCTGCCGTTCCTTGCGACCGACCGCAGCGTGCTGAACCTGCCGGCCATCGGCAAGAGCATGTCGTTCAGGCTGGTGGGCATTACGCCCGAAGGCAAGCGCATCCTGCGTTTCGACCACGACCGTACGCGCCGCCACAGTCCGATCATCGACCGGATGGGCGAGATCTATATCGTCGAGAATAAATCGCTGGCCGCCTATCTGCGCCAACTGGAAAACATGGGCGAGGATGCGGACGATTACGCCAGCATCTGGAACTATACGCACGGCGAGACGGAACCCCGGTTCGGACTTTACGTGTACCCCGATTTCCCTTTCGGGGTGACCGGGCGGGTGAGCAATCTGGAACTGGAGTAACTCAAGACGAAACGGATGCGTGAAGGCCCGGCGGAAGCGATTCCGGCCGGGCTTTGAAATAGTTGCATATATCAGAAATATTTATTATCTTTGTAAGAACGATAAATGAAATCCCGGGCCGGTGGCCGGAACGGCATTCGGTACATGTGCCGGTTTTCATGCAGACAGAATTATGAAACAGTCCGAAAGATTGATGTCGCTCGACGCCCTCCGCGGGTTCGACATGCTCTTCATCATGGGGTTCGCGTCGCTCGTCGTGGCTGTGTGCGGCTTGTGGCCTTCGGTTGCGGCCGATGCGGTAGCCGCTTCGATGAGCCATGTCGCGTGGGACGGCTTCGCGCATCACGATACGATCTTTCCGCTGTTCCTCTTCATCGCCGGCGTCAGTTTTCCCTACTCGGTCGTCAAGCAGCGTGCGGGAGGGATGTCCGAGGGGCGCATCTATGCCAAGATCGTCCGCCGCGGGCTGACGCTCGTCGTGCTGGGCGCGGTTTACAACGGCTTGTTCAAGCTCGATTTCGAAAACCTGCGGATCGCAAGCGTGCTGGGGCGTATCGGACTGGCGTGGAGTATCGCTGCTGTATTGTATCTCAATTTCGGCGTGAAGACCCGCGCGGCGATCGCCGTTGCGGTGCTTGTCGGCTACGGAGCGCTTTCGGCGCTGGTCGCGGCGCCCGACGCCGCAGGAGCCGGGGCGCTGACCTTCGAGGGAAATCTGGCGGGGTATATCGACCGGCAGTTCCTGCCCGGAAAGCTGATATACGGTACGTTCGATCCCGAAGGGCTGCTGAGCACGGTGCCCGCCGTGGTGACCGCCATGCTGGGCATGTTTACGGGCGAATTCGTAAAACGCGGGGGTATGCCGGGCGGCCGCAAGGCGCTTTGGATGGCCGCGGCCGCCGCTATACTGCTGGCGGCGGGGCTGGCGTTCAGCGGGGTGCTGCCCGTGAACAAGAAGCTGTGGTCGAGTACGTTCGTGTGCGTCGTGGGAGCCTACTCGCTGGGGATGTTCGCCCTGTTTTACTACCTGATCGACGTGCGGGGATGGCGCCGCTGGACGCTTTTCTTCCGCGTCGTGGGACTCAATTCGATTACGATTTATCTGGCCCAGCGTATCGTGGGCTTCGGACGTATATCCGACTTTTTCCTCGGCGGCATCGCATCGAAATGTCCCGAGGCCGTGGCTGCCGTGATAAGCAGTGCGGGTTATGTGGCCGTCTGCTGGCTGTTTCTCTACTTCCTTTACAGAAAGAACGTTTTTCTGAAAGTGTAGTCGTATTTGCGGATTCCGTAATGTGCCGCGCGGAGACGCGGCTGGCGCGGAGTTTGCCCCCCCCCTCGCTTGATTAAAGTTTAAAAATCTAAAAAAATTATTGTCATGAATAAGACGATTCACCGCGCCGAGTCGCGCGGCTATGCCGACCACGGTTGGTTACAGACTCACCATACATTCAGTTTTGCAAACTATTACGATCCCCGCCGGGTGCATTTCGGCGCACTCCGGGTGCTGAACGACGATATCGTCGCTCCGGGCGAGGGTTTCGGAACCCATCCGCACGACAACATGGAGATCGTGTCGATCGCCTTGGAAGGCGCGCTCAGGCACGGCGACAGCATGGGCAACATGAAAGTCCTGCGTCCGGGAGAGATTCAGGTGATGTCGGCCGGAACGGGCATCACGCACAGCGAAATGAACGCCAGCGAGACCGAGCCGGTCAAGTTTCTGCAGATATGGGTGTTGACCGACGCGCAGGACCACACGCCCCGCTACAATCAGGTCGAGCTGGCGCCGGCCAAGCGCAATGTTCCGCATGTGATCGTGGCGCCCGAAGGCCGCGGCGGCGAGCATGTGGGGTGGGTGCATCAGGATGCTTGGTTCTATACGCTGGACCTCGACAAGGACCATGTGACCGAGTACCGCATGAACACCCGCGGCCACGGCGCCTATGTCTTCGTGATCGAAGGCAGCGTCGAAGCGGCGGGCGAGGAGCTGGGACCGCGGGACGGCATGGGTATCACCGAAGCGGATGAATTTCTGCTCAAGGGAAACACCGATGCGAAGGTGCTGATTATCGAAGTTCCGATGGAGGTTTGACAAGGCGAAGGAAAGGAGCTGTCCGGCAAATTTCCTCCTCCTTCGGGAACGGCGAACGCTTCCGGATGGGAGTGCGTGAGAAAAGGGCTGTCTGCGATTTGTCAGACAGCCCTTTTTTTGTGGCGGTCGGCGGAGGCGCCGGGAAGAGGAATTTTGCCGGGAGGGGTGTTGCGCCCGGCGCCGCTGCGTCAGAATTCCGAGGTGAAGTGGAACCGGATATCCTTGAAATTCTCCTGTGCGAGGGCGAGTCCGTAGCTCGTGTCGGCGAGGAAGACGTCGCGGCCGTGTTTATCGACGGCCATGTTGGTATGCTTGCGGCGTTTGAAGTCGGCCAGCTGTGCGGCGTTGTCGCTTTCGATCCAGCAGGCTTTGTAGATCGAGATCGGTTCCCAGCGGCAGGCGGCATTGTACTCGTGTTCGAGACGGTACTGGATGACTTCGAACTGGAGCGCGCCCACTGTGCCGATGATCTTGCGGCCGTTGAGGGAGCTGACGAACAACTGCGCTACGCCCTCGTCCATGAGCTGGTCCACGCCTTTGGCGAGCTGTTTGAATTTCAGCGGGTCGGCGTTCTCGATATAGCGGAACTGTTCGGGAGCGAACGACGGGATGCCCGTGAATTTGAGCTTTTCGCCTTCGGTGAAGGTATCGCCGATCTTGAAGTTGCCCGTGTCGTGCAGACCCACGATGTCGCCCGGATAGGCGAAGTCGATGATCGACTTCTTCTCGGCCATGAAGGCCGTCGGCGACGAGAATTTGAGCTGCTTGCCGCTACGCACGTGCAGGTAGTTTTTGTTGCGTTCGAACGTGCCCGAGCATATCTTCAGAAAGGCGATGCGGTCGCGGTGGTTGGGGTCCATGTTGGCGTGGATCTTGAAAACGAAGCCCGTCATTTTGGGTTCCGAAGGCTCCACGATGCGGGTCTCGGTCGGGGCGGGGCACGGCGAGGGGGCGATGCGCACGAAGCATTCGAGCAACTCGCGCACGCCGAAGTTGTTGACCGCCGAGCCGAAAAATACCGGGGCCAGTTCGCCCCGCAGGTAGGCGTCGCGGTCGAAATCGTCGTAAACGCCTTCGACCAGCTCGACGTCCGAGCGTAGCTGGGCGGCGAATTTGTCGCCGATCTGGGCCTCCAGCTCCGAAGAGGCGAGGTCCGAGATTTCGACGGTCGAAGCGTCGGCCGTAAGCTTCTCGTCGGAGGTGAAGAGCGAGAGGTTTTTCTCGTAGAGGTTGTATACGCCTTTGAACGTGGGGCCGTTCGAGATCGGGAACGCCAGCGGCCGTACGCGGATGCGGAGTTCCTTTTCGACCTCGTCCAGCAGGTCGAACGGCTCCTTGGAGGGGCGGTCGAGTTTGTTGATGAAGACGATTACCGGGGTCGAGCGCATGCGGCAGACCTCCATCAGCTTGCGGGTCTGCGACTCGACGCCCTTGGCGCCGTCGATGACGATGATGACCGAATCGACGGCCGTCAGCGTGCGGAAGGTGTCCTCGGCGAAGTCTTCGTGCCCCGGAGTGTCGAGAATGTTGATCTTGACGCCCTTGTATTCGAATCCCATGACGGCCGTAGCGACCGAGATTCCGCGCTGGCGTTCGATCTCCATGAAGTCCGAGGTGGCGCCCTTCTTGATCTTGTTGCTCTTGACGGCTCCGGCGACGTGGATGGCGCCGCCGAAGAGGAGCAGTTTTTCGGTAAGGGTGGTTTTACCCGCGTCGGGGTGGGCGATGACCGCGAAGGTGCGGCGGCGTGTGATCTCTTCCTGTAATGTCATGTAAATTGAAGGTGTGTCTGTTTTATTGCGGGGAGTGCCGGGCGCTGTTCCGCCGGCGGCAATCCTTAATTCTCCTTCGGGTAGTCGGCGTTGAAATGGCAGCCGACCGACTCCTTGATTTCGCGGCCCTGCTTGATGACCAGATAGGCCACGGCGATCATGTTGCGCAGTTCGCACAGTTCGCGGTTGGGCTTGGTTTTGTTGTAAAGCTCTTCGGTCTCCTGCCACAGGATTTCCAGCCGCCGCATGGCGCGCTTGAGCGAGAGGTTCGAGCGGACGATGCCCACGTAGTTGGACATCAGCGTCTGCATTTCGCGCTTCGACTGGATAATCATCAGCATCTCCTCGGTGTGCTGCGTGCCTTCGAAGTCCCAGTCGGGAATGCCCTCCTGAATTTCGACCCGGTCGAGCAGCGACGATGCGTGGCGCGCCGCCTGATCGGCGTATACCACCGCTTCGATCAGCGAATTGGAGGCCAGCCGGTTTGCGCCGTGCAGCCCCGTGCAGGAGGTTTCGCCCAGCGCGTAGAGCCGCTTGATGGAGGTTTCTCCGTTGGTGTCCACCTTGACGCCGCCGCAGCAGTAGTGCGCCGCAGGGGTGACGGGAATCCAGTCCCGGGTGATGTCGATGCCGATCGAAAGGCACTTCTCGTAGATGTTGGGGAAGTGGCTGCGCACGGCGTCGGGGTCTTTGTGCGTGACGTCGAGGTAGACGAAGTCCGCGCCCTGCTTGGTCATTTCGCGGTAGATGGCGCGGGCCACCACGTCGCGCGGCGCCAGCGATTTCATCGGGTGGTATTTGTCCATGAACTCCTCGCCGCCGGGCAGGCGCAGAATGGCTCCGAAGCCGCGCATGGCCTCGGTGATGAGGAAGTTGGGCTTTTCGCCCGGGTTGTAGAGCGTGGTGGGGTGGAACTGGATGAACTCCATGTTTTCGGTGATCGCCTTGGCGCGGTGGCACATGGCGATACCGTCGCCCGTGGCGACGACCGGATTGGAGGTCGTGGAGTAGATGTTGCCGCAGCCGCCCGTGGCGACGACGGTGAATTTGGCCAGCATGGTCTCGATTTCGTTCGTTTCGAGATTCAGGACGTAGGCCCCGAAGCAGGTCAGGCCGCGGGTGTGGCGCGTGACGAACTCGCCCAGATGATGCTGCGTCAGCAGGTCGATGGCGAAGCGGTGTTCGAGTACGGTGATGCCGGGATGCCTGCGGACCGACTCGATGAGCGCCCGTTCGATCTCGGCGCCCGTCAGGTCCTCGTGGTGGAGGATGCGGTGCTCGGTGTGGCCGCCTTCGCGGTTCAGCTCGAAACGCCCGTCGGGAGTCTTGTCGAAGCGCGTGCCCCATTCGATCAGGTCCCGGATCAGCTCCGGCGCCCGGCGCACGACCAGTCCGACGGCCTCTTCGTCGCATTTGCCCGCGCCGCAGACCAGCGTGTCGCGGATGTGTTTCTCGAAAGTGTCGGGAGCGTACGTTACCGAGCAGATGCCGCCTTGCGCATAGTTGGTGTTGCACTCGTTCATTTCGCCCTTCGTCACGATGGTAACGTGTCCGTGGGCGGCGGCTTTGAGCGCGAACGAAAGGCCTGCCGCGCCGGAACCGATGACCAGAAAGTCGGTTTTCATAGTTTTGCAAGCGTTAAGCGTCGCAAAGTTATAAAAAATGCCCGATAATCCCATTTCCGGCGGGAAAAAGCGTGCGGAAAAATGGCGGAACGGCTTCGGAACGAACCCCCGGAGCGGTAATTTTTTCGGTGCGGCGGGCGATATTTGGAATTTTTCTCTAAATTTGCCTTAAGCTACCCAAAATAAATTATGAAAAAACTACTTTTTACCTTGGCCGCCGGAATATGTCTTTGTTCCTGCGGTTCGCACGATTCGCAGATTGCGATCGTGCCCTATCCCAATCATCTCGAGACCGGCCGGGGATCCTTTGCCGTGAAGAACCGATCCGTCACGTGCGACAGCCGCACCGACGAGCGGACGCAGCGCGCCGTGGTCGGATTTGCCGCACAGCTGGCGACGGTTTCCGGCGGGACGAATCCTGTGACGATCGCCGACGAAGTGCCCGCATCGGGCATCCGTTTCGTCGCGGACGAATCGCTTCCGGCCGAAGGCTATGAACTGAACGTGACCGGGGACGGGATCGAAGTGCGGGCGTCGCAGTTTCCCGGTTTCCTTTATGCCCTGCAAAGTCTCAAGCAACTGCTGCCCGCAGCGGTTTACGGCACGGAGCCGGCGCCCGATGAGGCGTGGAAGGTGCCCTGCGTGAAGATCGACGACGCTCCGCGGTTCGCATACCGCGGCATGCACCTCGACGTGGCGCGCCACTTCTTTTCGGTGGACGAAGTGAAGCGGTATATCGACGTGATGGCGATACACAAGCTCAATACGCTGCACTGGCATCTGACCGACGATCAGGGCTGGCGCATCGAAATCAAACGCTATCCGAAGCTGACCACCGTCGGCAGCATCCGCAAAGCCACCGTGGTCCGCAAGGAGTGGGGAACTTATGACAATACTCCTTACGGCGGTTTCTATACGCAGGACGAGATCCGCGACGTGGTGAAATACGCCGCCGATCACGGCATTACGGTAATTCCTGAAATCGACCTGCCGGGCCACATGTTGGCGGCGCTGACCGCCTATCCCGAACTGGGCTGTACGGGCGGTCCGTACGAGGTATGGGGGCGCTGGGGCGTGGCCGACGACGTGCTGTGCCCCGGACGGGAGAAGACCTTCGAATTCCTCGAAGGCGTATTGACCGAAGTGATGGAGCTGTTCCCCTCGGAGTATATCCACATCGGCGGCGACGAGTGCCCGAAGGTGCGTTGGGAGAAGTGTCCCCGCTGTCAGGCGAAGATCCGGCAGCTCGGCCTGAAAAGCGACGGCGAACACAGCGCCGAGCATTACCTGCAGAGCTACGTGACCGACCGTATCGGCAAATTCCTCGCGCAGCACGGCCGCCGCATCATCGGCTGGGACGAGATTCTGGAAGGCAGGGCGCCCTCCGACGCGGTCATCATGTCGTGGCGCGGCAGCGAGGGCGGAATCGCCGCGGCCAAGCTGGGGCACGACGTCATCATGACGCCGAATTCGCATTTCTATTTCGACTATTACCAGTCGCTCGACACCGACGCCGAGCCGTTCGGAATCGGCGGTTACGTGCCCATGGAGCAGGTCTATTCGTACGATCCCGCATTTCCGGAGCTGACGCCCGAAGAGCAGAAGCATATCCTCGGCGTGCAGGCCAACCTCTGGACCGAGTACATCCTCAGCGACGAACACCTCGAATACATGCTCCTGCCGCGTCTGGCCGCCCTGAGCGAAGTGCAGTGGTGTCAGCCGGAAACGAAGGACTGGAACCGCTTCATCGGCGGTTTCAGGATGGACAAGATCTATTCGCAGCTGGGGTATGAGTTCGCCAAGCATATCTTCGGGGTGACGGCGTCGTATGCGGTCGATCCCGAGAAGGGAGGCGTCGTGATGACCCTCACCACGCAGGGCGGCGCGCCGATCCGTTACACGCTCGACGGCTCCGATCCCACGGCTTCGAGTCCGCTTTACAAGGCGCCGGTGATGATCGGCGAAAGCTGCACGTTCAAGGCTGCGGCTATGCGCGAAGGCATGCAGACGCCGGTCTACTCGCGGAAGTTCGATTTCAGCAAGGCGACCGGACGGCGCGTCGCGCTGAACGCCGCGCCGACGCTCAAATATACTTACGGCGGCGCTTCGCTGCTGGTGGACGGCTACCACGGCGGTCCCGTCTATTCGAACGGCGCGTGGATCGGGTTCCTGAACGAACCGCTCGACGTTACGATCGACATGCAGGGATCGAAGCCCTATTCGTCAGTGACCGTCGAATCGCTGGTCGAGAAGGGCGAGTGGGTTTTCCCGCCTTCGTCGGTGGGGGTATACCTTTCGGACGACGGCAAGGAATTCACCGAGGCGGCGATGATGTCCGTGCCGCAGGAGACGGCCGACAGTCCTGACGGCGTCAAGCCGTTCAAGGTACTCTTCCCCGAGACTTCGGCCCGCTACCTGCGCGTTGTGGCCCGTACGGTCGATCCGATTCCGGCATGGCACGGTGCGGCCGGGCAGAAGGCGCATATGTTCGTGGATGAAATCGTCGTAGAGTAAAACCGGGAGTGGATGTGGAGAAAACCGCTGTACGAATGCAGGGAGCCGAAGCCGTTGCGATGACGACGGCCGAATTCGGCCGCCTGTTCGCCACGTGGCGTGCGCGGTTCGAGGCGATCGCGTGTCGCTACGTGCGGAGCGCGGCAGTGGCCGAGGATCTCGTCTCGGACAGCTTCATGTCCTTCTGGGAGAACCGCGGCCGGATTCCCGCCGATGCCAATCTGCAGGCCTATATCCTGATTATCGTCCGCAACAAATGCCTCGACTGGCTGCGCGCCCAAAGCCTGCATGCCAAGATCGAGCAGGAGGTTTACGAGCTTCGGCGGCGGGTGCTGGCGGCCGACATACGGTCGCTGCAGGCCTTCAATCCCGAGGAGATTTTCTCGGCGGAGGTGGCCGCGATCGTGCGGCAGTCGCTCGACCGCCTGCCCGAACTGACGCGCGAAGTATTCATCGCCCGGCGTTTCGAGGAGCTGAGCTACAAGGAGATCGCCGAAAAGTACGGCATCACCGTACGGCGCGTCGAATTCGAACTGGAGAAGGCCGTGAAACAGCTTCGCGTAGCGTTGAAAGATTATTTGCCCGTATTGCTTATGTTGCTGTCGGATAATATTTTGCGATCCTGAATTTGAGAGTGTGAATTATTAAAAATATTTTTTTAGCAAATCCAAGTGCGTCTGATTGGGAATCGGGCGCACTTATTCGTTTTTATAGAAACGGACGAACTGAAAGATGAATCCTGAACTTTTATATAAGTATTTGGAAAATACGGCGACCGACGCCGAAATGGAGCAGGTGCTCGACTGGCTCGACGCCGATCCCGCGCACCTGCGCGAATTGGACGAGCTGGACAAAGTGATGGCCGCGTCGGTCATTTACGGAGCCGACGTGCTGCTGCCTGCGTCTGCGAAGAGGGCGTCGCGCCGCATTTCGCTGAGTCGCATTCCGTGGCGGCGCATCGTGCGTTATGCGGCGGAACTGGCCGCCGTAGCGGTCGTCGGCATCGGCGTCGCGCGGATGCTTGCCGAGAACCGGATCGAAGAGTGGACGCGGCGGACGACGACGCTCGAAGTGCCCGCGGGGCAGTATCTGAGCATGGAACTGCAGGACGGCACCAAGGTCTGGCTCAATGCGGGAACCCGGCTGGAGTATCCGCTGGTGTTCGCCGGGGGCGAGCGGCGCGTGAAGGTCTCGGGCGAGGCGATGTTCGACGTCGAGCACGATCCCGCGCATCCGTTCGTGGTCGAGACGTTCGCCTGCGACGTCGAGGTGCTGGGAACCAAATTCGATGTGACGGCCGAGGAGCGCGAGGGATTGTTCTCGGCGGCCCTGCTGCGCGGAAGCGTGAAGGTGACCAACCGCCTGACGCCCGGCGAACAGTTCGTCCTCAGGCCCAACGAGGAGGTGCGGCTGGCGGGACGGCGGCTGAGTCTGAAACCGATCGGCAGCATGGACGACTATCTCTGGACCGAGGGCATGATCAGCATCAAGGGCCTTTCGTTCGGGGAGTTGATGCGCAAATTCGAAAAGAGCTTCGGCGTGAAGATACAGGTCGACCGTGCCCGGATGCCGGAGGTCGATTACAACCACGGCAAAATCCGCATTTCGGACGGTGTCGATTCGGCGCTGCGCCTGCTGCAGATGGCTTCGGATTTCACCTATACGCGCAGCGAAGACAACGGAACGATCGTCATACGATAACCTGTCATAAACCTGAAAAAAACGAAAAACTGCCTATGAGAAGAGCCGAACAATGACCTTCGTCGGTCGTCCGGAGAGACAAAAAAGCTTGCAGATGGTCGCAACATCCGCAAGCCGCGGTCGGCCGTTAATCAGCTACCCAGCCTACTAACAACTAACCAATTGCAAAAGTATGAACAAAAAACGTATTCAGCAAATTAAATGCCTGTTTACACTCTTTTTTGTCGTGTGCGCATCGTTCTATGCCACACGGTCATACGCTCAGAATACCGCGGTGACGATCCGTCTGTCGGGCGTCAGCATGGAGCGTGTGATGAATGAAATCGAGAATCAAACCAATTATTTGTTCCTGTCGAACAAGGACGTGGACATCAACAGCGTCGTGAGCGTCGATGTGGAGGCGCGCCCGCTTTCGGAGGCGCTCGAACAGATGGTGCGCGGAACCGACGTGGTTTATCGTTTCGACGGCAAATACATCCTGCTTTCGAAGGCCGACCGCAGGCCCGTGACCGTGAAGGGTGTTGTGACCGACGCCGACGGCGTGCCGGTAATCGGAGCTTCGGTGATCGTCAAGGGAACGACCGTGGGCGCCTCGACCAACACCGACGGCTCCTTCTCGCTGCAAGTTCCCCCCCCCGCGGAAAATTCGGTCCTGACCGTTACTTACTTGGGTTACGAGCCGGTCGATGTGACCGTCGGCAGCCGCACCGATTTCCGGATTACGCTCCGCGATTCGGCCGTGGCCGTGGAGAACGTCGTGGTGACGGCCCTCGGCATCAAGCGTCAGGAGAAGGCCCTGAGCTACAACGTGCAGCAGGTCAAGTCCGAGGAGCTGACGACCGTCAAGGACGCCAACTTCATGAATTCGCTGATCGGCAAGGTGGCCGGCGTGCAGATCAACAGCGGCGCGAGCGGCCCCGGCGCCAGTGCGCGCGTGGTGATGCGCGGCGAGAAGTCGATCGAGAAGGGCAACAACGTCCTCTATGTGATCGACGGTATTCCGATGTACAATCACAGTTTCGGCGGCGACGGCGGCACCTATGCCAAGCAGACCGGTTCGGAGAGCGCAGCGGATCTCAACCCCGAAGACATCGAGTCGATCAACATGCTGACCGGCCCGTCGGCTGCGGCCCTTTACGGCAGCGACGCCGCCAACGGCGTGGTGGTCATCAACACCAAACGCGGCGTGAAGGACCGTACGGTGGTGACCGTCAGCAACAGCACGACCTTTTCGAAGGTCTACCGGATGCCCGACATGCAGAACAGCTACGGCACCAGCTCGGGGCTGATGAACTGGGGCGAGAAGTATGCCAGCACGTTCGACGCCAAGAAGTTCTTCAACACGGGAACCAACATCATCAACTCGGTGTCGGTATCGACGGGCAACGAGAAGAACCAGACCTATATCTCGGCTTCGACGACCAATACGGCGGGCATCATTCCCGAAAACACGTACGACCGTTACAACTTCACGGCCCGCAATACCACCTCGTTCGCCAAGGACAAGCTCGTACTGGACTTGGGCGCCAGCTTTATCATCCAGCACGACGAAAACATGGTGACGCAGGGTAAGTATTACAACCCGCTGCCCGCGCTCTACCTCTTCCCGCGCAGCGACGACTTCGACGAAATCCGCCTTTTTGAGCGCTGGGACCCCGTGCGCGGCTATATGGTGCAGTACTGGCCCTACGGCGAGGGTGCGCATTCGCTGCAGAACCCCTATTGGATTCAGAACCGCATGAACCGCGAGACGAGCAAGCGCCGCTACATGCTCAACGCCTCGCTGCGGTGGAACATCACCGACTGGATGAACGTTTCGGGCCGCGTGCGGGTCGATAATTCGGAATACCGCATCAAGCAGAAACTCTACGCCTCGACGCTGACCACCTTCTGCGGAACGAACGGCGGTTACGAGGACCAGACGCAGCACGACCGCAGTTTCTACGGCGACGTGATGCTCAACATCGACAAGACCTTCGGCGACGACTGGACGCTCAACGCCAACATCGGCGCTTCGATCAACGACCAGCGCTACGAGCAGGCCGGCGTGGCGGGCGACCTGCTGCTGACCAACCATTTCGCCATGAACAACCTCAACTATCAGGAGAAGTTCAAACCCCTGCAGGAGGGGTGGCACGACCAGACGCAGGCGATCTTCGCTTCGGTCGAGGTGGGGTGGCGCTCGATGCTCTACCTGACGGTGACGGGCCGCAACGACTGGGCTTCGCAGCTGGCCTATTCCAAGAACTCGTCGTTCTTCTATCCCTCGGTGGGTCTGTCGGCCGTGGTTTCCAACATGGTGAACATGCCCGAATGGTTCACCTTCCTCAAGGTGCGCGGATCGTATTCGAAGGTGGCGTCGGCTTTCGCCCGCTACCTCTCCAATCCGGCCTACTCGTTCAACAACCAGACCCACAACTGGAGCAAGCCTTCGACCTATCCGGCCTACGACCTCAAGCCCGAAGACACCAAGTCGTGGGAAATCGGTCTGAACGCCCGTTTCCTCAACCACATCAACCTCGACGTGACCTATTACCGTTCGAACACCTATCACCAGACGATCTATGCGCCGCTGCCTTCTTCGTCGGGTTACAACCAAGTGGTCGTGCAGGCCGGCGACGTGCAGAACCAAGGCGTCGAGCTGGCGCTGGGCTACAACAACAAGTGGAACGACTTCACTTGGAGCAGTTCGTACACCTTTACGCTCAACCGCAACGAGATCAAGCGGCTGGCGGCCGGCGAAGTGAATCCCGTGACGGGCGAGACCATCACCGACAACGAGATTCAGAAGGACTGGCTGGGTGCGAGCAACGTGGCGCCGCAGGTCATCCTGCGCCCGGGCGGTTCGATGAGCGATATTTATGTCAATCACGAGCTTAAGCGCGACCTGAACGGCAACATCGAGATCGATCCTTCGACGGGCAACCTCTCGATCGCCGAAACCGACTTCCGCAAGGTGGGCCAGCTCTCGCCCCGCTACACGATGGGCTGGAGCAACAGCTTCGGCTACAAGGGCATCGAACTCGGCGCGGTACTCACGGCCCGAATCGGCGGTCTGACCTACTCGGCCACGCAGGGCGTGCTGGACTACTACGGTGCGTCGCAGGCCACGGCCGATGCGCGCGACCGCGGCGGCATCCCGATCAACTACGGCACCGTCGATCCCCAGAAGTACTATTCGGCGATTTCGACGGCCGAGGGCGGTTACGGAGCTTATTACCTCTACAGCGCCACCAACGTACGCCTGCAGGAGCTGAGCCTGCAGTATACGCTGCCGGCACGGTGGTTCCGCAACAAAGCCAAACTGACGGTCGGATTCGTCGCCAAAAATCTCTGGATGATCTACTGCAAGGCGCCGTTCGATCCCGAAATCTCGGCGGCGACGGACAACGCCTACTATCAGGGCGTGGACTACTTCATGCAGCCGAGCACGCGCAATTTCGGCTTTAACGTGAAACTGCAATTCTAACCGAACCAAAGCTATGAAAAATATCATTAAACTTACCTGTCTCTTATTGACGGTATGCGGTTTTGCGGGTTGTACGGGTAATTTCGACGAGTACAACACCGATCCCTATGCCCTTTACAAGGGAGACCCCGCCGTGCTGATTCCCACCATGCTCGACGCCATGATGTACGTGCAGCAGAACGACTCGCAGATGATCGATCAGATGGTCGGCTCGCTGGGCGGATATTTCACGCTGTCGAACCGCTGGGGCGGCCAGAATTTCGATACGTTCAATGCCTCGGACGCATGGAACGCCACGCCGTACAACACGATGTTCGAGGATATTTACGCCAACTTCTTCGACATCGAAAAATCGACCAGCAAGTCGGGCCACTATTACGCGATGGCCCGTCTGGTGCGCGCCGCCGTGATGATGCGCGTCGCCGACTGCTACGGTCCGATTCCCTACAGCAAGGTGGCCGACGGTTCGTTCTATGTCGAATACGACTCGGCGGAGGATGTCTACAAGCATATCATCGAGGACCTTTCGGGTGCTGCGACCACGCTCTACGCCTATGCGCAGGAGTATCCGGCGTCGAAACCGCTGGCGAACAACGATCCGATTTTCGCAGGCGACTATACGGCTTGGGCGCGTCTGGCCAACTCGCTCTGCCTGCGTGCGGCGATCCGCTCGAACGACCGCGAGGCCGCCGAGAGTGCCTGCGGCCATGCCGCCGGCCTGATCGAGACCAACGCCCAGAACGCCATGATGAGCGCCGGCGTGCAGGGCAATCCCTATCAGTTGGCTTCGGCGTCGTGGGGCGACCTGCGGGTCAACGCCTCGATCGTCGATTACATGACCGGGTACGACGATCCCCGCTGCGAAGCCTATTTCCAGAAATCGACCTTCGACAATACCCGCTATATCGGCATGCGCGCCGGTACGGCCGGGTTCGAGAAATCGGCCGTAAGCGGTTATTCGCTGCCCAACGTGCAGTCCGGCTCGTCGCTGCCGGTGTTCGTGGCAGCCGAGACCAATTTCCTGCGCGCCGAGATGGCTCTGAAGGGGTGGACCGTCGGCGGTACGGCGCAGTCCTACTATGAAGCCGGCGTGCGTCTGTCGATGGAGCAGAACGGCGTGGCAAGCGAGGATATCGACGCCTATCTGGCCGACGAAACGCTCGTTCCTGCCGGACATCTGGACGATCCGCGCGGCTCGAAGTACAATTACGACCGTCAGACGGACATAAAGATCAAGTGGAACGATGCCGACGGTACGGAGAAGAATCTGGAGCGCATCATCACCCAGAAATGGATCGCCAACTTCCCGATGGGACTCGAAGCGTGGGCCGAATTCCGCCGTACGGGCTATCCCGAACTGGCGCCGGCCATCGACAACCTCAGCGGCGGCGTTATCTCCGACAATTTCCGCGGCATGCGCCGTCTGCGTTATCCCTATACCGAACGTAACCTCAACAGGAGCAATTACGACAAGGCGGTGGCATTGCTGGGCGGCACGGACGACGAGTCGGTCGATCTTTTCTGGACGAAGAAAAAATAATGTCGAAACCTAAACGAAAGCACATATTATGAACATAAAGAAAAATATATGGGCATTGGCGGCGGCACTCCTTTTCGCAACTGCGTTTACCAACTGCAGTGACTGGACGGAGGTCGAAGCCGAAAAGAAGGTCGAATACGGCAATACCGAGACCGCACGCCCCGAATCCTACTACCAAGCTTTGCGCGAGTGGAAAAAGACGGATCATTCGATTTCGTTCGGGTGGTTCAGCGGCTGGGGCGATCCTGCCGTTCTGACGGCCAGTATGCTGATGGGACTTCCCGACAGTATGGATATGGTTTCGCTGTGGGACAATTCGAGCAACCTTTCGCAGGGCAAGATCGAAGATCTACGCATGGTGCAGCAGAAGAAGGGGACCAAAGTGCTGATGTGTACCTTTATTCAGCATATCGGCAAGGGGTTCACTCCGCCGGAATACGATGTGGACGAAGCGACCCGCGAAGCGTTCTGGGGCTGGGTGGACGGCGATGAAGCGGCCATCAAAACCTCGATGGAGAAATATGCGCAGGCGATCGCGGATACCATTTACAAGTATAACTACGACGGTCTGGATATCGACTTCGAGCCGAATGTCGATGGCTACAAAGGCAAACTCGATGAAAACGATACTTATGTGACATGGTTCCTCGATATTTTGTGCAAACACCTCGGACCTCAGTCCAATTCGGGTAAAATGCTCGTTATCGACGGCGAACTTTGGGAGGTTCCCGTGAGCACGGCGACTTATTTCGACTATTTTATCGGGCAGGTTTATTCGGTTTCCAGCGGTTCGCCGTCGCCCAATGCCGGACAGAGCGAGTCGAGTATGGACTCGCGCCTGACGCAGATAATCAACAGATTCGGGGGCGTGATGTCCGAGGAGGAGATTACCAAGCGCTTCATCGTTACGGAAAACATGGAGAGCGCCATCGACGCATTGAACGGCGGTTATTACTGGACGCTTCGCGAT